>CAZKBY010000039.1:0-16181 GCA_964550915.1 uncultured Eubacteriales bacterium | reverse complement strand
TTGATGGCCGCTTACTGGGCAGAGAAGAAATTCAATAAGAGAGACGGCGCCGGGGACTCATGAATACTGCGCTCCTGATCATCTTCGCCACAATCTTTTTTTCGGCCGGCCTCGGCATCTTTGCAGGACGGAAAGTCAAGATGAACCTGGAGAACTGGACGGTGGGCGGCCGCCGCTTCGGCGTCGTCCTGATCTGGCTGCTCATGGCCGGCGAGATCTACACGACCTTCACCTTCCTGGGGGCCAGCGGCTGGGCTTATTCGAAGGGGGCGCCGACATTTTACATCCTGATTTACGGTACGCTCGCTTACACTGTCTCCTTTTTCATCCTGCCGGCGGTCTGGAAGGTGGGAAAACGCTACGGCCTCCATACCCAGCCGGATTTTTTCATCAAAAGGTATGAAAGCCGCGGCCTGGGAGTCCTTGTGGCCGGAATCGGGGTCCTGTCCATCATCCCTTACCTGCAGCTCCAGCTCGCCGGTCTCGGCCTCATCGTTGAGGTGGCGAGTGGAGGTGCTGTCCAATCCGGCACAGCCATTTTCGTGGGGTTTGTCCTGACCTGCGCCTTTGTCTACACGAGCGGCATCAGGGGAACGGCCTGGGTGTCCATCGTTAAGGACGTCATGATGATCGCGGCCGTGGCGATTGTCGGGATCAGCGTTCCCCACATCTACTTTGGCGGTTTCGGCAAAATGTTCCGCTCCCTCATCGAGGCGCATCCAGGGCATCTCGTCTTCCCGGGCGCGGCGCCAGGGATGGATGTCCTCTGGGTCATGTCCACTGTGCTCCTGACCGGTCTCGGCTTTTACATGTGGCCGCACGTCTTCGGGTCGGCTTTCTCGGCCAGGAGCGCCGAAACGATAAAAAGAAACGCCGTCATTATGCCCTTCTACCAGATTCCGATCCTGCTCGTCTTCATGGTCGGTTTTACGGCCGTGCTCGTCATCCCGGGGCTGAGAAACGGCGACATGGCTTTTCTTGAGATCGTAAACAGAACGTATCCCTCCTGGTTCATGGGGTTTGTCGGGGCAGCGGGCGCCGTAACGGCCATGGTGCCGTCATCGGTCCTGGTGCTTTTTGCTTCCACGTTGCTCGCCAAGAACGTTTACCAGGCGGGCTTTGCGCCGCGAGCCAGCGAGGAGAAAGTTCTGGTGCTTTCACGCCTCATGGTCCTTGTCATCATGGGGTTTGCCCTTCTTTTTGCCATTTACCTTCCCAACGCCCTCGTCAACCTTCTTCTCATCGGTTACGACGGCGTCAGCCAGTTTTTTCCCGGTGTTGTCCTGGGTTTGTTCTGGAAAAGAGTGCGACGCCGGGGAGTCGCGTGGGGGCTCGTGACGGGGTTTCTCCTTGCGGCCGTGCTTGTGTTCAGCCGGCATGACCCCTTTCTGGGTCTAAATGCCGGGTTCGTGGCACTGGTCGTTAACGCAGTAGTGACCGTGGCCGTCAGCTTGATGATCAGCTATCGACAATGACCTGTATCTCCTCAATAATGATAGCGATTTCGACCGGATCAAGAAGGTTTCGCCCCTTAAAACGTGGGATTGAAAAAAATTAGATGTTGAAAAGACATGGAGGCAAGAAATGAACAAGTTTAAAAGTGATAATGATAGAACGTTGGCCAGTTTGAAAGACGAAACGAACGCCCTGGCCGGGGAGTTGGTCGCGTGGCGGCGGGATTTTCACCGGCGTCCGGAGATCGCTAACCAGGAGACGTGGACCTCGGGAGTCATCCGCCGTTTCCTCGAAGACCTCGGACTTCCGGTCCGGTCGGCTGCCGGAACCGGCCTTATCGCCGTGTTAGAAGGAGCCAAAAGGGGGAAGACCGTCGCCTTACGTGCCGACATGGATGCTCTGCCTCTCCAGGAGGAGGGCGAGAAGGAATACAAATCCCTGAACCCTGGCGCTGCTCACGCCTGCGGCCACGACGGCCACATGGCGATTCTAATGGCCGCAGCAAAAATTCTGGCGGGGAGAAAAGATCATCTTCGAGGCCGCGTCGTCTTCTTATTCCAGCCTGCTGAGGAGAGGCCGCCAGGCGGAGCCAAGAAGATGATCGAAGAAGGAGCACTGGACGGCGTCGACGCAGTCTTCGGCCTTCATCTCTGGCAGCCGCTCCCCACGGGCTCGGTCGGAATCGTCAAGGGTCCGATGATGGCGCAATCGGACGAATTTTCGATCATCGTCAAGGGCAAGGCCGGCCACGGCTCCATGCCCCACACGGCCGTTGACCCGATCCTCGCCGCCTCGCACATTGTTGTCAATGTCCAGACGATTGTCAGCCGGAATGTTGACCCGCTCAAACCCTGCGTCGTTTCCTTCGGCACGGTAAACGGCGGGACGGTCTTCAACATCATTCCGGCTGAGGTTTCGTTGAGCGGCACCGTGAGGAGCTTTGACGCCGCTGTGCAGGACCTGGCCGAGCGGAGGTTGAGAGAGATCGCCGAGGAAACGGGCCGAGCCCTGGGCGCCTCGTGTAGCTTCAACTATATCAAGGGTTATCCTGCCCTCGTGAATCACCCCGGGATGGTGGACTTAGTCTCGGGCGTGGCCGCGAGAGTCCTCGGTGAAGGTTGCCTCAAGCCCATCGAACCAATCATGGGCGGGGAAGATTTCGCTTACTATCTCCAAGAAGTTCCGGGCGCCTTTTTCTTCTTCGGCGCTGGCGACGGCTGTCCTTTCGCGCACCATCATCCAGGTTTCGATATCGACGAGAAGGCGCTGCCCAAGGCGGCCTTGTTAATGGCCTCTCTGGCCCTTGAATTCCTGGAGGGCCGACAGCCGTGAATTTCCTGCTCGTCCTCGGTCTGGCCTTTGCTCTGGCCATGGATGCTTTGGCCGTAGGGTTGAGCCTGGCCGCACTTCATGTGGCCATTGTCTATCCTGCCGCGGTCATCGGTGTTGTCGCCTTCCTGATGACGCTTATCGGCATGAAGCTCGGCCCTGTTCTTGGGCGGATCGTTAGCAAAAGGGTAGAGCTCGCCGGCGGCCTGATCCTCATCCTCATCGGCATCAAGATCCTGGCCGACCACCTGTGAGTATATGGAGTGACGATAGGCTAGCCATTGAGTCTCGTTCGATATATTAACGCATTTAGGAGAAACGCAGTTGGTCCCACTCAGGTGATGATGCTGAGATCCTCCTTGATTGTCGCCTTATCTGGCTGGCAAAGCCCTCCTCTTGATTCTTCTGAGATATTTCAAGTCTTCCTTGTCGATGGCCCGCCCAGCCGCTTTTTTCATTTTGATCATATCATCCAAGGAGGGGAAATAGACCTCTGTTTTTCCGAATTTAGCCTTTATCTTATTCTTCCAGACATCATCAAAACTGATGCCTTTGACAAAGGGATGAATATCGGCTTCGACTGTGTATTGCCGGATGAGAATTTTATTTTTTAGAAAATCGTCAGGGGTGAGGCTCATCAAGTCATACCCAAATTCTTCTAGGGCTTTCATGACTCTTTCTATGTTCCTCGGGTCTGGCTTGACAAACAGGTCGATGTCAAGAGTCGCCCGCGCATAACCATAGACGGGGAGAGCCGTGGCTCCGATGATGACAAAGATGGCTCTATTTTCTTTTAATGATCGCAGAAGCTTTTCGGTATCCATTTTCAGCTAAAAGAGACTTCAGTTCCCTGCTCTTTCCTTCCATCATTGAAATCCGCTGGTTAAGGCTCATGGAGAGCAAGTAGTCTAACTCAAAATCCCTCTCCTTGTTGGCGTCGGGTTTTCTGATAATGAGAAAAGCTTTCCTCTTTTGAGGCTGTTCCTTTTTCATGGTCTCATTCTATCAGAATCCTTTTTAGAATGCTATGCTCTGGGAGCCTTGGCGAAGAAGTTTTTTATGAACCTGCTTGCGGTTAGTTCCCTGTTCTTGATATTCCTCAGCTTTATGAATTACGATGCTTGAAGAATGAAAATGACGATTAGAGAATGGCTTAGGGCGTTGATGATTCTTAGCCTGTTTTTTCTGATCGTGATGTGCAGGCCAGAAAAAGAAAGCCAGCCGACGAACGAGATCGACACGCTTTTTTCAGGCTTGATATCTGAACATGAGCCGGGAGCGGCCGTTATCGTCGTCAAGGACGGGCGCGTCGTCTTCGAGCGCGGCTATGGTGTCACCGACCTCAGGACCCTCCGGCCGATAGACAGCCAGACGAACTTTCGACTGGCTTCTATCACGAAACAATTCACGGCAGCAGCCGTCATGCTGCTCGTGCGAGACGGCAGGCTCCGCTACGAAGACAGCTTGACCGATATCTTCCCTGATTTCCCCGAATACGGCCGGGCCATGACGATTGGCCATCTCCTCACTCATACCTCCGGGCTTGCCGACTATGAAGACCTCATGCCTCCTTACGACTCCACGATTCCTGTGGAGCAGCTTCAGATCAAGGACGTCGGGGTTTTCGATCTTCTGAAAGCACAAGAGGCCGGGAAGTTTGAGCCGGGCTCGCGTTGGGCCTACAGCAACTCGGGCTATGTCCTGCTCGGCCTTGTCGTCGAAAAAATCTCAGGCCAATCTTTTTCCGAGTTCTTGAGGGGGCGGATTTTCGTTCCCCTCGGGATGACGAACACGGTGGCCTACGAGCGCGGGAAAAACAAAGTGCCGAACCGCGCCTACGGCCATACGAAGGTTGATAACCGATGGCAGGAGACGGACCAGAGCCCGACATCGGCGACTCTGGGTGACGGAGGCGTTTATTCATCGCTCGAAGATCTGGCCAAGTGGGATGAGGCGTTGCGCCGGCATACTCTTCTGAGCGAAAAGGAGATTCAGCCTGCCCTGATTCCTGTGAGCGTCCCTGGTGAAGGGCCGACAGAGCCGGACGGAACTCCGGTTACCTATGGTTTTGGCTGGTTCCTGAACCCGTGGCAGGGACACAATCGGATGTGGCACTACGGCGAGACGGTCGGGTTCCGAACCGCCATCCAGCGTTTCACTGAAGATGACCTGACCGTGATTGTTCTCTGCAATCGCGCCGACCTCGACGCTCGCTCGCTGGCGCTCAAGGCAGCAGAATTCTACTTAGAAGACCTGGGCAAACGAGCTTTCTGATTCTTTGATAACCAGCGGATCATTCCTGCCAGCACCGTCCGGACATCAGCCAAATGATCCCGGCAAATTTCATGAAGCTCTTGGGGGCCAATCTCATGATAGAAATGGACCATCCTGTTTCTGTAGCCAGCCATGTCCCTGAGAAGATCAGCCTCTTTTTGGGTCAGGACCTTCTTCTCTAAAAGTCTCTGGGCAATTTCCTTGTATTCCGTGACGGGAGTTGCATATTTTTTTGATAGGATGTGCCGGCCAATGTCGAATAACGCCTCGAGAGCCCTTCTCAGGTAGGACTCTGCGGCGGCGGCATGATGGCGGTTACGCAGAAATTCTTCTTTTGTCCTGATGGGAAGCTCTTCGATAGACTCTATCATCTCCTTAACCCATCGGGCTCTCTGGGCCACAACCACTTTACTGATTTTGCCGCTTGTCATCGATGAGCCCTTAGAAGAGAATTCTGGCGATCCTTTTCGAAAGGATAGAGATCGGCAGCTCTTCTCATCACATAAAGCTGGTATTCAGCCTCCTCGGTTTCATCGGCCGCGTAAAGCAGCTCACCCTGAACGATTTCAAGCGCAAGAAAGGCGGGAGCCTCGGGAAGGATGATGAGGTCGACTCTCGGGACATCGAAAATACTCTCGAGAGATTGGGCGATCCTCACCTTTTCTTGGACAGTCAAATGCTTGGCTGGTTTGATTCCAATATCTAGATCAGCTGCTCCAATAGAGAGACGGCGTCTTTTTCCGTCAATGAAAGCAAGGGCTTCCTTGGCCCGGCTTCCGAATGCGTAGATGAGCTGAAGGTCAAAACTGGCAGCCAGGACACTGATTCGTCGTCTCGCTTCAGTCATGGCGTAAAACCACTCTTTTAGGAATTTTATCACGGGTGTTCTGTGTGTCAATTCTTTTATTCGTCGATGAATTCACTCGCGGCTGATAGCTGTCTGCTAATCCTGAGTTTTAAAAAATGGGGACAGTTTACATCTTTACCCAATATTTTGGCCAGAGATGCGGATCGATAGGAAGAAATTGGGTAAATGAATAAGCTGTCCCCAATTTTAGATTATTGACAAATGGCCGGCGCCCGAGTAAATCTATCATCGGTGAACGGTGAGGCTTGGGATTAAGTATCGGGCTCAGGTCTTCGTTCCGAAGCGTCAAATCACGATGCGGGATTCCGCAGCGCTCTGACCTGCGAAAGCTCGCCGTTCACCATATTTTGGCCAGAGATGCGGATCGATAGGAAGAAATTGGGTAAATGAATAAGCTGTCCCCAATTTTAAAGGCCAAGGAGGAACGATGGGAGATCATAAAACCATAACCAGGCGAGAATTCATCGAGAAAACGGCCACAGGCGCAGCCGGTCTGATGATCGTGCCCAGGCATGTGCTCGGCGGACGCGGCATCCAGGCGCCTTCTGACACCCTCAACATCGGCTGCGTGGGTGTATGGGGCAAAGGAGCTTCTGACATCGTCTCTGTGAGCACCGAGAACATTGTCGCTCTCTGTGACGTGGACGATGAGATGATGGCTAAATTCTTGAAGGACGAGCGCCACACATCTGAACACCAGGCGAAGTACGAAGAGGCCAGCAAGTACAGGGATTTCCGCAAGATGCTGGACAAGGAAAAAAGCCTCGACGCTATTGTCGTCAGCACGCCCGATCACAACCATGCCGTCATCGCCATGGCGGCCATCAAGATGGGAAAGCATGTCTTCGTCCAGAAGCCGCTCACCCACACAGTCAAGGAAGCGAGGCTCCTGGCTGAGGAGGCCAAGAAGGCGGGCGTCATCACCCAGATGGGGAATCAGGGACATGCTGGGGAAGGGGCCCGTCTTATCTGCGAGTGGATCTGGGACGGAGCCATCGGTCCGGTCGAGGAGGTTCACGTCTGGACCAACCGCCCCATCTGGCCCCAGGGCATCGATGCTCCCAAGGAGATTCCTTCAGTCCCGCCGACTATCGATTGGAACGTCTGGCTCGGTCCGGCTCCCTGGCGGCCCTACCATCCGGCCTATCATCCTTTTGTCTGGCGCGGCTGGTGGGACTTCGGCACCGGAGCCCTGGGTGATATGGGTGCTCATCTCCTCGATCAGCCATTCTGGGCGCTCGACCTCGGTCATCCCAAAACTGTGCAGGCCAGCTCGACGAAATTCACCAAGGATTCCTATCCGCTGGCTGAGATCGTCACCTACCAGTTCCCGGCCCGCGGCAAGCTTCCACCCGTCAGGCTTGTCTGGTATGACGGCGGGCTGAGGCCGCCAAGGCCGAAAGAGTTAGAAAGCGGCCGGATGATGGGCGACGAAAGCGGCGGTTGCCTTTTTGTGGGGAAGAAGGGACTGCTGATGTGCGGGACTTACGGCGAGAATCCCCGTCTTGTTCCTGAAGATCTCATGAAAAGCTACAAGCGGCCAGCAAAGACCATCCCCCGTTCTCCCGGAATCCACGAGGAATGGGTTGCCGCTATCAAGGCGGGGAAGAAATCGACTACGGATTTCGAGTACTCGGGCAAGCTCACTGAAGTGATGCTGCTCGGGAATATCGCCGTCCTGGTTCAAGAGGGGAAGTCGGTGTTAGAGTGGGACCCGGGAAAAATGGAGTTTCCTAACTTTCCCGAGGCCAACAAGTATCTGCACAAAGAGTACCGGGCAGGCTGGTCACTGTAGGTCCGGAGGAAAGACGCAGATGAAAGTAAGAGGTGTGTCCCTGCTTCTTTTCATGACGGGCTTTTTGATTTTCTGCAGCCAGGGGAACCAAACAAAAAAAGGGGAAGAGGAATGGTCTGCGCCGAGAGCGGTCCTGCAGTGGGCTATCCACGACCCGGAAAGGCCGCTGCCTCCAGTTATCGACCCTGGGCCTGCCGGGCCCCCAGCGCCGGCGCCGTCTGATTCAATCGTCCTCTTCAACGGCACCGACCTTTCTGAGTGGGAAGACAGCAAAGGGGGAGCGGCGGGATGGAAGGTCGAGGCTGGTTACATAGAAGTCGTGGCCAAGACGGGTTCAATCCGGACGAAAAAAGCTTTCGGCGATTGCCAGCTTCATGTCGAATGGGCGGCGCCCACGGTGGTGAGCGGAAAGGGTCAGGGCCGGGGCAACAGCGGCGTCTTTCTGATGAACACCTACGAGGTTCAGGTGTTAGATTCCTATGAGAATAAGACCTATGCTGACGGCATGGCCGGAGCCATCTACGGTCAGTATCCGCCCCTGGTCAACGCCTGCCGGAAGCCAGGAGAATGGCAGAGTTATGACATTATTTTCCGGCGGCCCCGGTTCGACGGCGAGGGGAAGGTTGTTGCGCCGGCCCGGACGACCGTTTTTCATAACGGCATCCTCATCCATGACAATGCTGAGCTGATAGGGCCGACGACGCACAAAATCCGGACCCCTTACATGCCCCATCCGGACAGGCTGCCGCTTTCTCTCCAGGACCACGGCAACCCCGTCCGCTACCGCAACATCTGGCTGCGTCCCCTCGAGTAAGAGGAGAGGAATTCGGGGAACCTGTGCTGGGTCAGATACATCAGTGACACGTTGCTTGCTCAAAATGCTATGATAAACGCAATTATTTGTGATACGTTCTTCTCCCTCACCTCCCCGTCGAAGGCGGAGGGAAAGGGGGGGTGTAACGAAAATCATTGCGTTTTTTGATAGATGCAAAGGATGTCTAAGTTATCGCAAGCAGGAAGTCGGTGCCTTTGGCTGAGTCTCGCTGTCCGAAGGAGAGAGCAATGAAAAGACATTCCACTGGGCTATCGCACCCTATGGTTTCGGTCCTGGCTGTTCTAATCTCTCTTTTTGTTTCTTCTTTCGGAATTGCGGCAAACCTGGCTGTGGAGCAGCCGAAAAAGAAAGCACTTTTTGTCTGGGGCGGCTGGGAAGGGCACGAGCCCAAGCAGTGCGTTGATATATTTGTGCCCTGGCTGGCCGAACAGGGATTCGAGATCGAAATATCGAACACCCTCGACTCCTACTTAGACGAAGCAAAGATGGAGTCGCTCGACCTCATCGTCCAAGTCTACACGATGTCCACGATAACTCCTCAACAGGAGAAGGGATTGCTCGAGGCAGTGAAGAGCGGTGTCGGCCTGGCCGGCTGGCACGGCGGGCTGGCCGATGCCTTCCGGAGCAACACCGAATACCAGTTCATGGTCGGCGGACAGTGGGTCGCCCACCCCGGAGGAATTATCCCTTACGAGGTCAACATCATCGACCATAAGGACCCGATTACAGCCGGGCTGGCCAATTTCAAGATGAATTCTGAGCAGTACTACATGCATGTAGATCCGGCCAATGAGGTGCTGGCAACGACGACCTTTTCGGGAGAATACGCCCCGTGGATTAAAGGCGTTGTCATGCCGGTTGTCTGGAAGAAGATGTATGGTCGGGGACGCGTTTTTTACACCTCGCTTGGCCATGTGGCCAAAGATTTTGATGTTCCCGAAGCGCGGGAAATTGTCAAACGGGGTATGCTCTGGGCAGCTCGCGTCATTGGAGAGGACGCCAAGCCGCCTGTCGGATCAAAAGAACATCTTGCCGATGCCGTCAAAAAATACAACGATTCAGACGAACGCTGCCAGGATGAACCGTCTCGCTGCGGAGGTCGGACAGAATGAGCGAGGATGATCAGGAGGAATCGCGGGTTGAGTGCTCCTGCGCCGATTGCTGCGGCTCTTCGGCCAGCAAGGCGAGCGAGGGAAGCGAGAGAAAATATGACCATGAAAACGCCGGCTGGATAGAGGGCCGGCTTGAATCAGCCGCCGGGCCAGTCCCTTTAGTTTCCACGCGGTTGAACTGGAGAGACAGGCTTGGCTCTTTTTTCGTCCGTCTGGGCATAAAGAGGATGCATTATGCGGTTAGGCCCGGGCTTTATGCCGTCGGAAACCCGACGCCGGGCTCACCTGTTTTTGCCTCGGCTAATTACAAATTAAGCTTTGACCGCCTGCGGAAGGAGCTCGACGGTGTCGATGCCTGGGTTCTCGTCCTCGATACCAAAGGCATCAACGTCTGGTGTGCTGCCGGGAAAGGGACCTTCGGGACCGAAGAGATCTTGAACAGGCTTGAAGCGAGCGGCCTCCGGAGCGTTGTCTCTCAGCGGACGCTCATCCTGCCTCAGCTCGGTGCGCCTGGGGTTGCCGCTCATGAGGTGACAAAACGGTCCGGGTTCAAGGTTGTTTATGGGCCGGTGCGAGCCTCGGACATCAAGCTTTTTCTCCGCAGCGGACTGAAGGCTTCGGAAGAGATGAGGACCGTTCGTTTTAACTTCGCGGACAGGCTTATCCTCACTCCGCTCGAGCTGGTCATGACCCTAAAGGTGGTGGCAGCGGTTGTGCTCATCTTTTTAATCCTTGACCTCCTTGGCCTCAACATTCTTTCCTGGAAAACCCTTTATCCATACCTTGGTGCTGTCGTTGTCGGCTGCGTAGCTGTCCCGGCGCTCTTGCCGTGGATTCCTGGCCCTGCCTTTGCCTGGAAAGGCTGGCTTTTAGGGCTAGCCTGGGCGCTTTTTGTGAATATTGAGCAGGGTCTAATCTTTTCAAGCTCTCCGGGCTGGCCGCAAGCTTGGCCACGGGCAGTTTCCTATTTTCTCCTTTTGCCGGCGATTTCTGCTTTCCTGGCTATGAATTTCACTGGTTCCTCCACCTACACGTCGCTTTCGGGTGTTGTCCGGGAGATGAAGACGGCTGTGCCAGCCATCGTTGTTTCGGCCGGCCTGGGGCTCGGCCTTCTTGTGGCGTCGCTGGCCGGCGCTTTCTGAGGAGTCGCGCTCAATGAGAGAACATCGATATCTTAAGAATGTAACGACACTGGCTTACGAACCGGCCAGGTGCACGGGCTGCGGAATGTGCGCGGAGGTCTGCCCTCACCGCATCTTTGAGGTTGAAAACGGCAAGGCCAGGGTCCGTGACCGCGACCTCTGCATGGAGTGCGGCGCCTGCGCCAGGAACTGTCCCTTTGCGGCGATCTCTGTTCGCGCCGGAGTCGGCTGCGCCTGGGCGATCATGGCTTCTGAACTCAGAGGAAAAAAAGAAGTCGCCTGCGGCTAAAAAGATGGAATTCGAGGATAGAATCAAGCGCGTGATCAAGGCGATCCCGCATGGCAAGGTGGCGACCTACGCTCAGGTTGCCGCGCTCGCGGGAAACTACCGGGCCGCCCGCCAGGTCGCCCGGGTTCTTCACTCCTCTTCCGCCAAGGACCGCCTTCCCTGGCACCGCATTATCTCGAGCCGCGGCAGCATCTCGCTCCCCCCGGGTAGAGGCTTTGAAGAACAGAGACGGCGCCTTGCCGCGGAGGGCGTACGTGTCAGCCGACTCGGCCGCATCGACCTCGAGAAATTTCAGTGGGAACCGGAGAGTCGGCGATCCGGGGCAGCCAAGAAATTCCTGAGGGAACTTGCCCTGGCGGGCATTGCGGGCCGGCTAAATCGGCCGAGGCAAAAAGACTAAAGAATAATAGGGAGCAACGGCTAGAGCTACTTTTTTGGTTCGACCGTTTCCACGCGGCCGCCGAGATATTTGCCCAAAAACTCTTCCATGGCCCGGTAAAAATCGAACCGGTTTTCCTCGTTCCGAAATCCGTGGCCTTCATTGTCCTTGACCATGTAAACAACCTCGATGCCGCGTTTCTTCAAAGCTTCGACGATCTGGTCTGACTCGGCCTTGTTGACTCGCGGGTCATTGGCGCCCTGGGCGACGAGCACAGGGACCTTGATGTTGTCGGCATGGAAGACCGGGGAAACCTTTTCATAGAGCTCCTTGTCCTTCTCCGGGTCACCCATCATCTCGTAGAACATCCGCCGCATCGGCTCCCAGTAGGGGGGAATGGTCTTGATCAGCGTGAAAAGATTCGATACTCCCACGTAGTCCACGCCGCAGGCGTAAAGGTCAGGCGTAAAGGCCAGTCCGGCGAGCGTCGCGTACCCGCCGAACGAACCTCCGTAGATGGCGATCCGCTTGGGGTCGGCAATACCCTGGTCGATTAGCCATTTGACGCCGTCCGTGATATCGTCCTGGATTTTGAGGCCCCACTGCTTGAACCCGGCCTCCCAGAAGGCGCGGCCGTATCCGGTGGAGGTCCGGAAGTTGACCTGGAGCACGGCGTAACCTCGGTTGGCCAGGAACTGGACCTCTGGATTGTATTCCCAGACATCCCTGGCCCAGGGGCCGCCGTGAGGGTTGACCACGACCGGGAGCTTCTTCGGTTTCAAGCCTTGGGGAAGGGTGAGATAGCCGTGGATGGTCAGACCGTCCCGGGAGGTGTAGGTGATGGGCTTCATCTCGGCGAGCTCGCTCTCGACCAGCCAGGGCCCGACATCGGCGAGCTTGCGGAAATCCGAGGTCGTCTGGTCATAGAAATAATACGACCCCAGGGTTCTGTCGCTTCCCGCATAAACCAGCGCCTTCGTCTCATCCCGGCTCGTGTTGGTCAGGGTCACTTCGTAGCCGGGAAGACGGGCTTCGAGATCCTGCTGAAGCTTCGCCCTCTCATCATCGAAAAAGTGATACTGGCGTTTGTCGGTGTAGAAAGAGACTCCGGTGACGGTTTTTCGCTTATCGGACCTGAGCAGGTTTTCGACATCCACATCAGGGTGTTCGTAAAGAAGAGTCGTTAGCTTCTTTTGCTTGACGTCGTACTCATAGATCGCCGTCTTGTCCCGGCCGATGTTCGAAGCCACGTAGAGATTCTTGTTATCGTACGTAAAGAAGAGGGGCGCCAGCGTCTCCTTGAAGCTTGTCGTCAGGAGGACCTCGAAATTGTCCTTCTCGGTGTCCCTGTAGAGGAGGCTGGTGTTGACGCCGTCGGAGGTGGTGGCTATGCGGAGTTTCCCGTCATGATCGGTCATCCAACTGATGATGTTTCCCGGATTCTCGGCGATCATCTCCATCTTGCCCGTGAGGACGTTGATCCTATAGGCGTCGAAAAAACGCGGGTCTCTTTTGTTCATGCCGGCCAGGACATGGTCGTCATCGTCCTTGAGGTCGTCGATGAGCTGCACCCGGACCTTCTCGAAGGGCGTCAGGTCTTTTTCCTCGGAGCCGTCGATATTGACGGCGTAGAGCCTGAAGTTTTCGTCTCCGCCCTTGTCCTGGACATAAGCGATCCGGCTGTTGCTGGCCCAGAAATAGGCGGCGATATCTCTCTCTGTAGCGCTTGTGATCCTTGTCACCTTGTCCTCTCCGATCTTCTGGACATGGACGTTCAGGCGAGTCTGCCAGGGTTTTAGAAACGCCAGATACTGGCCGTCGGGTGAAAGGCGGAACATCGCTGTCTCCGGGTTGCGGAAGAAGTCTTTCATCGGGATGATGCGCGGCATTTTCTCCCGCGGAGCGCAGCCCGTCAGGATGGCAATCAGACAGATTCCAGCCGCGACGATGCTGAGCGATTTTTTCATGGATGACCTCCTTGATGAATTAGTTTATAGGCAAGAGATTATCTTTCCGCAGCTCTTTTTAGATGAACTTTCTGGCCGAGATATTGCTTCACAGCACATCCTTTGGGATGATGAATCGCAGGGCAATCTGCGCTGAGTCAATAGAATATAGCCGAGGCTGATGGAGAAGTCAAAGTGAAACTTCTCTAAGAATGGAACGTGATTGTTAGCGCCGGAAGTGGGGAATCTCAGCCGGGATTTTGAACACGACCTGGACGAGACTTGAGGTAATCCTCCCAGAGGTCGGCGCGGATAAAAAGGACGAGGAGGATGCCTGGCCGCAGTTCATAGTATTCCGATCGATAATGGATATTTATAGAGGACTCGAGTGCTGCCGCTTCCTCGGCTGAGGCGATGACCAGGGCTGGCTTGTCGGAAAGGCTGATATCCCCGGCTTTCTGCCAGTAGCCCACGCGCTCGAACTTCCGGAGTGACCAGGGCAGGGGCCAGGTTTCGTAGGGCCCGGCGACCACCTTGATCAGCATTTTTCTTCCTTCTGAATGGACGTTGGCAATATCTTCCACCCGTCTGACAAGCTTCAGGAAACGAGGGCTCGTCTGGGCATAGACATAAGGATTTCGCGTGTCTGCAGGGAAAACGAAATTGGCCCGGTAGCTCTGCCAGCCCAAGTGGAAGAACCCCACTGCCAGGACGATGATCACTCCAGCACGATATCCCACCTTGCGGCACTGGCCGAGGATCATTGCGGCGCCAGCTCCGGCGAGCAGGACAAAGCCGAGATGGAAGGAAAGAAGGTTCCAGGGAGTCTTATAAGGGATGAAAGAGAACAAGGTTGTGGCGATAAGCGTGTAAAAAAAGATGAATTGAAGGAGGGAACGAGAAGGACAGGAGCTCCGTCCGGCCCTGAAAGCGGCGGTGCTCCCGGCCAGAGCCAGGGCGAGTAAGAAAGCCTCGCTCCAGATCGGTCCACCGTTGGCTTTTGAGAAAGCTAACGTCTTGAGATAATAAGGCCAGGGCTGAATATGGAACGTACCCTCTGCGGCCCGGATAAAGTAGACTTTGAAGGAGAGGATAGAATCGACGATTCCTTTGGGGTTCTGAAGAAGGGATGAGAAAAGAAGAAACGTCACCAGAAGCCAGGCGCCGAAAGCCAGAACTAAATGACAAAACCGCCTTCCAGATTTCTGTTCTCCTTTTTTTGGCTTCTGGGCTTCTCCTGGCCGGCCCCCATCTAGATATTGGTTGCTGCGCTCCGGATTTTTTCTAATTTTCTTCTTTCTGTCTCTTTTTATCCTGCTTTTGATCAGGAACGCGAGGGAAAGAGCCGCGGCTGCAGAGGCGAAAGCAATGACCGAGGTTTCCTTTGTTGCGTACATCATCCCGGCGAAAAAGCCGGCGGCGAACGCCCAGCCCGCTGAGGGTCTCAGGATATACCGCCAGAGCGAAGCGAGAAAACCGGTGAGAAAAAAAACGAGGAGAGTCTCCTGGATGTAAAAGCGGCCGAAATAGACGAAGGCCGGCGAAACCGCCAGCCCGAGCGCACTCAGGACAACGGCCGTCCGGCCGAGCGACGGCAAAAGGAGGATGAAAAGAGGTATCGTGGCGACTCCAACACAGGCGGGCACAAGGCGCAGCGTTCTCTCGCTCTGTGAAGCCAGAGTCCCTCCCCCTAGGAGACGGGCAAAAGGCCAGGTCAGGTAATAAAGGCTTGGCCCATGGTGATCGGTCCTATCGTAGCGGTATTCCCCCTTCTCGAGCAGAGCGCCGAATTTAAGAGCCTGGTTGGCCTCGTCGTGGTGCATGGGCCTGAGCTCGAGACGAGTCACACGAAAAATCAAGTCAACCAGGAAGGTCAGGGAGAATAGCCAGAAGAAGGCTTTTTTGGTCATTTCGACGGAGCGCCGTAGATTTCCACCTCGACGTAATGATTCATGTCGTTGGCCGTGTTCCCGTTTGACCAGAGCCGGATGTAGCGGCCCTTTATCCCCTTGGGATCAACAAGCTTTCCCTCGTATGTTTCGATGTACTCCTTGTCGCGGCCGACACTCAGACCTGAGCTATTGTCGTGGTCATTGTTGAAGACCGTGACAACGCCACTGATAAAATCTTTATCATCGGACACCAGGACGATAACGTCATGGTAGACGCGCGCCTGGCTGTGGTAGTGCCAGATGAGGATGGCGTGGAGAAGACAGGAATCCTTGAGGTCGATCTGGACGAACTGCTTGCCCGGACCGAGCTCGACAAAATAGCCGTCCTCGCCCGATTTCTCTCCGTCCGTGACATAGCTGAGGTCGCCAATGACTGGTTGTCTGTCGCTCGATGAGACGGGCCTGTTCAGGCTGAGGAGCTTTGTTCCCGCGGGAACAAAAAAAGGGCCCCTGGGTTTGCCCGTGATCCTTTCCAGGTTTGCGCTCTGAATGTTCCGGGGAGTGCCGATGAACATCGGCTTGGGAAGCTGGAGCTTGAGTTCTTCTTTTCCCCGATCTTGAGCGGCGAAAATAAAAACAGAGCTGGCGGCGCTAATAAAAAGAAAAACTAAACCGACGAGAGATATCAGTTTTGTTTTCATTGGTCATTCCTTTCTCATGAATTCTGAGTCCATCCCCTGGACCTCTTTTGCCCTTTCCGCCGTTCCATGAGGATGGGCGAAAAAATTATACAAAAATTTCTTTATTAAAGACATGGCACGACTGGTTTCGGGACAGGACGAGGGCCCAGACTTCCGGATGGCGG
>CAZKBY010000038.1:0-16804 GCA_964550915.1 uncultured Eubacteriales bacterium | reverse complement strand
GGACATGGACTTCGCCGCGGCGGAGGTTAAAGGAGACGTCATCGAGCACGCGGACCCCGGAGAATGACTTTTCTATATGCTCCATGCGGACCAACTCTTCTTCTATATTTTGCATCATTCAGCTACCAGACGGGGAAGTCCTTTGCCTTTTTGACTGTTGAGATATAGCAAAGGACGTCCAGCAGTGTCAAGACTATGAAGAAACCCAAAATTGCCGATAGAATCACCCGACGGGTCCTGACGTGGTTCACCCCCGGCGCCCCCTCGCGGACTATCTTGTTTATTATCAAGCCTGAAGATGAGTGGCATCAAACGCTCGGGTCGGCGGGGGGCCCCCGAACCACGCCACCCATCGGGTGTCGACTTATCGCGCCGATTCCGGCCAACCCCAACATATTTCGCTTGATGGGAAGTCCCTATCGGCAATTTTGGGGAGATGCTTCCTGTCGTGTCTCTTATAATCTTGTGATAAAATGCTTGTGATGAGATCAACGCCCCGGAAAGATAGTCAAGAACCCGTCGATGAGGTCAACTACAAAAAGCTGACGTCAAGAAACACCCTTATAACGGTCATCCTGTTCGTCCTCCCGTTTCTTCTTCTCTATCTTGCCGTCAACTATGAAGTCTCGTCCCTGATCAAGAATCAAATTTACACTCACTTATCCGACACAGTTGCCGAGAACATCAAGACCATTACCATTTTTCTCCAGGACAGGGAGACAGACCTTCGCTCTTTCTGCCATCTTGACATCGAGAGGATCGAGGAAGTCCAGGGCCTGTCGCCGTTTCTAAAGACCCTGCTCACCGAAAAAAAATGGTATGACTTTCTCATTATCGCTGACCTTAGAGGCGACATCGTCCTATCCATCAACCGGACGATCTCGGGCAACATCGCTAACAGAAAGTATTTTCAGGTCTCAAAAGAAGGAAAATTTTTCAACTCGGGAGTCTTTTTTTCGGACATGATTCAGTCCTCGGTCATGGTCTTGTCTCACCCCCTCCTCAACCGGGAAAACCGAATCATCGGCGTCCTGGCAGCGTCTCTTGACCTCAAAAGCTTTTACAGCCTCCTTTTTGACCTGAGGATTGGCAAGACGAGCGAGCTCTTCCTCGTTGACAACAGCGGGACGCTTCTCTCACCGACAAAACTGGGCGGACGACCCCTGGCCGACAAGGGCTACTGGGAAAGGGAGGGCAATCCCCATCATGGGGAACGCGGTGTCACCACCCACCTTGACTACCGCGGCCAGAAAGTCCTCTGCGCTTATGAGCTTCTCTCCCAGTTCAACTTCTATCTTGTCTCCGAAATGGACCTTAAGGAAGCGTTGATTCCCCTCAGGGAAGTGAACAAGATCGTTCTGTTGCTCTTCATTCCCTTTCTTGTTCTTCTCCTCGTCATGTCCAACCTTCATGCCCGCCGGACGACGTCTCTGGTCAAAAGATTGACCTTGAACCTCGGCTTGGCCCTCGGGGAAGCCCGGGCCAAGAAAAAAGAAGTTGACGAGATGAATATTGAGCTGGAAAAGAGGGCCAAAGAGAGCGAGCTCCTGGCCGAGGAACTGCGGCTTTCGGAGGAATACATTACCAACCTATTGGACAGCATTTCTCTGGGAGTCATCGGCCTCGATTCATCCGGGAAGATCACCCATTTCAACAGAGAGATCCTTCAGCTTTTTAACCTCCATGATCTGAAGAAAGGCCAGGATATCTTCCGGGCCCTGCCCTGGCTGAATGACAAAGATATCGAACTCGCTTTTGAGAACACGATCTTCAGCGGCAAACCCAACCAGGTGGAAAAAAGAAAAATCGACCGGGGAAAGGGAGACGAGTACTTCAACCTCTCTTTGTTCCCGATTGAGGACGGTCGAGGCAAGATCCTCGGCGTCAGCATCCTTATCGAGAATGTCACAGAGCGGGAGAAGCTCCACGGACAGCTCGCCGAATACGAGAAACTCTCGGCGTTGAGCCAGTTGGCCCTCGGCGCCGCCCACGAGATTAACAACCCCCTCCTGGGCATCTCCTCTTACCTCGAAATCCTCCGCGAAGAAGCCAGGGAAGAAAAAGAAAAGCAGGAGATCGAGGTCGTCCTGGAGAATGTCTACAGGATCTCCGAGACGATCCGGGGACTCCTTAATTTCGCCCGGCCCACGCCGCCCCAATTCACCAAGATCAACCTCAACGAGCTCATCGACGACACGTTGTCCTTCCTGAGCCATCAGCCCATCTTCAGGAACATCAAGATCGACAGGAACCTGTCCTCTTCCCTGCCTCAAGTTACGGCCGACCCGAATCAAATCCGCCAGGTTCTGACGAACATGTTCATCAACGCTGCCCAGTCCATGCCCAAAGGCGGCGACCTCCGGGTTGAGACGTTCAAGGTCAAGTTCAAAGAGTTCGTCCAGGTCGACATCATCGACACAGGAGTCGGGATCCCGCCGGAAAACCTTAAGAAAATCTTTGATCCTTTCTTTACGACCAAGAAAAGCCAGGGAACAGGGCTTGGTCTCAGCATCAGCCTCAGTTACATCAAGAACCATTCGGGGGATATATTTGTCCAGAGCCAGGTCGCCAAAGGCACGACATTCTCCATCGTCCTGCCCATCCGGCAGAAAGGCAGGCCATTGATGAAGGATGAGGAGGTCATCTCTTGAGCCTGTATTCCATCCTAATTGTCGATGACGAGATTCTCACTCTGAATAACCTGAAAAAGGTCTTGGAAAAAGAAGACTATGAAGTCCTGGTCACCAATTCGGGAGAAACAGCCCTGGAGATGTTTGAAAAGTACAAACCCCAACTCGTCCTGCTCGACCTGATGCTGCCGGGCATCTCAGGAATCGAAGTCCTCAAACGCATCAAAGAGATAGAGAGAGAAACGATCGTCATCATGATGAGCGCCTACGAAATCCTGGAGAAGGCCGTCGAGTCGATGAAGTTAGGCGCCTACGACTATCTACTGAAGCCGTTCAAGACGAGCGACCTGAAGAGCACGATCCGGCGTGCTCTGGAAACACTGTCCCTGCGCATCCGCGTTCTTGAACACCTGGAATCGGAGAAGGGCCGCTATTATTTCGAAAAGATTATCGCCGAAAGCCGGGGGATGAAAGAGGTCGTCCGGCTGGCCAAGAGAGTGGCCGCTTCGGATAAGACCACCATCCTTCTTCAGGGCGAGAGCGGAACAGGAAAAGAGCTCCTGGCCAAGGCCATCCACTACCATAGCCCGCGGGCTGAAAAGCCCCTCGTCGAGATCAACTGCGCTGCCATCCCGGAGAGCCTATTAGAAAGCGAACTTTTTGGCTATGAAGCTGGGGCGTTCACAGATGCAAAAAAGAGAAAAATTGGTCTCTTAGAAAGAGGGGACGGCGGCACGGTATTTTTCGATGAAATTGGCGACATGTCCTTGAACCTCCAGGCCAAGCTCCTTCGAGTCCTGGAAGAAGAGACGTTTACCCGCCTGGGGGGAGCGCAACAGATTAGAGTCAACATCAGGGTGATCGCTGCCACCAACCAAGATCTGGCCAAGGCGACGGAAAAGGGCCAATTTCGGTCTGACCTCTTCTACAGGCTAAACGTCGTGCCCGTCGTCATCCCTCCGCTGAGGGAAAGAAGGGAAGACATCGTTCCCCTGGCCCTCCTGCTCATCCAGGAATTTAACCACGAACTCCGGCGCTCCTACCGGGGAATCACGCAGGAAGCGGCTCAGGCCATGCTTTCCTATCCCTGGCCGGGAAATGTCAGAGAGCTCAAGAACATCATCGAAAGAATCATGTCTCTCCATTCAGAAGAAGAGGTTCAGTTCGTCCACTTGCCCCTAGAAATTCGGAACTGGCGAGCCTCACCGGAGAGTGAAATCCTCAAAAAGATCGTTCCGGGAGAATCGATGCCAACCCTGGGAGAGCTCGAAAAGCTTTATATCGAAAAAGTCTTGACCTTCACAAGCCAGAACAAATCTCAGGAGGCCAAGATTCTGGGCATCCATACCACGTCTCTGTTCAGAAAGCTGAAATCCTGGGGAAACCGCTGAGCCCTCTTTTGCCTTCTCGATAATCCCTAATCCTAAAACAACGACCCAAGGCTGGCCATAAGCCTGAAGAACTGCAAAATGCGTTAGTGCAAAATGCTACAGCTCACCATCCCAAGATTTATAATTCATTTATTTTCAATAATATAAATTATGGCACAAAGCTTGCAATTTGGGGAGTGTGTATATAAAGGAGGTTTGCATGAGCACTCATAACAAATCATCCGCTGCCATTAATAAAAGACAGGAGGACTCTCTTCTCGAAAGCGGCCAGATGGCCGAGGTTATTCCCTTCCCTGATGTCCAAAAAATGATCGCCCCACGGCCTCGCCGGAAAAACGCCCGCTTGAAAGGCAAATTCCTTTATTATCGCGGCCAGAGAATCCCCATCCTCCAGTTCCAGAAATCTGGATACGACAAGCTCCTGAAGCTTCTGGTCAAAGAAATTAGCTGAGGGAGAAAAGAAAATGGCCAAGAAAGAAGAAACGAGAGTCCGGTACATCAGCCCCCTGCCTGAGCTTCGGGAGAAAGAGTATGACCCGTTTCTCGAAGCCACCCTGCAGTTCGAGCGGGCCGCCACTTTCTTAGACCTGGACCCCTGGGTCTACCAGAGGCTCAAGTACCCGGAGCGAGAGCTCACTGTCCATCTGGCGATCACACTCGACAGCGGTCGAGCGGAAAGCTTCACCGGCTTCCGTGTCCAGCATTCCACCGTCCGAGGCCCCGCTAAAGGAGGCATCCGTTACAGCCCCAATGCTTCACTCAGCGAATGCAAGGCCTTAGCCACCTGGATGACCTGGAAGTGTGCTGTCCTCGACCTCCCCTTCGGCGGTGGCAAGGGTGCGATCATTTGCGACGCGCTCAAGATGTCGGAAAACGAGCTGAAGAAGTTGACCAAAGAATACACGTTTGCCATAAGGGATATCATCGGGCCATTCAAAGACATCCCCGCCCCGGACATGTTTACCAACGCCCAGACGATGGCCTGGATCGCCGATGCTTTCAGCCAGTCACAGGGATACCTCGAACCGGCGGTCGTCACGGGCAAGCCTGTTCATCTGTGGGGTTCGTTAGGGAGGGCCATGGCAACAGGCACAGGGCTCTTTTTTATCCTCGAAGAAGCGGCTAAATATCTTGATTTCCAGCTTGGGGGAAAGAAAGTTGCCGTGCTCGGTTTCGGCAACGTCGGCTCTTCCATCGCCAAGCTTGTCCATCAAGCTGGCTGCAAGATCATCGCCGTCACGGATATCTTTGGCGGCATTCACAGCGACAGGGGCATCGATCCGGTCGAGCTGGAAAAGCAGGTTTTGCTGACGGGAAGCATCGTCAATTTCCCCGGGACAGAGCCGATCGATAACGAAAGCCTGATCGCCCTTCCCTGCGATATCCTCATCCCTGCCGCCGTGGAAGGCCAGATCAACCGTTATAACGCAGACAGGGTTAAAGCGAGGATCATCTTAGAAGGAGCCAACGGCCCGACCACCTTGGAGGCGGATGAGATCCTGAAGGAGAAAAAAGTCCTTGTCGCTCCAGACATCCTGGCCAACGCGGGCGGAGTGATGGTTTCTTATCTCGAGTGGGTTCAGGACCTTCAGAGGTACTTCTTCAGCGAAGAGGAAATCCGGGAAAAAACTGAGAAAAAAATGAAAAAAGCCTTCTGGGAGGTCGTGGCGACGATGGAAAAATACAGCGTCACCATGAGGGAAGCAGCTTACATCCTGGCTGTTGGCCGGGTAGCAGAGTCCTTGACCGCCCTCGGAAGAGCCGCTTAGCCGTTAGGGCTGACCCTCTTTCTTATAAATATGAACTGAGGGCGGGAAGGGGAACACATTCCTCTCCCCGCCCTCCCCTTTCAGAAGCGCCGTAGATAAAACAATAAAAACTGATGTCGAACGGTCAACCTCACTTGACATTCGCTCAAACTCGGCTCTCTCATCGCTGACAATATCATGTAAGGAAAATAGCCATGCCAAAAAAACTCAATCTGTGGCTTGTGGCCGCATTCTGGTTTTCCTTGGGCCTTCTTTTTATCACCTGTTTTGGATCAGATGACAGCGTTTCTCCCGCGGCTCGAGCTGCCCGCGCAGGTTTTTAGCACGTACCAGAAGGGCATCAACACAGGCGATCCAGCATCATTCGTCCATGCGGTTAACAGCATTCAACTCTATTACGACGGCCTCCGCTGGTGGATCAGTTGCCTCGTCTGGGAGGACCTCCCGAAGGAGGGAGTCCCCCGTTGACCGTCCGGAACAAATGGAAGTCATGAGCAGCATCAGCCCAGTGGAAGAATTCGGGCTATTTCCGGCCTCTCAACGGGACCGTCTTCGAGGTATGGCGAAGCATAATAGAGAGCAGACCCGGGCGCATAGTCGAGATCCCAATTTCCCTTGAGCTAACTTCATACGCAATCGGCTATGAACGACCGGGGACGGAGGCATTGACCGCTCAGGCGGCCTGTGATAAAAGCAGGACTCAAGGGATTTTTGGACAAGACGAGGTAACCATGGAGGGACAGATTCCGACTCTTTATGTTTATGGAAAAACATTGCCTGAAGCCTGGGAAAAAGCCGTCCTAACTTGCTGGGAGAAGGGCACATCGATCCAAACTGAGTACGACAAGCCTGGCGACCCGCTGAGCAAAGACTGCACCATGATGTGGGTCGTCGAGGATCCCTTCCGGGAGCCGCGTCTTCATCGCGCCTTTCCCGGTGGTCTGGAGGATTTGGAGATCTACAGGCAAGAAGTCGTGGAAGGCATCCATGATCACTGGATCGCTCCGGAAGAAGGAAAATGGACATATACGTACCACAAACGCCTCTTTGCCTATTCAATCGAAGGCGAGACAATTGACCAGATCAGCGCCATCGTCGAAAAGCTCAGCCAGGCCGGGCATTCGCGCCGCGCCCAAGCGATCACCTGGAACCCCAAGCTCGACCCGCCAACCTACGACCCTCCCTGTCTCCAACGCGTCTGGTGCCGGGTTCTTCCCTCTGAAGACGGAAGCCTTGTCCTCAACATGAACACCCACTGGCGTTCCCGGGATGCCTACAAGGCGGCCTACATGAACGCTTTCGCACTGACCGACTTGCAACGAGTTATCGCCGAGAGGATCGCTTCAAAGATCGGCCGGCCGGTCCGGGTCGGCCGGTACGCTGACCTGTCAGATAGCTTTCACATTTATGGTTCTTATTTTGACGAATTCAAAGGCTTTTTAAGCCTCCTGGAGAAACGGTCTTTCGAGGACAGGACCTGGCCGTCAGAGTATGCCCAGCCGATGTTCGCTGAGGCCAGAGAAAGGCTGAAAAAAGAAAAAAAATGAGGAAGTCCGCTTGAACTTCGAGCCGATGCTCCTCGACTACGGACTCTATCTGACGACGTTTGTCGTGGCCGTCATCAGCGGGGTCGTCCCTGTCGTCAATATCGAAATCTATTTGGTCTGGGTAGCAGCGCTCACTCCCCGCTCGCTCGGAATCCCGATCACGATCTTGGCCGCAGCCGGCCAGATGACTGGAAAGACGATCATGTACCTTGCCGCGGCGGGTATCCTGAAGATTTCGGTCAAGCAACCGGGCGAGAAGATGGATGCCGTCAAGAAGAAATTCGAGAACTGGAAAGACCGCCTCAGCCTGTTCATGTTCCTCAGCGCCTTCTCGGGATTTCCCCCCTTCTATGTGGTGAGCCTGGCCGCCGGAGGATTGAGGATCAACTATTGGCGTTTCCTCATCGCTGGCCTGGCCGGACGGCTGCTCCGGTTTGCCCTGGTCATCTTTTTCCCCCACCTGATCAAGGGTTTATTCGCCTGAGGCGTCACTTTTCAACCTTTCGAGGATGGCAACAGTTGCCGTGGCTCCGATGCGAGAGCAGCCCAGTTTTTTTACTTCGATGGCTCTCTCCAGAGTCCGTATGCCCCCGGCTGCTTTAATCTTTATCGAGGGCTTGGTGTGTTCTCTCATCAGCCTGAGATCATGGTCCACAGCGCCGCCGCTTCCAAAACCGGTCGATGTCTTGACATAATCGACACCGACTTCGTTGGCAATCCGGCAGGCAGCGATTTTTTCCTCATCCGTAAGATAGCAGTTCTCAAAAATGACCTTAACCAGAACGCCCCTGCCGTGGGCGGCCGAAGTGACGGCCTCAAGATCTTCTTTGACATAGGCATAATCCCCGGATTTCAACTTGCCGATGTTCAGCACGACGTCAAGCTCGACAGCTCCGTTATCGATAGCTTCTTTGGCCTCAAAGACCTTCGTTCGGGTTGTCGTCGTCCCGTGGGGAAACCCGATGACCGTGCCGACCCGCACGGGACTCACTCTCAAGAGTCCAGCCGCCTGCTGGACATCACACGGCCGGACGCAGACGCTTGCCACCCTGTATTCATGAGCCAGCCGGCAGCCCTCCTCAACTTCGTTTTCCGTCAGGAACGGTTTTAGCAGGGAATGATCGATCATTCCTGCAATCTCGTCATACATCGGCATGGCCTCCTCCTCAACGGGGGTGGATGATGGCCTTGATCACGCCATCCTGATAGCCGGCCACAAGCTCAAAAGCTTCGGGACTTGCCTCCAGCGCGAACTCATGGGTGGCCAGGAAACGGACGTCAACCTTTCTTGTCCTGATGAGGTCGAGAGCTTCTCGGTAACAGTGATTCTGACGCCGGACATTATAGATAGCGATTTCTTTTCGCCTGATTTTATGGACATCGAAAGAAATGCGGGTCGCGGCGGGAATTCCGAGGATCATCAGCTTGCCACCGGGTTTTAATAAATCCACGGCTTGATCGAGCGTGGCCGGATCGCCCGAACATTCGAAAACCGAATCCAGCTGCCCGGGTTCCCCTCGAGCGATTTCAGCCACGATGTCTTCCCGTTCAGGATTCCCGGACCAGGCAGCTCCGGCTCTTAGGGCTGCTTTGACTCGAGCGTCAACTTTATCCGTGGCATAGATCTTTGAGACTCCATAAGCCCGCGCCGTGAGCATGACGCAGAGGCCAATCGGGCCGGCGCCGAAAACGGCTATTTTTTGAGGCCGGAAGCTCCCGAGCAGCCTGAAGCTGTGGATAGCGATGGACAGAGGTTCGACGAGCACTCCTTCCTCGAAAGTCACTCCTCCTGCCAGAGGATGACAGTTCTGGGCGGGGATGGCGATGAACTCGCTCAGGCAACCCTCGAGCTGTCCGGGCGTGCCAAGATAAAGAAGCTGGCGGCAAGTGTTTGACCGGCCGGCCAGGCACTGGTCGCAGGCCCCGCAAACGACCGCCGGGTCTACGGCCACGCGGTCGCCGGGCTTAAGGACCCGAACCGACGAACCCGCCTCTTCAACGACGCCGGAACACTCATGACCAACGGTAAAAGGATACTGGACGACCTGATCGCCTATCCTGCCTTCCGCATAATAATGGATATCCGAGCCGCACAAACCGACAGCGCTGACGCGAACGAGGACATCATCGGGCTTGTCCAGGACAGGGGCGGGGATATCTCGTATTTTGACTTTCGCTATTCCGGTAAGAACAGCCGCTTTCAACCTGTCTCATCCCCTTCCGAATCAAGGAATTCGGGGTTGTGGCTGCGGATCGCTAACGAAAAGGGTTTTCGCTCGGATAGGGCACGCCCGCAGGCTGGTTGGCGAACACCTCTTTCACGCCCAACATCCGGACAGCCGCAAAGAGCGCCTTCCCCCCCTGACGGAAAGCCACGGCAGCATGGTGGGGAAACCTCTTTTCGATCAGGACGTGACGGTAGAACCGGGCCATTTCTCTGACGGCGAAAACGCCGATGCTTCCAAAGGACCTGGGGTCGATGTCCAGGACTTCACCCTCTGCCACGTAAGAGCGGAGAGTGGCTCCGGCCGTGGACTGGACGCGAAAAATGGTCACAGCCCCTGGCCTGATGCGGCCTTCTAACGTTCCCCGCGTGATATCAGGTTCCTTGTCCCCCTCCATCAGCCGGTGCATGATGAGCTGGTGCTTCATAGCTCCCCCGACCAGGCAGACCGACGGCGTGTTGCCGCAATGAAATCCCATGAAAAGATCGGTCGGCTTGTAGTCCTTGACTTTTTTTCCGGCTGCCCTGATCATATCATAAGGAACGGTGTTGTTGATGTCTAAAAGCGTCACCGGCTGCTCGGTCGCGCAGGCAGCCATGTATTCACTCAGGGCACCGTAGATATCGACTTCGCAGGCGACGGGAATGCCCTTGGCCGCCAAGCGCGAGTTGACATAGCAGGGGACGAATCCAAAATATTTCTCGAAGGCCGGCCAGCACTTGTTGGCGAAGACCCCGTAAGAAGAAGCGCCAAGGTTTGTCTCAAGAAACTTGAGCAGAGCGATTTCGTATTGAGCCAGCTTGTCCAAGAGATCAGGATAGCCCAGCCCTTCCCCGAGCTCCCTGGCCATGTCTCTGGAGACAGCCTTGATTTTCCGGTCGCCTTTGACACTCTGATAGATATCATAAAGATCGAGCTCGCTGTTCTCCATGATTTCAATACCCAGGTCGTAGAGAGGCTTAAGGGGCGCATTGCAGGCCAGGAAATCCTGAGGCCGTGGGCCAAAGGCGAAAATCTTAAGCCTTTTTAGGCCCGCCACGATCCTGGCCACGGGAAGAAAATCGCCGATCAGGCCGGCGACTTCGTCTGCCGTGCCGACCGGATACTCCGGAATATAAGGGTTCAGCCCTCTTAGACCGATATTGTAACTTACGCTGAGCAGGCCGCAGAAAGCGTCGCCCCTGCCGCCAACCAGGTCCCGGGCAGTTTCCTCAGCGGCAGCAACGAACATCACCGGGCCGTCGAACCGCTGCGCCAGAAGACTCGCCGGGCCCTCGGGGCCAAAGTTTCCGAGATAGACGATAAGGGCGTTTATCCCCTTGGCTTTGATCTCCTCCAAAGCTGCGAGCACGCCAATTTCATTCTCAACGACTGTCTTGATCTCTGTGATCGGTATTTTATTGGCCAGGCAAGCCTCGGTCACTTTGATCCTTCTCCGCCTGGAAAGCTCCAGCGGGAAACAGTCGCGGCTCATGGCTACAATCCCTGCTTTAATCCGGGGGACATTCTTCATTTCTTCCCTCCTCTTTTCTGGCCGTAATAAGCGCCGGGCCCGTGTTTTCTCTGATAGTGCTTCTCCAGAAGATAGCTAGGGAAAACAACGCCGTGTCGGCTCAACAGCAAGGTCCCGAAGGCCATCTTGGCAATTTTCTCCAGGGCCAGGCTGTTCTCAACCGCTTCCCCGGGAGTCTTTCCCCAGGTGAAAGCGCCATGCCCGGCCACTAACACGCCGGGAACTTCCTCCGGGTTGAAGTGCTGGAACCGTTCAATGATGACCCGGCCGGTGTTTTTCTCATAATCGCGCGCGACTTCAGCACGTCTCATGAACCGGGTGACCGGCACGGGTCCGTAAAAAACATCGGCGTGCGTCGTCCCCAGGCAGGGGATCTCCCGGCCAGCCTGGGCGAAGATCGTCGCGTACTCGCTATGGATGTGGGAAACGGCAGAGATACCTGGAAAAGCCTTGTAGAGCTCGAGATGGGTTGGCGTGTCCGAAGAAGGGTTGAAGCTGCCTTCCACGCGTTTCCCATCAAGGTCGACAAGAACGATATCCACGGGCTTCAGCTCTTCATAAGATATGCCGCTCGGCTTGATGGCAACCAGGCCTTTTCTTCGGTCAATCCCGCTGACATTACCCCAGGTCAGGGTCACTAGCTTGAGCCTGACCAAGTCCTGGTTAGCTTGCCAGACTTTCTCCTTGAGATCCCGGAGCATCAAGCGACCTTTCTCTGCCGATCCCGGATGGCCAGCAGGTCTTTCATGACATTAAACATATTGCCCGACCACTCTTTTGTACCGAAAGCGTCATGGAGCTGGAGGTACAGCCGATAGAGTTCCTGATAGATCTTGTGATTCTCGAAATTCGGCCGGCAAGTCTCATTCCTGACCCCGCACATGGCTCGCTGCGCCTCGATGAAATCGGAGTGGCCTCCCTGTTTCCGCCCGGCGACGACCGAGCCGGCGATCGAAGCTCCCAGCGCACAGGTCTGGGTTGACCGGGCGATCTTCATTTCGCGGCCGGTGACATCAGCATAGACCCGCAGGATAAACGGATTCTTTTCGGCGATGCCGCCGCAACCGATAATCTCGGATATCCTGACGCCGTATTCTTCAAACCTGTTGATGATGGTCAGGGCGCCGAAAGCGGTGGCCTCGATGAGGGCCCGGTAAATCTCCTCGGGAGTCGTCATAAGCGTTTGGCCGACCAACAACCCGGCGAGCCGCTGATCGACGAGGACAGTCCGGTTGCCGTGATTCCAGTCCAAAGCGAGAAGGCCGGATTGACCGGGCTTAAGCTTAACTGCTTTGGCTGTCAAGGCCTCATGAGAGCCTTCGGCCAGGCCACCGGGCTGGATGGAACTGACAAACCAGTTAAAGATATCGCCCACTGCGGATTGTCCGGCCTCGAGGCCGAGAAAGCCGGGGAGGACCGAGCCGTCAACGATGCCGCACAGCCCGGGGATATCGGCCAGCCGGTCGGTGTTAGGCCAGACCGTGATATCGCAGGTGCTCGTACCCATAATTTTGACCAGGACACTGGCGGCCACGCCCGCGCCCACGGCTCCAAAATGAGCATCAAAAGCGCCGACCGCAACAGGAATTCCCTTCTCCAAACCAAGGCGCTGAGCCCATTCGGCGCACAGCCTTCCTGCTTCCACATCAGAAGTCCAAGTCTTTTCGTAGAGCCGGCCGCGAAGTTCTCCCAGCCTGGGGTCGAGCTTCGCCAGGAACTCCCGCGAAGGAAGTCCTCCCCAGGCGTCGTTAAACATGGCTTTATGACCGGCCGCGCAGCGGCTCCGCTTCATGGTCAAGGGGTCAGAGTTGCCCGTCAGGAGACCGGGGATATAATCGCAACATTCAACCCAGCTAAAGGCTGCCTCAAAAACCTGCCTATCCGTCCTTAGACAATGAAATATCTTGCTGAAAAACCATTCGGAAGAGTAGGTCCCGCCGCACTTGGCCAGGTACTCCGGATGTTCCTGTCTGGCCAGCTCAGTGATCGCTGAAGCCTCAGCAAAGGACGTATGGTCCTTCCACAGCCAGGCCATGGCGTTTGGGTTATTCCTGAACTCATCCTTGAAGCTCAGCGGCGTGCCCGACCGGTCAACGGGAATGGTTGTTGAGCCTGTCGTGTCGATGCCGATCCCGATGATCTGCTCCGGCTTGAAGGCAGAGTCCGCTTTTTTCGCTTCGGCCAGGACATTTCGGACGACTGCTTCAAGTCCCCGGACGTAATCTGCGGGATTCTGGCGGGCCAAGTTCGGATCCGCCTGGTCGAGAATAACTCCTGCCTGGCCGCTTTCGTATTCACGAACAGCAGTGGCCACCTCCTGGCCGGTTCCCACTTCAGCCAAAAGAGCCCGGACCGAGTTTGTCCCGAAATCAAGGCCCAGGCTTAAGGCTCTTCCCTTTATTTCACTTTCCATTCGTAGATTCCTGCGGAGAAACCCTGCTGAAGCTGGATTTCAAGCCGAAGCGCCTGCGTCAGGACAGGCCTGAACCCTACGAGGTTATAGACGTCTTTGTCCAGGCCGTAGGGGTCGAGGTTCTCGACAGGCTGCCATTTATCCCCGACCTTATACAGAACCTGCCAGGAGGCTGGAAGCCGGCATTCGCCCCGGCCCGTGTCGTCATACCAGTAGACTTCAGCTTCCGACACGAGAGCTTGACGAGCGAAATCATACTGAACCCATTCGAGCGTCCCCTTGGCGGGCCACCAGTGAAAATAGGGGCATTCCTGGTCGCTCGAGCTCGCCGGCTCTCGCTGGTCGTTGACAGCATAAGCAGGCTTTCCTCCCGAGGCGCTGACGGTGCTTCGTGAAGCGATCGTTGGCCTGGGCAGGACCCGAGCCATAGACTCTTCTCTGGCCAGCCAGACTGCCATTTCCCCTTCTCCGCGGTGGGCCCAGGCATAATAGGGAATGGCGACGAGCTCTTGGGCAATTCTGTCCACCAAACCAGGCGTCCTGCCCTCGCGAAGAGCGGTAGCACGACTCTTGACAACGATGAGGCCGTTAAGGAGATCATCCCTTCTTTCTGTCTCCAGCGGCGCTTCGTCTGATAGCACCAGGTTGCTGACCAGGCCGCCGTTATCCGGCCATTCAGCACAAAAGACAATCGGGCCGCGTTCTAGGGCGACCCTGCCTTTATCGCTCTTGACGGACTGATGAGCCACAACCCTTCGAGGAGGCATCGGAAAATTGAGCTCGACCGTGTCGCCGCTCTTCCAGACTCGCCGAATGACGGCATAGCCCTGATTGAGATCAACCGGGATTTCCTGGCCGTTGACTCGAAGAATCACCGAGCCGTTGCTTTCCTCAACATAGCGATAGAGATCGCTCGGCACCGGCCTGCCCTGCGCCCAGCCGGGAATCCGAACGAGAAAGCCAAACTCGACAGGCTTTTCAGGGCTAACGGAAATCCGGACATTCCCCTCCCAGGGATAGCGCGTTTCCTGCTCGACGCGGATCTTCTGTCCTTTGAGATTCAGGCTGGCTGAGCCGGCCGCAAAGAGGTTAACATACAGGGCATCATCCCGTGTCGCATAGAAAAAACCGGGAATTTGAGGGATGAAGCGGGTGACGTTCGTCGGACAGCAGGCGCAGTTGAACCAGGCGCTGCGGCGGTGTTGACCAAAGGATGCCAGCGGGTTGGGATAGAAAAAAAGGTCGCCGCTCAGACCGACGCCGGAAAGGAGGGCATTATAAAGAGTCCTCTCCAGAATGTCGATGTATTTCGATTCTCCGGTGAGAAGGAACAGGCGGTGATTCCAGAGGACATGCCCGATGGAAGCGCAGGTTTCACAGTAGGCTGATGCGTTGGGAAGCTCATAATCCGGGCCGAATCCCTCTATTCCACCAGCCGCACCGATGCCTCCAGTGAGGTACATCTTCCTTGACGCGATGTTCTCCCAGAGTCGGTCGAGGGCCTGGAGGTAACCCTCGTTCCTCGTCAGGGCGGCCACGTCAGCCATGCCAGAGTACATGTACATGGCGCGGACAGCATGCCCGACCGCTTCTGTCTGCAGGCTGACGGGTTTATGGTCTTGGGAATATTCACCGTAGAGTTTTCTGCCCTTAGCGTTTCCCCTCTCATCGAGGAAGAACTTGGCTAACTCCAGATATTTTTTCTTTCCCGTCAGGCGGTAGAGTTTGACCAGGCCGATCTCGATTTCCTGGTGGCCGGGAGCGGCGTGCCTTTTCCCCGGTCCGAAGACGGTGGCCAACAAGTCAGCGTTCTTGAGCGCTACGTTGAGGAGATTCTTCTTCCCGGTTGCCCGGGAGTGGGCCACGGCAGCCTCGTATAGATGCCCGGCGTTATAAAGCTCATGGCTCATGTAGAGGTTGGACCAACGCTCCTTGCCCACCCAGTCCACGGGCGGATGCAGCGGGTCGATCGTCCGCGCGGTGTAGAGGTAGCCATCTTCCTCCTGAGCCGCGGCGATCTTAGCGATGAGGTCGTCCAAGTATTTTTCCAGGTCGGGGTCGGGATGGGTCACCAGAGCATAAGACGCTCCTTCGATGATTTTGAAGACATCCGAATCATCGAAGGGATAGGTCGTGCAAAAGGCCCCCTCTTTCAGGCCGCCAGCATTCTCAAAGTTGCCGATCCGGCCAGTGGCTTCGCATTGTTTAAAGGCAAAAGGAATGGTGACGGCACGGTTCGTCTCGATCTTAGGCGCCCAGAACTCGTCAGCAAGTGTGACCGCAGTGAACGCCACCGGGTCAATCGGATATCCTGACCGCACCGTTTTCTGGCACGAAAACTCGGACACCAAGAGAGCCAGGATAGTAAGAGCAAAATGGGGCCATGGAGTCGTTCTCATCTGCCTAACCTCCTCATTTTCCCGGCTGAGAGCTCCTATTCTATCACCTTTCTCTGAGCACCGCCAACCCGTAAAGACCGCCGGCGATCCCGCCGGGGGGAGCCTGAAACTTGACTGTGACCTTGTTTTTGCCGCGAGCGAGCTCCGTTGGAATCCTGTATTCGACCGCGAAGAAATCGCCCGGCTTGTTGACATTCACAGTTTGGGTGGCGATCTTTGTTTCGTCCACCAAGATGTCAAACGTCCGGCCGATGTCGCTTCCCCAGTAGGTAGCCATTAGGATCATCGGTTCGCCCGGGAGAACATTCAGGTCGTAGCTAAACCACCCAGCCCGGACGGCCTGGCGCCAAGCCTGGCCAAGATGATAACCCAACTCGCTCCTCTGTTGTCTGAGGTTGTGCTTCTTCTCTGAGGCTTCGTCGCCGATGTCGACGCGATCAACCGCGCGTCTGAGAAGTTCTTTCTGCCTGGCCGCTTCCGAGGCTTCTCTCTCCTTGCGTTTAGCCTCTTCCTCGGCCCATTCCTTCTCCGAATACAGACGCCAGTAAAGGGCGTAGCGTTTGCCGAACAGCTTGTAGAAGGGCACGAGAGTGACGTCAAAAGGACGCCCGGCGTTGGCAGTGACAAAAGCCAGCGGACGGCCGGGAAGCGGCTTGATCCAGGCTTTAGGGTCAGCGCTTTCCACCACAAAATCGGGCGCTTGGCCGGGTTTGCCCGCGGCATGATAAGGCCCGTAGACTTCTCCCTCAGCGAGGTCTTCGGTCGGGAGCTCGCCGGCCAGCACAATCGGGCCGTACATGAGGGAGACAAGCTTCGGGTCATCTGGCATGGGCGATAGGTAAAGAGACATGGGCATTTCAATTCTGATACGGTCGCCGTTCTTCCATTTCCGAGAGAGAGTAACATAAGTTCTGGCC
>CAZKBY010000037.1:0-16837 GCA_964550915.1 uncultured Eubacteriales bacterium | reverse complement strand
TCTCTTTCTAAGATAAACCTATCAGCCGATAAATTCAAGAATGCACGCCAAAAATAGCAAATTTTATGCCAACAAGGCCCGGGCTTAGGACTCGTCAACCCACGGATTTGTCCCAGGGAGATAAATGTCATTGCGAGCGCCAGCGAAGCAATCTCAAATTGAGATCGCCACAGCATCTTCGATACCTCGCGACGCCCGCTCGGTCTTCGACGGGCTTCCCCACCCAGCACCCTCGCCTCTTCCCCCGCGACAGCGAACCCCGCCATCCATCGGGTGTCGGCTTATCGCGCCGATTCTGGGCAACCTCAAGCTATTTCGTTCGGTCAGAAGGCCCCATCGGCAATTTTTGGGGGGTGTCAATCCATCACATCAGGTCGGAGGTGTGTTATAATAGCGAATCTTTTGAGCATTCGATTAAGTTATTAAGCCGATGCACCTGATGACAGTTTTGAAATTAGGAGTATTTATCTCTTTTGGGCTTTCCCTCATCCTCCTCGCCATTCAGCTTCTACATGCTCTGTCTTTTGGCCGCCGCCAGCTCTTATCTTGGCCGGCAGGAGAGAGATTGAAGGGCGTTGCCTATGCCTTCGGCCAGGGCATGCTTCCCTGGGAAAAAGAAAGCGCGGCCAGGCACCTCCCCACTTACGTTGCCGGGATCCTCTACCATGCCGGCATCTTTGCAGCTATCTTGACTGTTTTAGCGCTGGCCGCATCTTTCAAGCTTCCCGAAGTGACAGTTCCCTTTTTCCAAATCATGATGGCCGCCGCGCTCCTTGGCGGGGCGGGCCTTCTCCTCAAACGGCTGGTTAAACCCCAGATAAGATACATCAGCTGCCCGGACGACTTCGCCGCTAACATCCTCGTTGATATTTTCCTCCTGGCCGGGCTGATGGTTTCCTGGCGCGCCTCGACCCTGCCCGCTTTCTATATCGTCGCCATTTTGACTTTCCTCTACCTGCCGCTGGGCAAAATCCGCCACTGCTTTTTCTTCTTTTACAGCCGGCTCCTTTTCGGCTCCTATTTCGGAAGACGGGGTGTCCTTCCGCCGGGCGGCGGGTAAGGATTTAGAGGCTGAGCATGAGTACACCGGTCATCCCAGCCAATCAGATCGAGGAGAGAATCCGGGCGCTCACCGAAAAAGACATTCAAAAAATCCTCGACGTTTTCAGGGAAAAGCTTGACTCAAGCGGCGCCGTCTCCCTTTATTCCTGCGTCCATTGCGGCCTGTGCGCCGATGCCTGTCATTACTATCTCGCCTCGGGTGAGCTTGAAGCGATGCCGGCGGCCAAGTTAGACCTCGTGAACCGGGTCTTTAAAAAGTATCACTCTCTTATCGGAAAAAGGCTTCCTCATCTCGCCGGAGCTAAAACCTTGACGGGGGAGCTCGTCCTGGAGTGGGTGGATTCTCTTTTCGGACGCTGCACCCTGTGCGGCCGCTGTTCCCTGAGCTGCACCATGGGTATCAATATATTCTCCCTCATCCGGACGGCCCGGTCCGCCCTGGCTGCTGTCGGGCTCGTCCCACCCGGACTCCAATCGACAGTCGATACAGCCATCCGGTCTGGCAACAACATGGGAATCTCCAAAGAAAACTGGCTGGAGACAGTGGCCTGGCTCGAAGAAGAACTCCAGAAGTCGGTGGGTGATCCAGAGCTTCGTTTGCCCGTTGACCGCCGGGGTGCCAAAATCCTCTACGCGATCAATCCCCGCGAAGCCATGTTTTTTCCCCTCTCGATCTCAGCGGTTGGCAAAATTTTTCATGCGGCGGCCGAAGACTGGACGTTCTCGAGCGCCAACTTCGATGTCACCAACTACGGCCTTTATAACGGAGACGACGAGGCCGCCGGGATCATGTCGGGCCGGCTGCTCCGGGCGGCTGAAGAGCTCGGCTGCCGCGAGCTTGTCCTGGCCGAATGCGGACACGGGTTTAACTCCAACCGCTGGGAAGCGCCGGAATGGCTCCGCCAGAAGCAGGACCTCAGGGTCCGGAGCATCCTTGAGGTCGTGGCTGAGTACATCCGCGACGGCCGCATCCGCCTCGACCAGCGGTGCAACTTAAAACTCCACACTCTTCACGACCCCTGTAACCTCGTCCGCCTGGGAGGTATCATCGAGGAGCAACGGTATATCCTCAAACAGGCCGTCCGGAATTTCGTCGAGATGCATCCGAACCGCGAGAAAAACTATTGCTGCGGCGGAGGCGGCGGCCAGTTAGCCATGACGAACTTCGCTCGCCGGAGGCTCGAAGCGGGAAAGATCAAGGCCGACCAGATCCTGGCGACAGGCGCAAACGTCGTCGCCACTCCCTGCCATAACTGCATCGATCAGCTCATGGACCTCAAGAAACACTACAAGCTGGCGGTTGAAATCCGGACTGTCTGCGAGATCGCCGCCGATGCCCTGATCATCGAGGCGAAAAGCTGATTACGCAGGATCGGACGAGAGGTTGCAGCTGAAATCCTCTTCGGCGTTCTATTTCCCCACGAGCTCCTCGACCTCTTTCTCCCCTTCTTTCAACTCCTCCTTCTGTTCTTCATCCTCCCTCAGCAAAAGCGCCTGGAATTCTCCCATGTGGGTCTTTTCTTCCTTAGCGATGTCCAGGAGAACCTTCCGGATACCCTCATCGTCCGTCAGGGCCGCCATTTGCTCATAGAAGTTGATCGCATCCAGCTCGGCAATCATGCCCGCCCGCAGGATCTCGCGGTCAAGATCCTCTTTTTTGACCTTCGCCAGATCAACCGGCAATTGAGAAAGCATACTCCCTCCTTTTTATGTTAATGGTGGCTTTCCATTATATCCTAAGGACAGATATTTAGAAAGATTCAGTCAAGGTCAGACCTGAGCAACATAAGGAGATAAAGGAGAGACAGTTTTCAAATCGACGATGGCAAAGGCTTATGCTCATCGACCAGGTGGCCAGTACTGGCGGCTAGGGAGGAAACGCTTTTCAAGACGTGAGCGCGAAATCGACGGCGGCTCGGGCGTGAATCTCCGTGGTGTCAAACAACGGGACCGGGCTGTCTTCCTCCCTAACCAGAAGTCCGATCTCCGTGCATCCGAGGATGATTCCCTCCGCCCCGCGTCCAACGAGGTTATCAATGATCCTTCTAAAATGGGCCCTAGATTCCTCGAGGATTTTGCCGAGGCAAAGTTCTTCATAGATGACTCTTTGTATGACGGTCCAGTCTCGTTCTTCCGGGATAATCACCCTGATTCCTCTTTCTTCCAGGCGTGATCTATAAAATCCCTGCTCCATCGTGTACCTGGTCCCGAGTAATCCTATAGGTTTTATTTTTTCCTAAGAATTTTCTCCGCTGTCGCATCCGCGATGTGCAGCATAGGGATTCCTATGCTGCCCTGAATTTCATCAGCCACCTTGTGCATCGTGTTGGTGCACAAAACAACAAAATCCGCCCCTGCCTTCTCCAACCTCGCGGCCGCATCGACAAGTACTCGCGCTGCGTTCTGCCAATCGTCTGTCCTCTGATGGCGCTCGATCTCATCAAAATCGACGCTGTAAAGGACGAGTCTTGCCGAATGCAGTCCTCCCAACCTTGCTTTAATTTCTTCGTTGATAATCCGGTAATAAAGAGCCGTTGATTCCCAGCTCATCCCGCCAATGAGACCTATCGTCTTCATCTTTCTCTCCTTTTCATGAACAAGAAATACCCGCCAGTTCTTTGTTTCCGGCTAAGATCCGGCCGCAAAACTCTTTTCCTAGCCTTAAGGACGACAAAACTTCCCTCTCCAAAACCTCTTTTTGGCTCCTCTTTTCTGTCAATATCGGGCGGAGGTTGAAACAGAGTCTGGAAGGACCCTTGAAAAATCATCCCGATTTTTTCGAGAATATCCAGAATTTCCTTCGGAGAAGGCGGATGGAAATATTTTCTGTGGGATGGGTCCTGAGCATAATACCGTCCCCATTGGCTATCTCTGTCAATAAAGCCCAGAATCAAGACGCCGTTCCGACTCAGTGTCCTTGCCGCCTCCCTAAAAAAGAGGAGGAGGTCATCGATGAATTCGATAACGAAAACAATTTGAACGAAGTCGAATAACTCGTCTTTGAAGGGCAAGCTCTCCCCAACTCCCTGAATAACCAGAATTCCTCGCTTTTTTGCTAGCTTGAGCATGTTTATGGCCGGGTCCAGGCCAAACCGGACCGCAAGAGGGACGGCAAACCTGCCCGTTCCCACTCCAATCTCCAGCCCTGTTCCTGAGGGAACAACCTTTCTCAAGGCTGCCAATTCCGACTGATATAAGGCCTGATGTGCATCATACCAGTCGTCATAATCCTTCCAGGTCTTCTGGTAGTGGTCGATGACTTCTCTTTTCATTGAGGGTTCAATCTCGAATTCAGGCGGCGTCCCTCTCTCTTAGGGCGGTGTTGTTAATTATTCCTCAGTCTTCTTATCCAGAATAGCCTATCTTTGTATGTCACCTCAATCAGTTTGTTCTCTTCGATCAGCCTTTTAATGGTATTCCAATCGACCCTGGCTTTTTTCAAAAATTCACGAACAGCGTCGTCTCTCATGGGATCTGCGGACGTGATGCTCAGCAGATCCTCCTCGACATTTCCCGTGAAGGCGAAAGTTGGAATTGCCAAATCATTCTAAAACGAAAACTCAAAGCCCAGGTAGAGGGATCGGGGTTTTGCCGGTCCGTAAACATAACCGGAATCTCTGTCCATCCCCTTATCCAGGTCCGGCTGATAAGAATTCAGGATGTTGTAAACTCCCAGAAAAACGGACATGGAATTGTTTTCGGGGATGTCGATTGACTTTTGAAGTTTCAAGTTCACAACCCAGAATTTTTGAGTCGTTTCCAGCCTGTCTTCTTCAATATATCCAGCAAAATGGGGAGCTTTCATGGAACCCGTGTATTCTGCAGAAAAATCAACATTCACTAATTTTTTGTTTTTATAGCTCATGTTCATGTATCCGTAGACATTGGGAACTCTAAAAAATTCTCGGCTTCCGAAATTTGGCTCGGGCTCATCGAGCCGGCTTTCCTGAATTGTCCATCCTGAAGCCAGGGAAAATCGAGGTCCCAAAACCAGGCCGAAATCAAAAGAAACGCCAAAAACCTCCGATCCTGACCCGTTTATTCTTTCCAACATTCTCGCTTTTTCTACTCGCCCGATCTCATGAAGAACAAACGTGTCAAATAACTTGTTATAGAAAGCTTCGACGCTAAACTGGATAAGACTTCTCCCGATCTGTTTGCCAAAATCAAGGCCGCTATTCAGGCTGAAAGATTTCTCTTCTTTCAAATCAGCAGAATTCGTCACCATCATTCCTTCGCCGCCAACCTGAGTGATGTGCAAATCCTCATCGAAGACTTGAGGGGCTCTGAATCCGGTCGAGAACGAGGTCCTCAAGCTCACTTCTTTCGTGAGGTTAATCAGGAGACTCAAGCGGGGAGTGAAGATGATCCTGTCGAGGGCGGAATGTTTATTTAACCTGACCCCTGTCAGGAGTGAGACAGTCTTGCCGATTTTAAAATCGTCTTGAAGGAAGATTCCGCTTTCCTCGTAGACATCTTCAATGATCCTTCCATATCCGATTGCTTCGTCTTTGATTTTATCTCTTTTATACTGTATCCCAAAAGAAAAGATATGGGTCCCCAATTGATAATTGAACTGAGCATTGCTAAACCATAAGGGATTTTTCGTAGCGCCATAGGCGTTGGGGTCTCGATGGCTGCCATAATAGGTATTTCTTTTGGCGTCGACGAGCGAAAAAGAAAGGTTGTAATAAAGCTTTCCAGAGAGAGAATGATTCCATTCCGAACTCAAGCCTATCTGATTTGTCTTGATCCATTCCGTTGTATTCGCTTCATGAGGAGGTTTATCGAACAGGTCGCCCCCTCTCCTTTCTTCGAAGATTCTAAAAAAACTTAGTTTCAACTTGCTGTTAATCGCGGAGAAATACTGATAAAAATTGAAGCCAAAGGAAGTGTTGGATATGGAGCCCAGTTCAGAAAAGCTGTCTTCGTTTAAATCAACGGGCTCTCTTCCCTGGTAACTGGCAAAAAGGAAAGCTTTTGTATTCAAATCCTTGGAGAGGAGGCTAGAGCGAACTGCAAAATTGGTGTAAGGCTTTCCCCGAATGGCTTCCTGATGCAACTTTAAGGTGGTCCTGTTTTCCTGGGGTTCCTTTGTCAAGATGTTTATAACTCCAGCCACCGCGTTCCCTCCATACAGAGCCGAACCCCCTCCCTTGACGATTTCTATCCGAGCGAGCATCTCGGCTGGGATCTGCTCCAGGCCGTAAACGCCCGTCATGGCGCTGACGACCGGAGAGCTGTCAATGAGAATCTGTGTATATTTTCCTTCCATCCCATTGATCCGAACCTGGGTGAAGTTGCAATTCTGACAGTCATTTTCAACTCTGACGCCTGTCGTCTGATAAAGGGCATCAGCCAGGGTGGTTGCCGCCTTCTTGGCGATTTCTTCGGTATCAATAATTTTAGTCCTGACCGGAGTTTCGGCAAAGAGCTTCGGCGTCCTGGTGGCGGTAACAACGATTTCCTCGGCGATTTTTTTTATCAAAATAATGCTGAAGTTGAGTTTGTCCTGCTGCAGATGGATGGTGTCGGAAGAGTAGTCCATATACCCCTCGGCATAGACCTCGAGATGATATCTGCCGGGCGGAATCTCGAAGATTCCAAAATTGCCATTTTCGTCCGATTCGGTGGACTTTCCTATTTCAGGAATCAAAATAACGGCTTTCCTGATAGAGTTCCCCTCCCAGTCTTCAACTTTTCCTTTGAGGGTTAATAAATCAGCCTGTTTCTGACCATGCTGATAGCGTTTCTGTTGAGGCTGCTGGGCGAAGCCCGGCTGGGTGAAGAAGAGCATCAAAATGATCGCGTTTATCCAGAAGACCCGTTTTTTCACTTTCACCTCCCTCTCACCATTCGATCGCCCGGAGATCTTGAGGATTCCGCAAGAATCCTTGAATCCCGCGGCTGGCAATTTCAGGCTTGGATTGATAAACCTAAAGAGAGGCCTTAAAAATGGGGCGGGGACCGAGAGGAAGAATCGTATAAAAAAAGATAATGATATTTAAAGGAGGGAATTAATTTCACGAAGACTGACAGAGCTAATGGCGGGAGGCTGAAAAAGTGAATCTGTGAAGTGGCCAGGGATGAATTCTGAAAATTGCAGGCGGGACAATTTTTGTCCTCTTTAAAAGATTTTTCGGTATGAAAGAAGTTAGCAAACGAGACAATGAGAAAAAAGAAAAGGAGGACGCCCAGTCTGAAAATCTGCTTCTTCTGATTGAGCATTTTAATTTATTTTAACCAAAGAAATTAGGAATTTCAACCCTGACCGTGGGAGCAAGCCATGCCTTTTTCGCAGGCGTTCAACGGCTTCTCATTTTTCTTACATAAAATATTTTATTTTTGTACTTCATTTCAACCAGCTTGCCTTCCCGGGCTAATTTCTCGACAATGCTCCAGTCAGCCCTAGCTTTCTTAAAGAATTCAAGAACAGCATCTTCCCGCATGGGGTGCACGGACGTTATACTCAACAGGTCCTCTTCCACGTTGCCCGTGAAGGCAAAAACGTTCCCTTCATATCCAATTAGTTTTTGTATAGAACTTTATAATTCTCCATCAGTCTCCAACTCTCCTCATTCTAAATAAATTTGAATCTTTTCCTCTAATGCGTCTTGAGGCATGGCGCCAATTATAGATTCGACATTCTGTCCCTTTTTAAAGATGAACAGGGCAATTCAGCTATCATTCTGAAGGGATTTTACAGGTGGGACAGACGCCACTCTCGCATTCAGAACTGCCTGTGCCCCGAGATGTGAACACTGAGAACTGCTTTATTGGATTTAAAGCGCCACATTTTGGACAACTCAACTCTTCGTTACTGGCACCCAACCTCTGGAGCAATTCAAATTTTTGGCCACATTTTTGGCATTTGTATTCATAAATAGGCATTTCAAACCTCCTTTATTTCTGGACCCATTTACAAATTTCCGTTATTCTTCCGAAAACATCTCTTCTAAATCCCTTGCAGAATATCCCTTAAGAACGGTGAGGACATCCTCTTTCAAGATCCTTGACCTCTTCCTTTAATATCTCCACTAACATCTGCTGGCCAAGGACGTTGGGGGAAGAAGAGAAGGATGGCCGGAATGATTGGTTCTGAAGAGATAGTCTGTCGAATCCCCTCTGGCAGACAGGCCTAAGCTCGTTCAAGAAGGGGCGATTTAATTTTCTCATTGGTCATTGTCGCTCCCTTGATCATTTTTTTTCATCAGAGAGGAAACCACATCCCTTACTTCCTGCATCGTAAAAGAATACCTTTTTCTCAGCCGGCCAAGATATTCGTCAAGCGGGGCGCCGGCCGGCAGCCTCAGTTCCTCGGCAATTCTTCGGGCCGGGATGCCTGTCACCTTTTCTAAATCATAAAGAGTCATCTGACCGTGGATGAGAACTCCCGATCGGTCTTCCGGCCTGGACCCTCTGGTCAGTTTTTTCCCCACTTCTTCCTCATGCTCCCCGTGGAGTTGCCCCGTTGGTCCTCCTGGCACCTTTTCTTCGATGACCTTCGTGTCCAGTATTTCCTTATTTTCAGCCGCGACTTCTTTCTCGACCGGAGATTCGCTTTTCTCCCTCAGGTCAGCCACCGCATCCCTCACGTCCTGAAGAACGAAAGAAAATTTTTTTCTCAACTGTCCGAGAGTTTCATCCAGGGAAACTCCCGCTGGAAGGCCCATGGCCTCGGCGACTTTGCCCGCCGGAACTCCGGTGGCTTTTTCTACATCCCGGAGCGTCATTTGACCCTGAATAGGGATGGACGACGGATCTTCTCGGAAAGTCTCGGCTTTGGCCTGTCTTCCAGCCCTCACTCCGTAATCTTCATAAGCGCCCGGCACCCTGGGGTAGAAGGTCCAGAAAACGAAAAGAACCACAAGAGAAACAATCACTGTGAGAATCAACATGGCCGCCCAGCTTTGCTTGAAAAGCTGGCGGGCTTTGCCTTCAATCCAGCTCCAGCTAAGGATAAGATGGATGATAACCAGGACAACGAAGGCGAGAGAAAGATAGAAGTGAATATTTCCCCACTGGTGGCGGTGAAGGCTCAGAAAGTACTTGGCGCTTTCCTGAACGCCGGGCCCTTTGGGAAGAACCAATGCCATGAGAAGCCCGATAAGGGCGATTCCGACCACACAGATGAAGAGGAATGTGTCCACAAGATATTTCCAATCGGTTCTTTTCATTGCCTCTGGCCCTCCTTCGAAAATAGTGAGATCAGCCTCTGCCACATCTTTTTGATCTCTTCTGAAACAGAATTCTCGGAGAATTCGGTGACCGGAATCCCCTGAACCAGGGATCGGGTAACAGCCTCCTCGAAAGGGATCTTTCCCACAAGCGGAACGGAGTTTTCGTCGCACCATTCTTCGATCTGGCGGGTCATCCTGAGATTCAGGTCGAATTTATTGATGCAGCAGGCGGCCTGCGTTCTGAAATGCCCGGCCACCCGGATAACTCTTTCCATATCATGAATTCCGGAAAGCGTGGGTTCTGTCACCACCAGGGCCAGATCAGTGCCAGAAAGAGAAGCAATGACCGGGCAGCCTATCCCAGGGGGTCCGTCAATGATCACGAGGTCCAGGGAGTCCCTTCCGGCAATCTCTTTCGCTTTTTTCCGCACTTCGGTGACCAACTTACCCGAATTTTCCTCTCCTGTTCCAAGACGGGCATGGACAAAAGGGCCGTATTTTGTGGAAGAGACAAACCATTTGCCCGAAACGGCCGTCTTCATCAGGATGGCATCAACAGGACAGATATGGGAGCAGACTCCGCACCCCTCGCAGGATATCGGGTCGATGGCAATTTTTCCTTCCTCTCCTCCGGAAATGGCAGAGAAGCGGCAAACCTCAAGGCATTTCCCGCAGCCTGTGCATCTGTCAAAGTTGACGGCGGCCTTTTTTCCGCCGGAGAAGGTATGCTCTTCCTGAATTACTGGATGAAGGAGAAGATAGAGGTTGGCCGCATCCACGTCGCAGTCAGCCAGGACTTTTTTCTGCGCCAGCGTGGCCAGAGCGGCCGAGATGACTGTTTTTCCCGTTCCTCCCTTTCCGCTGATGACGACGAGCTGCTTCATTTTTTCAGTTTGTGAACTCTGGTGAAGAGCTCGATAAATTTCTCGCTGTAAGCAGGTTTCGCTTCGACGAGAGGGACCCCTTCCGAATAGGCAACGGCGATATCCCGATCCAGCGGAAGCGTCATTAAAAGAGGTATTCCTTCCTTCCGGCAGTAGTCTTCGACGCCGCTGTCCCCGACTCCGGCCCGGTTGACGACCACCCCATAAGGAATATGCATTTCCCTCAAAGTCTCCACAGAGAGTTTAAGGTCATTCAGGCCAAAAGGCGTGGGCTCTGTGACCAGAAGAGAAAAGTCACTTCCCTTCACGGCTTCGACCATCGGGCAGGATGTTCCGGGAGGAACGTCGATAATCACCAGCCTCGTCAAATCCATGTTTTTCTTTATTTCTCTTATCAATGGGGGCGACATGGCCTGACCGATGTCCAGTTTTCCGTGGATGAATTCGATCCCGTTAGATGAACCAAATTCCATGACACCTATTCTCTGGCCCCTTTCTTTGATGGCCTTCTCAGGACAGAGAAGGCCGCAACCTCCACAGCCGTGACAGAGCTCAGGAAAGACGAGAACGGTATCTTTGAGAACCGCTATGGCATTATAAGCGCAGACTTCGGCGCACTTACCGCAATAGGTACACTTGTCCTCAATAATTTCTGGAACAGGAATAGAAACCACACGATTACGGAGGCGCTGGGGCTTGAGAAAAAAATGGGCGTTGGGTTCTTCGACATCGCAGTCCAGGAATTGAACGGGATGAGTGTTTGTTAAAGAAAGAGCGAGGTTGACAGCGATGGTTGTTTTCCCCGTTCCTCCTTTCCCACTGGCGACCGAAAGAATCACTGGATTCTAACTTTTCTCTGAAGCCGGTTACTTCTTGACCCTTTCCAGAGCCTGGATTCTTTTTGAGACCTCCTCCAGTTGCCGCTTGAGAAACTCAGCCTGTTCCTTCAAATACTTGATCTCTTCTTCTGTAGATAATTGAGTCGCAGCCGCGCTGGATGGGGACGCACCTGATTGCCCGGAGGCAGGGCCATAACCCATTCCGAACCCCAGACTACGGCCTACTCCCCGTCCCATGCCGCGGCCCATTCCTCTTCCCATTCCCCTGCCCGGGCCGAAACCAGAGCCCGGGCCACCCCAACCTCCTCCCAGGCCGAAGTGAGAAGGTACATTCGGCTGCGTGGAGGGCCGGAGTTGACCGGATTTATACTGCCTGGCCGCTTCCTCGACTGTTCCTGTGACCCCGATGATGACATCGACTCCCGCGGCCTGGAGCGTCTGAAAAGCATTGGGCCCGCAGCTTCCGGTGAGGACGGCTGAGGCTCCTTTTTCAGCAATGAACTGGGCCGACCGGATGCCTGCCCCGCTCGAAGAAGCCAGGTAAGGATTTTCGACGGCTTCATACTCCATCTTTTCAGGGTCGACAAATATAATGTAAGGGGATCTCCCGAAGCGGGGATCGACGGCGCTGGAAAGATCAGGCTCCGAAGCGGATATCGCGATTCTCATTTTTTCTCCTTTTGTTTTTTCCTCAGCTCTTCCAGCCTTTTTTTAATCTGAGCAAGATGCTCCTCAAGGATTTCAGCCTGGCCTTCAAGAAAATCTTCTTCCGCCTCCTTCGTGAAGAACCCGGGCTGAGGGAAATAGGGAAAGTTCCAATACGGGTACCATTGCCTCATCCAGAAGGCTAGGTAAGGCCATGCGTACCATCCTGTAGGTCCCATTCCGAATGGCATTCCTTTACCTCCTTTCTCAAAGATTACTTATTTCGTTGTTCTTCCTGACCGCTGGTCTGAGGTGTCCAGGGGGGATAAGGATAGGACGGATAGCCCATCCCGTAGGGATGGCCATAAGGAAACGGAAAGCCGTAAGGCATCGCCCAGGGTGAGGGATAACCCAAAGAGGGCCAGTATGCGATCCAGCGCCAGCCTCGGCCTCTTCCAAAGCCAAGCCCTCTCCCCAAGCCTCTCCCAAAACCTCTTCCGAACCCGAATCCGCGGCCAGATCCAAAGCCCGGGTTCATGAAACCGGGAGCGGGAAAGCCAGCGCAATAGCCCATTGCCCTTCCAGTCATGGGGCCGAACCCCCATGGTCCTGTTCTGTCACCAAATGGCATGGTCTTTACCTCCTTTTTTAATCGATCAACTGTTGAAAGTCATAACAATCTTGCCCTCGCATCTAAATGCAAATGTAAAGGACTATTCTGATAATGATAATCATTATCATTAATAATATAGAACTAATGCTTCCGCTTGTCAAGTAAAAATTGAACATGATTCTTAAAATCATCGCCCCCATTACGGCGTTGGAAGAACGAAAGGCAAGCTATTGTTTCTATAAGTTGACTTATTGAAAGATTCTCAGTATTTTTCTTATCAAACAAACGAAAAGCGGGAAGGAGCCCTTAGATGGCTAGAGTTTTAAGGTTTGGGGTGTCCCTCGAGGCTGAGCTTTTAAGAGAAGTTGATCATGACGACTACCCGAACAAAGCTCACCTGACGGTCTTTCCCCGATGAATGGGCTTGAAGATAAAATCGCAGTCGTGAAGGTTGACGAGTTCAATGAGGGCATAGCAAAACGACAAATTCATGACAGCGGTCTTGACTGAGGCGGTTTAGAGAGTGTCATGTACTGTGTTTATGCGTCTGTTCCTTGAAGATAAAATATAAATAATCATACGCGCCGTCTCTCCCTAGAAACAGGATATGTTTTGCGGCGAACTTTACTCTATCCCATGTGCCGTCGCCGTATTTTTTGCGCAAATCATCAAATGGCGTTGCGGAGATAATATAAGAATCAAGAGTTATCCGCATCTTCACCTTGCTTCTGGCGGCAATTTCACGCGCCAAGCCCGGAAGGACTTCGTGAAGCCTGGCTTTCTCGTCATGCTCGTAAGCGTTGGCATGAATCATTCCGTGTGGCTCGATGAAGACAAGGTGCTGATTCTTGCCGTCGATAATCCATAGGATAAAGTCCGGATAGAATCCACGCTCCTCTTCCTGTCGCCATCCAGAAGGCTAGCTTTTGTAGATCGGCCTCCGAAAACGACAAATCCTGGGGTTCTCCAGGAAGGCGACCTCGGTTGCGCTGGGCAATGAAAGCATTAAGTGACACGAGCATCGTCGCCCGACGATGAAAATAATAATCCAGGAATATTTCCGTATAGAGCGCTGCCAGGTATTGAAAATAGCGCAGAGTTATCGGCTCAGCCCGATAAACGTTCATGGCCGCGAGGTGGGAACGGATATTGCCGTCGTAGCGCGCAAGCTCAGCATGGGGGATTTTGACCTTATCGCAGCGCGCAACGAGATGATGGTAGATGAAACTTCGGCCCGAGGCGTCAAAGCCTTCGGCCACCTGCCTGGTCTCTTCCAGGAGTTGGCGGTTGCTCTCGTAGCCCTGCAGGTCGTTCAACCAAGCTAGCAGGACCAGCCTGTTTTCCAGTTTGGTGTATTGCTGGATGCTATTGGGCACGCGCTACTCCTCCTTGAGAACTCGCCGCAGCGTTTGAAGCAGTGGCGGAAGGTCGCTTTGTATGGTCTGCCAAAGAATGTCCAGGTTGATGTCAAAATACGCATGGACCAGTCGGTGACGCATCCCGATGATGTCGTCCCAGGGGATCTCCGGCAGGCTTTGTTTTGTCTCTGAGGAGATCTGATAGGCCGCCTCCCCGATGATTTCGACCTCTTTCACCAGCGAGAGAACCAATTGGCGATCCGTCCTGAGATCGGCGCGGCTGCGTCCCTGCGCAAAGCTCATGGCCTCCTGAACCGCATCAAGCATGTGTCGCAGGCGAATAGCGTCATCCTTGCGCATACTGCACCTCGGCATGCTCCAATACCTCTTCCCGGAAATAGCGGCTGAGGTCCTCCGGCGTGCGCAAGTCCGCCATGCGGCCCAGCAGGACTGACAGTTCGCGTTCCATACGCGCCATCCCCAACAGGCAGGGCACGTGCTGCGGCTCAAACTCAACCAGAATATCAATGTCGCTGTTTTCATTGAAATCCGCGCGCAAAACGGAGCCGAAAACCGCCAGGCGGCGAATGTGATTGCGCCGGCAAAACTCCGCGATTTTTTCTTTGGGTAACTCTATTCTCACGCTCATACTCACACCTCCACGGGAGCAAACATGCGGGCCTTGAAAATGGGTTCAAGGGCCCGGGCGCCTTGTACCAACGAATCTCCGTTGACGAAGATTTCGTCCGCGCCCTCGGCAATCTTTTTATCAGCCACAAATTTCTTATCGCGCTCATAATCGGCTTTTTCCCAACCCTCAGTCTCCCGCCAGATGACGGCGACGTTCCGGTGATCAATGCGGCCGCAATAGACGACACAGCGCCGGCCGCCGTCGTCATAAACCCGGCGCGTACTCACGTGCAGGCCGAGAAGGTAGTTGAATGTTTCAGGGATATCCACCAGCTTCTCTTGCGTCCGGCCGTCGGAGTGAATGTACAGCTTATAATCAAATGGCTTGGCGAGCTTATCCACATTGAGCAGAGTTTCACTCTTGCGCGTTTCCCACTTGAGCATGTACTGAAGAAGGTAGTCGTCAAACCGCATAGCCTGCTGACCGGATGCGTCATCGAAGGCGATGTTATTCAGCGCGTCTTCGTATGATTCCAGGCAGATGTATTTGACGATGCGCGGGCTGCGCTCCGCCTCTTCCGGAGTCGCCATGCGCTTGGATTTGCCGTCCTTCCAATCGGGGGTGAAGGTGACCTTCTTGATGCGCGGCAGCAGAACTGTATCGAAATAGTCGGCCATTTCGATAAGGATGAACTTACGCCTGCCCCTGTCCTCGCGATTGAGGTTGATGACCGCATGTCCCGTGGTGCCGGAGCCAGGGACAGGATCAGCAAACCATCTGCTGGGTGAACCAGCGCGTTGTAGCAGAAACTGAATAAGGCCAAGCGGCTTGACGGTGTATATTGGCAGGTCCCTACCATGAGACACGCCAAATAGGTCTTTCAGTTCCTCCTTGCCTTTGGTATTTGCGGCTATGTCCAAAAGACTTGGGACCTTGATGAATCCCCCCCTATCATGCTCGTAGTATTTCATGTATACCTGCCAATGGCCATCCTTCTTCTTGCGGAATAGTATTCTATCCTCTGCAACCATTTGGTGGAAGGTAGGTTCCGAAATCAGCCATTGAGTGGTAATCGTTGACCCATCAGGCAACGTTATGGGATATACCAAAGTTGGGCGAGATGCGAGATTAGATTTCAAAGGCCGTATATAGAAGCGCCCTTTTTCGCGAAGATATTCATCCTCCATGACGAACTTAGCCATCTCCTCTTGTGGTCTCATCACAAGAAACTCGCCAACCTTGCTGGGATATGCGGCAAACGCCAATATGTACTCGTGAAGATCGACAAAGTGCCTGGCGTGTTTGCCGCCGGTGTACTTTTTCTTCCACACAAGCTGAGACAATAGCCCTTCGACACCATAGACGACATTCCCTACCATTATCAGCCGCGGTGCCTCGTTATCGTCGATGCTGACAAAGACGACTCCATCTTCCGTAGTTAGTTCCCGCGCCTGAACTAATCTCTCTTTCATCATCGTCAGCCAACTGGCATGCTGATAGTTATCCTTGTAGAGGAATTCATCGCTCCCGGTGTTATACGGCGGGTCAATGTAAATACACTTCACACTTTCTCGATACTTCTCCAAAAGTAGATTTAGCGCTTGCCAATTTTCGCTGTGAACGAGGAGACCACCGGTTAGGTCGTCCAGGTTGTCAAAGCTTCCGATCAGTTTGTCCATAAAGTCGTGGTTGAAGTGTTTCGTGTCCAGCACGAGTGTCGGGTGGGCCTTGAGGAAGGCTATGCGTTTTTCTTTTTTGGTCTTCCCGGAAGTGAACAGGTCGGCTTTTTCTTCGTCTATATGGAACAGCGCCTTCCACTCGTCCCACTGCGCATCGCAGGCAGAGATATCGGGATAAAAATCCTCGGCGATGTTGCCGACTGTAATGCAGTAATTCGTCTCAGTGATGAATTTCCGTTTCTCCCAGAGCATTTTCTGGAATTCTTCAATTTGGTGGAGGAATTCGATGATCCGGCCGCCCAGGCTCTTGATGAGGCGCATCTTCTGGAACCAGCTCTCGGCCCTTTCCTCGCCTGAGGCTTCGATCTCGTCTAGATTCAGCACTTCGTTCTTCAAATAAAAGTCCAGCTCGCGCGATAGAAACCCCTTGAGGTCCTTGTGGATGAAAAAATCGGAAGTGTTGCGGCGTGTGTACTGTCGCAGGTGATATTCGAGAAAGCTGACCGATTTTCCCTCGCCTGTCTTATGCCGCTCACCAGTTAGGGCCGTCAACGCGCGAGAGGCAGTTTTCGGAGACAGACCTTTAGGTATTTCCGCCAGGGCTCTTGTGATAATGGATTCCTGCTGATTCCTTTGCCCATAGGCGATTGTCTCCTGCTCGGTGAGCGGGCGGAATTCGAAGGGGATGACGAGACGGCTTGCCGCTTCGTCCCAGGCGATTTCTGCGAGGCGTGGCAGGAAGAATCGCTTCTCGCCCTTAATGTTATTCTGCTCGACATCGGCGGCCCGGAGCTTGAAATGCACGCTCACGCCATTAGGCGCATTATAGGAATAGTCAGTGAAATATTCAGCGGTTTTGACATAGTACTGGTCATGGTTGGCCCAGTAGAGATAGACCTCCTCGCCGTTATAGGGGATGGCATAGCGTTCGCGCTTGGAATAGCGG
>CAZKBY010000036.1:0-17620 GCA_964550915.1 uncultured Eubacteriales bacterium | reverse complement strand
CCTCGAAAGTGGCCAGGATTTCCTAGACAGAAGCGTTTCTCTCGATTGCTTCCCGAACCCTAACTGTTCCCATAATCCGATCGAAATAATCGGGATGGAAGCTGAATTTGTCGGGGTACAATTCCCGGATTGTCTTGATGATATAAAGCGAGGTTTCAAGCGGCTGAAAGCCGTTTTTATCAGTGACGTGAACTTGCGCGCCGCCGCATCTTTCCCACGCATATTTCGAGAAGGACGGAGTGAACCAGGCCTCTCGGAACTCAACCCCTTTTAGCCCCAGGCGGCGGAGCCTCAAGGCAAGCTCGAAGCCATCGATCCAGGGAGCGCCAAAAAGCTCAAATGGCCTGGTCGTACCCCGACCTTCGGAGACATTCGTGCCCTCGAAAAGGACCTGTCCCGGATAGACGATGGCCGTGTCCAGGGTCGGCATGTTGGGCGAGGGAATAACCCAGGGAAGCCCCGTTTCATCAAACCACATTGCCCGCTCCCATCCTTCCATTGGAATGACCGTTAATTTCGCTTTTTTTTCTAAGAATTTCTCGTTGAACATCAGGGCGAGCTCGCCAGCCGTCATTCCATGCCGCAGGGGCACAGGATAAAGCCCGACAAAGGAGCTGAATTCTGGGTATTCCAGGATTGGTCCCTCCATGTCGATCCCGTTAGCCGGATTCGGCCTGTCCAGGACGATGAACTCAAGGCCGCTCTCGGCGCAGGCCTGCATGGCATGGGCCATCGTGGCAACATATGTGTACACCCGAGTGCCCACGTCCTGGATGTCAAAAACGAGGACATCGACATCCTGGATCATCGCCTCTTCAGGGATTTTGCCGGTTTCAGTCATGTCAAAAGAGCGCATGTACTCGTCGATATCCTTGAGCATGCCCGGGTCAGGCTTGAAGGACTGCCCGTAGAGGCTGAAAACCGGCACCTTGAACTTGTCGTCGAAATAAAAAGGGACATATTCACCGGCCTGGGCGTTTCCCCTGATCCCGTGTTCAGGCCCATAGAGGGCAACGAGATTGATGGCCGGATTTTGGGCGAAAAGCTCGGCCGTGCTGCGCAGCTCACGGTCCACACCCGTGGGATTGGTGATGAGCCCCACTTTCTTTCCTTTGACGAGATCAAGGTGGCTCGCCAGAAAAATCTCAACCCCTGGCTTGACAACCTCTTGCCCTGCTGTCCGCGACACTTTTTCCCTGCGGCAACACGGCTGGAGGATCAGCACAGCCGCCGTCCATAGAACGATCAGCTCTTTTTTCATCGTTTTTCTCCGTGAAAATCGGATGGTAAAATCTACGCGACCCGCTTGACGACGATAAACGTCATGTCATCGAGGGGAGGAACGCCGGCTGAAAATGCAGCCAGCTCCTGACAGACTTTTTCCACGATCATCGAGGCCGATAGTTTGATATTTTTTTTCAAAAAATTGATCAGCCTCTCCTCCCCGTATTCCTGGTTGTTTTTGTTCCGGCTTTCGGTGATGCCATCGGTGTAAAATACAGCGCAGTCTCCCGGATTGAACCCTGCTTCTTTAACCTCATAAGCTACGGCCGGGAACATCCCCAGGCAAAAACCGCAACTCTCCAATCGCTCGATCTTTCCGTTTTTCTTGATAAGGAAAGGCGGGTTGTGTCCGGCGTTAATGTACTGAAATTGCCCAGTTTTTGTGTCGAGTTCGCAGAAAAAGAAGGTAATGAACATATTAACGGCAGAGCTGAGGTGGACGAAATCGTTGAGCTTCGTCGTCATCTCTGAGAGCTTGACCTTAGGGTGGAGCTCTGAATAAAGGGCCGCCCTCAGAGAAGCCATGAGGAGCGAGGCGCTGATGCCTTTTCCCGAGACATCGGCCACGATGATGCCCAGACGGCAGGGATCGATCGCTATGAAGTCGTAATAGTCTCCACCCACCTGATAGCAGGGAATGTTCGTGCCGGCGATGTCGAATTTCTCGCAGGACGGGTTTTCCTTGGGCAAGAAATCCTTCTGGATCCGGGCCGCCAGCGCCAGCTCTTTCTCCATTTTTTCCTGTTCGATGGCCTTCTCGACGAGCCTGGCGTTCTCTATCTTGACCGCCGCTAAGTTCGAAAGCAGCGTCAATAGCCTCAGGTCATCTTCACTGAACTGGTCGACAAGCGAAATCCGGTCGGAATAGATCACGCCGATGATCTCTTTGTTGTTCCATAGAGGAACGCACATAGCGGAATGGATATTGGACTTTATGACGCTGTCCTTCATCATGAACCTGGGGTCGGCCAGGGCGTCTGTCGTCAGGACAGAGGAATGCTTGTCCAGAACAAGGTTAATGATGCTCTGGCTGACTTGAATTTTCTTCTGAGCGAGACTCTTGTTGTTGATCCGGATCACCTTGGGGATGAGCTGGGGCGGGTTGCCTTCTCTGATCATCAAGATTCCCCTGTCCATCGGCATATACTCTGAAATCAGCTCCATGATGCGCTCTAAAAGCTCGTTCAGCGGCTGATGGAGGACAAGAGCCTTGCTGACTTCGTTCAGCACGGCCAGAGATTTATAATCCGACTTGATTTTCAGCAGGTCAGAGGGGGACGTGATTCCCTGGAGGGTCGTTTCGATGTCCTCTTTCTTCAGGATTTCGCGGAGATGAAGGATCGTGTTGATATTGCGGGACGGCGAGACGACTTCGGTCATCTCAACGTTGCTGGAAAGCTCCTTGTCAAAGATGATCCGCGTCGAGCCGATGAGGATTTCGTCTCCTTTCTTGAGCTCGACTTCTCCCTGGATTTTCTTTCCGTTAAGGAACGTCCCGTTCTTGCTGCCGTTGTCCCGAATGACGAACTTGCCGTTGGAAGGATAGATCAGAGCATGATGCCCGGAAGAAAAGGGGTCCTGAAGGGGGAGTTCGTTATCGTCCGAGCGGCCGATGGAAACTCTCTCCGGCTTAAGATTATACCAGGAACCCTCACCCTTTTTCGGGTAGATGAAAAGTTTCGTCATCTTTGTTTGTTGAATCAATTATACTCCCGGCCAGGAGGTCAAGTAAAGGTTATTTTCTCGGCAGCCTTGAGCATCTTGCGGCTGAGCCTGACCTTCTCCTCAAACGGCGTGTCCTCAATCAAAGGCAGAAGCAGTTCCTTGATCTCCTTCCGCACGATATTATCCAGAAGCTCGACGGAATAGTCCAACGACTTCCGCGTTCCAACAAGAATATTCTGATAAGCCCGGATAATGTCATCCTGCGGCAGGACGAGCCCGAGGAGCTGGAAGACATGCTTCATGGCCCGGCTGAGGGCATTTTCCAGGTCCTGGGCCAGGATTTCTTTTTTCTTATCGGCTCTGAGATCGTTGATTTGAAGAATGAGAAGGTAGCATTTCCTGATCAGAGAGACAACTTTGGCCAGCACGGCTTTTTCTTGGAAAACTAACTCCGGGGCGTTTGAGCGCATCTGATGGAGAGCATCGACAATTTCAGCCTCGATCGACGGTTCCTCCTTCTTCAGCTCAAGGACAAGCATATCGGCCGCTCTCTGCGAACGTAAGCGGGCGATAAGGTCAGGGATGGGCTGGCGCTTCCTGAGGTTTTCTGATGGATCAGCCAGCGAGTCGCGCAGAGTCCCGACGATCGTGTCGCCGTAGGCGAGGAGGGCATGCTTGGCGGCCTCCTGGGTGGCCGGCCGGGCCAGAAGATTGATCAAGAGAGGAACAAATTTCCGTTGCTTGAGGCGCCCGGCGCTTTCAGCTGCGTAGCGGGCGACCTCGGCTGATTCATCCTTGAGGAGCTTTTTTAGCTCGCGGATAAGGGGGGATCCTGGAGTCATCATTCCCATAACCTTGGCTGCCTCCATCCTGGCAACCTCGGCTTCCTCACCCTTTCCCCGCGCTGCTTTTTCGATCTTCTCTTTCATGAGCTCTTGATAGACATCGAGAGACATGATCTCCCTGACCCGAGCGTCCAGGTCTTGCGGCCCCAGCGAATCGTCGAATTCGGGGACAAGGACTTCCCCTTCGACATCCAGGAGCGAATCCATAGCGCGGGCCCTGAGTTCACCGCTCTTGGAGGCGATGAGCCTTTTCACTTCCGGGCTCAGCTTTTCTTTCTTGATCAGGTCAAAAAGGTTCATGGCATAGAGCACCGAACTTCTCTCCCGGCTTTGCAAGGTGTCGAAGACAAGCTTGGTCAAGTCCACATCGATCTTTTCCTTGACAAGTTTGTCAGCGTCCTGCCATTTAATCTGCAGGTTCCTCTTAACGATGCTGACATACTCGCTCGTCAGGCGCATATTCAACCCCATCCAGATCACAATCAGAACGATCGCCAGCAAGCTGACTTCCCTGGGGCTGAGCTCGAGAAAGGGAGAAACAGCAAGAAGGAGGAGCCCGGTCAGACCGTCCGCGAATTTGTTCAGAAACATATCGACAAAAACCTTGGCTCTGTACTTGATTTTCTGGGGAAGAGGAATATAGAGGAGCTCTCTCACCGACTGGCTCAATGAATGGGCCAGGCTTTTATCCGCTCCCCTCATGTAGATAACCCAGACCAGAAGAGCACCAGCGGGGAGGAAATAAACAGCCACAGACCCGACGAGCAAGAAGACCGGCGGAATGAGCAGAGCGACGCGCATGCCAAAATTTTTGAGGACCCTCGTCGTCACCAGGGCTGCCAAAAGGTAGGAAAAAACGAGCAACCCAAGGTTAAAACAGGCGAAAAAAGAGGTCGTCGCATTCTTGTCCGGGAAAAAAGCCTTGCCCAGAGCTTTGAACTGAAAATCCACGAGGTTTGAGATGATGATCGCGACAATCATCATTCCACTGAGGTAGAGCATGTAGCGGTTCTCTCTGAGAAGCGTAAAGCTCCGGATGAGCCCAGCCTTCTCTTCCTCGCGGCGGCCGGGTCTTCCCTCAGCCTCCTCCGCTGCTTCGCGGGGAGCCCTCGTCCAAGCGAGAAAGACAATCAGAACACAAAGGGAGAGGATGACCGGACAGACCAGGATAAGGTTTTCTGTCTCCAGCCGGGCCGGCCGAAAATAGGCCACAAGAGAGCCCACGATGCCGCCCAGGATTCCGCCGCTGACGAGAAATCCAATGCGCCTTTTCGCCTCCCGAGGGCTGAGAAGGTCGTTGACCATGATCCAGAATTGCGTGATTGTCGTGACCAGGAAGATGTCGGCCCAGGACCAGAAGAAAAGAAAAATCCAAGGCCAGGGCGCCGGCCTGTGGATCAACAGCCAGAAAACAAAACTCGTCAGGATAAAAAAGCCGAGCGTGGAGGAAACATAGATAGGGCGGTAAACGCGCTGGATGAGCCTCGAGTTTGCGGCCACGGCCAAGCCCATCAAGATCGCGGTCAACAGGAAGGCATAAGGAAGTCGCGGCTTGCCCAAAGCATCCATGAAAAGGGACTCTTTGGCCGGCTTGACCACATAGATTGATAGGGTAGCCAGGAAAAAATAGATAAACATGAGGCCAGAAAGGCGGGTCTCGACAGGCTTCAGCTTACCTTTCATTCTCTCCTTCTTCCGCCAGATAGGCTGCCCAGGAGCGCCTGGCATCTTCTGACCTTCTCGTCGGCAGGGACATCCTCAATCAATGGGAAAATTGCGTCCCTGATGTCCTTTTCTAACACATTGTCCAGAAGCTCGAGGGCATAGGCCACAGAATCTTTCGTTCCTGTCCTCAGGTTCTGGTAAGCCTTAACCATATCCTCATGGGGATAGATAAGGCCAAGAAGTTTGAAAATGTTCCAGACGGATTCTTCTTGTCGCTTCTTCTGCCCCGGACTGGGCTCCTGCGCGCCAGCTTCCTCTAGACCTCTAATCACGTCCTGGCAATACGCTTTGACTTCCTCTTTGATCCTGAGCCTGATGGTGCTTCCTGAAAAAAAGACCCTCGGGTTTTCGGTCCTTATCCTGTCCAGGCCATCGATAATTTCCGCGGCCAGCTCGCCCTCAGCGCTCGGGAGCTCCCAGCTCAGGAAATCGGCCGCCTCTTGGGTCCCGATCCGGGCCAGAATGCCCGGCACGGCTCGGCGAACATTAGAGTCCTCGGCTCGATCGGCCAGGTAATCAGCTAAAGTGCCGATAATTTTGGGGCCAAACTTGATCAAAGCGCGAGAGGCATCCTCTTGCAAGACTGGATTCTTGAGCTTGTCAACGAGGCAGGGGACATCCTCTTTTCGCTTAAGAGCGCCAGCGCTTTCCAGGGCATACCGGCTGACCTCGACTGAATCGTCTTCTAAAAGGTCGGCCAATTTCTCTGCCGCGGGCGCACTGGGATCCATCAGTCCGATGGCCTTGGCTGCTTCCAGGCGGGCGACTGTTGACGCCTCGCCTTTGTCCTCGAGGGTTTTTTCGATGTAGTCCTTGAGGAGGCTCTGGTAAACATCCAGAGCCATAATCTCGGCGACTTCTTTCTTGAGAACGTCTTCGCCAAGCTCGTCCTGGCCAGTCGGCCCAAGACCTGTCTCGGCCTGTTCGAAAAGCGTTCCCAAGGAAGAAACACGAACCTCATCAGCTTTGTAGGAAATGAGCTTCTTGACCTCGGGCGTCAGCTTGTCCTGGTTGATGAGATCAAAAAGATGGAGGGCATAGAGGACGGAGCTCCGGTTCTTGCTCTCCAGGGTATCAAAGACTAATTTGGTGAAGTCGACATCCATCTTCTCGGCGACAAGTTTGTCTCCTCTCTCCCACTTCAGCTCCAGCCTCTTCTTGACCAGGTTGGCATATTCACGGCCCCCCCGCAGGTTAAGGTAGATCCAGACAGCAATGACTCCAATAACTGTCAGGCTGATCACTCTGATCGCTGTCACCTTGGGAAAAAAAGCAAGCAGAAGCCACAGGATGACGGCTCCCAGACCCTTGGCGAATCTGTTGACGAACATGTCTATGAAGATTTTCGACTTGTACTTTTGTCCAATAGAAATTGGAATGTAGAGGAGCTCCCGGACAGACTGATTTAGCGAGTAAGCCAGACTCTTATCGCTCGCCTTAATCAAGATCGCCGGCACAATGCTGGCATAGGCCACGGCCCCGATTCCGCCTGAGCAGAAGAGGAGAACCAAAGGATAGATAAGGAGTGTTATCCGGATGCCAAAGTTCCGGATGATCTGGCTGGTCAGGAGCAGCTGGAAAAAAAAGGCGAAGGCCATGGTCCCGGCGTTAAAATAACCGAAAAAGGAGGCCAGCCTGCTTCCCCCGGCGACTCTTGTGCCAACGACACTGTTGAATTGCCAATCAACGAGAGTGGAGACGATGAGCGTGGCAAGCATGATTCCAGCCAAAAGCCTTAGATAGACGCTCTTCCGGGTTGTTTCGAGTGCATCGCGGAATCCAACCTCGGCTGTCGTTTTGGCCCCTTCTTCCCGCTCGGCAGCTTCCCTTTCTTCCGTTGATGCCCGCTTTTTCTGCCATTTGAAAATCCGAAGAACAGCCAGGATGGCCAGCGAAAGTAGAGCCGCGGCGATAAGAAGAAGAACACTAAAAGCTTTTGTCCTGGCCAGAGCCCCGACCAGGAGGCTTCCAAGGATGGCTCCAAGCTGGCCGCCGCTGCCGATAAACCCGATCAGACGCTTGGCTTCGCGCGGGTTGAAAGTATCATTAACGAGCATCCAGAACTGAGTCACGAGAACAATGGCGAAGATGTTCGCCCAGAGCCAGAAAATAACGGGGACCCAGCTCCATTCTTGTTGGAAGAACCACCAGAAGAGACAGATATTGAGGAAAAAGAAAAGCAGGCTGGAGATAATGAGAGTGCGCCTTGACAGGCTGACTTGCAGCCGGGAGTGGAAGGTAACGATAAAACCCATCAGGACAGCGGTCAGGAAATAAGCCAGGGGAAGGCGCTCGTCACCGAGCTGATCAAGATAGCTGGCGTTGCGGATCGGCTTGATGACGTAGTAGGGAGCTGTGATCAGGAAAAAATAGAGGAAGAAGAACGCGGAGACGGTTGCCTCTCCAGGCTTGAGTTCAATGACGCGAGAGAGAAGAGGACGCCGGCGGCTGCTCGCCATCGAAAATTTCAGAAAAAGCTCTTCATGGCCGCTTCTTCATCCTCAAAAATGTCCAGAACTTTGGTCAGCATGGTCACCTCAAAGATGAGGTAGAGCTTCTTGGAAATCCTGACCAGCTTGAGTTTGCCCCCCAGGTTATGCGTCGATATGTAGCTGGCCAGAATTTCCCCGACGCCGAAGCTATCGATGAACTCGACACGGTCGAAATTGAGGAGGATCTTCCTCCGCCCCGAATCCAGCTGTTCTTTAACGAGCTGGTGAAGAGTGACGTCCGTGATATCCGACCTTTTGATCTCGCCCTCGATATCAAAAATGACGATGTCGCTTTTAAACCGCGGCTCGATTTTCATCATCCTTTTTCCTCGATCCCAAAGAAACCAAGATCTTGCCCGCTTAATCAGGCTTTCTCGTTAGTTAGTATCAGAAGAGCAAAGTAAAGTCAACTTCTGGCGACAAAGAGCGATTGATTTTCACTCAAAAATTTGGCAGAATAAAAAACACAGACCCTCAACTCACAGAGGGACCTGTCAAACCTGAGTGGGTTTGCCGAAAACTATGAAACGCAGTCATCTTCCGTTTGACCTTAAAAACCAAAAATTTCCGGATGAACTGGAGTTTGAGGAGGACCCCGAAAAGCTGTCTGACCTCTTGGGCAGGAGAGCGAAATTCATCATCAAACCATACCATCACAAAGGCGAAGTCCTGCCCTCGGAAGAGCTTGGCCTGACGTCAGACCCCGTTAAGCTCTACTTAAGAGACATGGGCAGCATTTCTCTCCTAACTCGAGAGGGCGAAATCGCTCTGGCCAGAGAGGTCGAAAAAGGCCAAAAAACGATCCTCAAGGCTCTGGCCAGGACGCGCCTCCTGCTGAAGGAAATGCTGTCTCTTGAAGAAACGATCAAAAAAGACCTTCAGGCATTGCCAGAGATCTTCGATTGCGGCGAGGACATTGATGAAGATAAGCTGGAGAGAAAACGGAAGGCTGTCCTGAAGACTTTCCAGAAAATAAGAGAGCTCTACAGCAAGCTGCAGAGAATCTCCCTGCGCAAGAAATTCTTTATGGCTCGCGGCCGCCTTGTCGTCAAAATGATTCGCATTCTGAGAGGCCTCAACCTCAACGCGGCCTACTGGGAAAGAATCATCAATACCCTCTACCTCAATCTTCAGGTGACGTGCGAGCTGGCCGAAACAAAGGAAGAACTCCTCCTTTCCCTGCGCCGCCTCAGAGACCAAGAGAAGAAAAGCGAATTAAGAAAAAAGATTGCCGCCATCAACAGGCGGCTCAAGAAAAGCCAAGAAGAATCCGGCCTGACCTGCCAGCAGGCGAGAGGAATCCTCCGCCAGATCAGCCTGGGCAAGCAGACGGGCGACCGCGCCAAAAAAGACCTGGTCGAGGCCAACTTGAGGCTGGTTGTCTCAATCGCCAAAAAATATACCCACCGCGGGCTCGGGTTTCTGGACCTGATCCAGGAAGGGAATATCGGGCTGATGCGGGCCGTCGAAAAGTTCGATTACCGCCGCGGATATAAGTTTTCGACCTACGCCACCTGGTGGATCAAGCAGGCCATCACCAGGTCCATCGCCGACCAGGCGCGAACAATCCGGATTCCCGTCCACATGGTTGAAACGATCAACCGCATAAAAAAAATCGCCCAGACCTTCGTCCAGGACAAGGGCCGCGAACCGACTCATGAAGAGCTGGCCAGGAAAATGGGGTTGTCGGTAGCCAAGATCAGGGAAATCATCAAAGTCGCCCAGGAGTCCGTCTCACTCGACGCGCCGGTGGGCGATGAGGAAGAAAGCCGGCTGGGGGAGTTCATCGAAGACAAGGCCAGCCCCTCCCCCGAAGACACGGTCATTCACCGCAACCTGAGGGAGCAGATCGAGCTGGCCCTGGACAGCCTGACCGAAAGAGAGGCCGAGGTCCTGAAGCTCCGCTTCGGGCTGATGGACGGAAAAGAACATACTTTGGAGGAAGTCGGCGATATCTTCAAGGTAACGCGTGAAAGAATCCGCCAGATCGAGGCCAAAGCCCTGAGGAAACTCGAAAGCCTGGGCAAGACGGGCAAGCTCAGGTCATTCCTTGCCCAACCTCAATAATTCAGCTCTCAGCGGCTTCTCAATGCTTTCTTGGCTGCAACGGACACTTCATAGCCTTCACGGATGGGCGGCGCCTGCAAAAGGTGGATGAACTTAATGATCTGCTCCTGATAATAGCGGCTCTCCTCGTTGGCCAGTGCGTCTTCTTCGCTCCTCCAGAAAGTGAGGGAAATGCCCCTGCCAGTTTTTCGGTCTGAGAGAAGATAAGCCGCCGCAAACCCCTTCTGCTTTTTGGCCGCCGGCACGACGCTCTTTCTGTAGATTGAGATTGCTTCGTCGACTTTGTCTTGCTTGACATTTACCGTCGTCAGTCGGACAAACATCCCTTGTCCCTCCTCTTCTTCGGGTTTCTGCTTTCGCCGAAAGAATATCAACACGGGAACAAATAGTCAACCCTCAAGAATCAAGAATGCGGCCAAGCTTGCCGATAGGATTGCTTATCAGCCAAGAGTGTTTGACTATCAACAGAACTGAGCACGACACGCCGACACCCGATGGGTAGCGGAATTCGGGAGCCCCGCCGGCCCGAGCGTTTGATGCCAATAATCTACTGCCTTGATAATAAACAAGATAGTCAGCGAGGGGGCGCCGGGGGTGAACCCCAACAGAACCTGTCGGGTGATCTTATCGGCAATCCTGGGGCAAACTGTTTTACTGCCTTCCCTTGATGTATTTGTCGAACCATTCGAACATCTCAGCCAGAACATGGAGCACGGATTCCCTGGCTGAATAGCCGTGGCTCTCGTGGGGAAGAAAAACCAGACGCGCCGTGGCGCCGTGTCCTCTCAGGGCATGGTAGAGACGCTCGGATTGGATCGGGAAAGTGCCGGAGTTATTGTCTGCCTCGCCGTGGATGAGGAGGATGGGCTCGTTGATCTTATGGGCGTGCATAAAGGGAGAGACCTTGAAATAGATCTCCGGCGCTTCCCAGAGGGTCCGGCGCTCGCTCTGGAACCCGAAAGGAGTCAGGGTGCGGTTGTAGGCACCGCTCCTGGCTATGCCCGCGGCGAACAGGTCGCAATGGGCGAGCAAGTTGGCCGTCATGAAAGCTCCATAGCTGTGACCGCCGACACCCACCCGGCGGGGATCCCCTACGCCCATCGCTTCCAGGGTGTCAATCGCCGCTTTGGCATTGGCAACGATCTGATCAACGAAGGTATCGTTCACCGTCTTCGGGTCGCCGACGACAGGCATCTGAGCGTTGTCCAACACGGCGTATCCCTGCGTTACGAAAAAAAGCTGGGAGGTGCCGCGCAAAAAAGTGAACCGATGGGGCGAGCCTCTGACCTGTCCGGCCACCCGCGCATCCGTGTATTCAAGGGGATAGGCCCAGACGACAACGGGCAGCTTTTCTCCTTCCTTGTACCCGGGCGGCAAATAAAGCGTGCCGGAGAGGTCAACCCCGTCAGCCCGTTTGTACTTGACGAGCTGCTTCTTCATTCCCGTGAGCTGGGGGGCAGGATCCTTGAAATCGGTCAGGGCCTGGCGTTTCTTTGATTTAAGGTTGAGGAGGTAATAGTTGGGCGGCTCCGCCCTGGATTCCGAGCTGATGATTATCCGGTCCCTTGAGTCCAGAGCGAAATCAACAAACGCCTCATACCGGCCCGGCCGGCAGTGAAATAGCCTTGTCTTGGCCATTGTCTTGAGGTTCATCTTATCTAAGAAAGGCCGGTCCCCCTCCGGGCTGGCGCCGCTGCCGGCCAAATAGATCCAGTCTTTGTCCTGAAGGGCGATGCGCTCGCCAGCCGGGGTGACGACCATCACTGGCCGTCCGGGGTCATTGTACTGGTCGCGCGCGCTCAGGTCGAAGACCTTGCGGGGTGGAGTTTCCGGATGGCTGAAATCCATGAGGAAGGCGGTCCGCCACTGCTTTTTCCAGCTGAAGTCGGAGACAAGCGCCAGGCCTTCCTGACCCAGCCAGCTCAAAGCCTCGAAGCGTTCCGGAGTTTTCCCGATATCACGAGGCCCAGCTTGAAAGGGTGCTTCAAGGGTCTTCAGACTATCCCTAAAGGGAACCTTGACCTCGGGGTTCCCCTCGTCGAGCGCTTCTACCCAAACAAGAGTGGCCGACCGGAGAGGCTGCCATTGCGCTCGTCGAGGCCCTTTTTCCACGCCGTTGATCGGGATTTCATCAGCCACCGGGAGGTCGGCAATGAGATGGACGAGCCTCCCCTCTTTATCCCAGACCTCGAGCGAATGGGCAAAGTTATAATAAGGCACACTATAAGAAAAAGGCTTTTTGATCCTGAAGATGAGAATGTAGTTTCCATCCGGAGAGGGCGAATTTTCCAGGTAGAGGCCGGGCGGGCCGATCTCTCTGGTCTTGCCGTTGCCGACGTCGATTTCGACAATCTGGCTGGTGGCGTAATGCTCGAATAAAGCTTCATCATGGGAATTCTCGAGGAGGTCTTGATAGGTCCAGACCTTGGAAAACTTGCCGGATGTCTGCTGGACGTTGGGGCCGATCGGGACAAGGGGCCTATCAGGCGGTTTCCCCCGCCCTTCGGGGACAAAATTAACCAGAAGGCGCCGGTTGTCGGGCAGCCAGGTAAATCCGGATCCCAAAACGGCATTGACCCGTCCGGCAGCCACCTGCTTGGCCTGGCCGCTCACAACGTCCACCGCCCAGAGCTCAACGCCTGAATCCAGGTAGCGAGCGAAGGCAATCCATTTTCCATCATAGGACCACTCGGGAAAGCCCATCTTAATTCCCTCGGGAAGGGAAATCTTGCGGGCCGAGCCATCTTTGACGCCGACCAGCGTCAGACCCGTATAGAAAGTCAATTGCTGGCGGCTGTTGTTTGCCGGCGTTATTCGTATCCCGCCCAGACGGAGCAGGGGCTGCGCCAGGTAAGCGATCGACGGCATGGTTTCATAATCGGCCAGCAAAAGCAGGTCCCCAGCCGGGCTGGTGATAGCTCGCGGGAAAGGTGGAGCATCAAGAATATCGATGACTTCCTGAGCGGGCTGCTTGTACGGTTCCTGGGCCCAGAGTGAAATCCCGCCAAAAAAGACGATCAGAAAAATTCCTGACCACAACCGCTTTTTCATGATAAGTTCTCCTCCATGGACAAATCTAAGGTTTATTTATATCGAATGGAAGCCCGGATTTCAATCAAAAACGATAATTGACAATGTTTTCCTTTTATCTATGATAGATAAAGAGGCGCTTGACCAAGGGAAAGATGAGCGAGTTCTGCGCTATCCGGGCAACCCCCGCCTGCCGGGAAAATAGCATGAAAAAGGCCTGGTTTCTCCTTGTTTATGGCTGTCTTTTTGTGGCTCTCTCTGGCCGTCTGCTCGGAGCCAGCGTCCCCTGCCGGTGGACAGGCGTCGAGAGGATCGTCGCTGTGGGCGACCTCCACGGCGACTACGAAAATTTTATCAAGATCCTCAAAGGCACCGGCATCGTTGAGGAGACGCTCCACTGGAAGGCCGGAAAGACGCATTTCGTTCAGACCGGCGACGTCATGGACCGGGGGCCTGAAGCACGAAAGATTCTCGACCTGCTGAGGCGACTGGAAAAGGAAGCTGTGCTGGCTGGCGGCATGGTCCACGTCCTCCTCGGCAATCACGAAGAGATGAACATCACGGGAATAGCCTTTCGCTATCCCGACTATGTAACCGTAGACCAGTTCATCTCTTTTCTTTCCGACGGTTACCGGCAACGGAAAGAGAAAGAACTCCAGAAAAAGATCGTCAACTTTCGATCCAAGGGTGACAGCGATCAGTTGGAAAAGGCCATCAGCGAGTTCTGGGACAGCCTGAGGAGAGACCCGGCTGGCCAGCGCCAGTATCTTGTCAACTTCAACCGGACATACGGCTCCTGGCTTCTCGAAAAGAATGCTGTCATCAAGATCAACGGCATCATTTTTGTCCACGGCGGAATCAGCGAGAAATTTTCCAAGTGGAGAATCGAGGAGATCAACGACAGGCTCCGCCTTGAGCTCAACGACCTGCGCCGGGCAGCCGAGAACGGGCAACAGCCCAGAGTTCCTCAACCCCAGGTCGTCTACCGAGAGGACGGCCCTCTCTGGTACAGGGAACTGGCCTCGATCGCGGAAGAGGACATGAGAGAAGAAGTGGACAGGATCCTGGCCAACTTGGGGGCCCAGCATATTGTCATCGCCCACACACCGCAGATAGCCGCCACACCTGAATCGATGAAACGGTTTGACGGAAAAGTCTGGGTCATCGACACGGGGATCTCCAGGGTCTACGGTGGCCCTCTGAGCGCCCTGATCATTGAAAACGGCGATTTTACTGTTTGGGGGGAAAACCATGAAACCATTGAAAACACGGACACTCCTCAGCCTCGCTGTCTTTATCTCCTGCTCGGGATTTTGGCCAGGTTTCCAGTTGCCCGATAAAACCCTGAGCGAGCGAGAACGACAGAAGATTTTTCTGCGACAGGCCAGGATCGTCGAGGTCGATAAAAACCAGGTCGGCGGCAGGACAGCGCCCTGGATCGTCACCCTTGACGACGGGGAAAAAAGACAGAGGGCTATTTTCAAGCATGTTGACAGCCGGAGACCACAGCCCACTCCGGACAGCTATAAATACGAGCTTGCTGCCTATGAGCTGGCCGAGCTTCTGGGTATCGGGATTGTCCCTCCGGTCGTGGAGAGGGAAATTGGCGGCCGAAAAGGCTCTCTCCAGGTCTTTCTCGAAAATTGCTTCAAGGAAAAGGACAGGCAAAGGAGAAAAATCGAGCCGCCCGACTCCAAGAGTTTCGCGGATGCGCTTGAAGAAGTCAGGGTCTTTGAGAATCTCGTCTATGATGTTTGCCTGGACGCGGATGATATCTGGATTCATAAGGACAGCTGGAAAGTCTGCCGAGTTGACTTCTCCGAAGCGTTTTTCCCTTCGGCTGAGCTTCTTCAAAGCTGCGCCATCACTCGTTGTTCGAGAAAAATCTACCAGGACCTTCTTCAGCTCAAAGATGAGGCCGTGGCTGCTTGCCTGGCGCCTTACCTGAACGAGAATGAAATGAAAGCTCTTCTGCAGAGAAAGAAACTCATCATCGAAAAAATCCAGAAATTGATCGAAGAAAAAGGCGAACGGGCCGTGCTTTTTTCCTGAAAACGATCAACGGAAAGGAGGGACGATGGCGCAGCAACCGACCCTATTTTATCGTTTCCTCAGGCTTTTTACCGACATGAGGCCGGGTGAGGCAGCCAAAGCTTCGCTCCTATTTCTCAACAGTTTTCTGATTATGTTCGGCTATTATCAGATCAAGCCGATTCGTGAAGGACTCCTCATGGCGGCCCATCCGGCGACGATCAAGAGCTACCTGGCCATCCCCCAGGCATTTCTTCTTATTTTTGTCGTCAAGGCGTTCGCCAGAATTGCCTCCCGCTACCCGCGCCACATCTTGATCACCTATGCAACGCTTTTCTGTATCTCCAACCTGGTCCTCTTCAACATCATGAACTGGGCCGGCGTCAGCGTGACCGTTATGGGAATCGTTTTTTTCATCTGGATCGGGATGTACAACTGGTTCATCCCTGCCCAGTTCTGGGGTTTTACCAACGACATCTATTCGGAGGATGCCGGCAAGCGACTCTTTCCGATGATTGCTTTCGGGGCGACACTGGGAGGCGTCGTTGGCCCTATTGTCGCCAGACAATTCGTCCCGCGCTTTGGCTCCTATGGCATGATGCTTGTTACCTCGACGATCCTTGTCCTCTGTATTATCCTGACCTGGATTATCCATAAAAGAGACCTTGAGGAAGCTCGTCAGCTCCTCATCTCGTCGGGCAAACCACCGGAAATAAAAATGAAGGAACAGCCCCTGGACAAGAGCGGCGGTTTCCGGCTTATCTTTCGAAGCCGTTATCTTCTTCTCATCGCCTGCGTCATAGGGCTTTACAACTTTATCAATTCCCTGGGCGAGTTCATGTTCAGTGACCTCCAGCGGAGCGCCGCTCTGAGGGCGCTCGGGACGGCGGCCACCGGCAGCATCAACCTGCAGAATTACATTTCTTCGGCTTTTGCGGGTTACCAGGGCTTAACGAATCTGCTGACGATGCTCATCCAGCTCTTCCTTGTTTCGCGGATCTTCCGCTACATCGGGATCAGCGGCGCGCTTCTCTTCCTGCCGTTGATTGCCTTAGGAGGGTACGGGTATGTCACGTTCGGCGCTTCGCTCCTTTTCCTCAAGTGGATTAAAGCCTTTGAGAACGCCACCGATTATTCGCTGATGAGGACGACCCGGGCGGCTCTCTTCCTAATCACCAAGAGAGAAGAAAAATACAAAGCTCAGATGGCCACCGAGACCTTTTTTGTGAGGGCCGGAGACTCCGTTCAGGCGATCGCGGTCTGGGTGGGGACGACGTTCCTGGCCCTATCCATAGAAGGCTTTGCCGTTATCAATGTCGCCTGCATCCTTGCCTGGATTTTCCTGACAGCTCTCATCATCCGCGAGTACAAGAAGAAAAAGATGCTCATGGCGCAGGAGACAAGCAGTCGATAACCGAAGGCGGCCGAGCCCTAAGGCTTTCGCAAGTCTTTAACCCTGATGATCCCGCCTGAATCCTGGGCGATATAGAGATAGCCTTCCTCATCCCGGCAGATCCCCTCCTGGTTGTCCCCGAGGAAAGCGTATTCTTTTAATAAGCGCCCGTCCAGGCCGATCTCCACCAGGATGTTGTCAGCGTCGCTGACGACGTTCAGGCACTTGGTCCGGAAGTCGTAATACATGCCAGCCGGATCGTCCATCCTAAAGGGCAGAACTCTAATGATCCGGGCCTCCGGTTCAAGCTCTCTGCTCGACCTGAGCGGGACAAGTACCTCCATGATCACCGCCGGATCCCACTGGTTACCGACATAGAACGTTCCGCCCTCGGGATGTTTTTCATCGGAAACGAAGACGATTGATTCAATCCCGTTGTCATAGCTATCTATCTGTTTCTGCAAGAAATTGGGATTTCCCTGGAACTCTCTTTTGATCGGAAACTTTCTCTTGACTTCGCCCCTGTCCGGGTCAAACTCGAGAAAAACATCATCCCCCTCGACGGCGACATAAAGGAGCCCTGTCAGCGGGTTTACCGTTATTCCCTCGAGGTCGCCCTCGATCACCCAGCTAGCCACCGGATTTCCGTCTCTCTTTATTTCCGCGATCATCCCTTCGTCGCTGACGACAAAAAGCGTCTTTCGTTGAGGATGATAGCAGAGACCCGAGGGTTCGGGGATGTGCTGCTTGTCGATGTCACCGCCGAATCCCTGGACATCGAGCCACTCGTAAGGAAAGCGGATGGCCGGGGCGTGCTTTGATGGTGTGCAGGAGGGCACAAGGAGAGCCAGCCAAACCAGGACCAATGTTTTCTTCATTCTCTTCTCTCTCATGGTGAGTTTTTCACTAAGTACCTGACAGATAATTCTTACGGGCAAGGCCGTGATCAGCCCCGCTTTGGGAAAAGGGAATTTATACCATTGCAGGGTATCTGTCAATCCAACAGGGGCCAAAAATTTAGGTTGATTTTCTGCGGCCGGATCATTATCATAATCCCATCGAAGGACCGGGAAAAACGACCTGAAGGG
>CAZKBY010000035.1:0-18480 GCA_964550915.1 uncultured Eubacteriales bacterium | reverse complement strand
GGATATCGAGGTTTTTCTCGGCGGCGCCCCGGGGGGGCCTGAGGATGGCGTAGTCCACGTTCGTCTCTTCATAAGGATAAGGGATGTTGTGCTTGGCCTCCCAGACGATGGATTCAGCCAGCTCTTCCTTATCCATCGCTGGGAGCGAGATTTTCTTGATGATCACCGAGTTGCCGGAAATGGAAATGGCCACATTCCTGGTTTTGAACTTGGACTCGTCAAAGATCATCTTGATCGTCTCGACGACGACGGTGGAATCGATGATCGTCCCCTCTACAATGGCGTCATGGGGAAGAAGCTCGTAGCCGATCCGGCTGACTTCAAAAATATCACGGTCCTTCTTTTTCTTGGCCTTTAACTCGATGGCCTTGATCGAATGAGAGCCGATGTCCAAACCGACGATTCCTTTGTCCTGGCTTATACCGAACATGTTCCTTCCTGCCTTTTAAGCGTTATTCGGGAAAAAACTATTCCCTTTGGTGAGTTTTTCCCTGAGTTTCTTCTCGACGATTTTTGGCACCAAATCCTTGACGCAGCCGCCCAGCATGACGACTTCTTTGACCAGCCGCGAGCTCAAAAAAGAGTAGTTGACACTGGGCATCATGAACAGCGTCTCAATCTCGGGGCTGAGCTTCCGATTCATAAGGGCCATCTGGAATTCGTATTCGAAATCAGAGACAGCCCTTAATCCTCGCATGACGATATTCGCTTTGTTTTTTCTGGCAAAATCGACCAGCAGCCCGTCAAAAGCTCTGACTTCAATCCTGGACTCTTGGGCAAAAATCTGCTGAATCATCATAACCCTATCTTTAGTCGAAAATAGAGCCCTTTTTTTGGGATTCTTGAGCACAGCGATGATGATTTTGTCAAATATTCTCAACCCTCTCAGGATGATGTCGACATGGCCGTTGGTGATCGGGTCGAAAAAACCGGGGTAGACCGCGCAGTTCTCCATCCAAGGCACAACCTGTTCTTCTCTCAAGAGATTACATAAGTCATTATCAGAAACAATGTGCTTTGTCAATAAAATTTCTCCCCGAAAAAATGGGGTTTTTTCACTTCTCTAAGATTCCACAGGCGATTCTTCTCAGTCAATCACCTTTAGAGGGGAGATTGGAGGTGAAATCTGGCCGCCGTCATCGGCGATGGCCATTCGCGGAGCAAGGCCCTATCATAAAGACGCGGCCGGCTGGGTTGATTTTTAGGTGTTTTTGGATGAAAATAATTTCAAGAGCCCGGCAACAGGGTATCGGCATGAAGACGAAAGCGGGCCTTCGAGCGTGGTTTCTCGTTCTCGTCTCCCTGCCTTTTTTAACATGGTCTCTATCCTCCGGTCAGGACAGTGATGCGTATTTCAAGAAGAGGAAGAGAATGGTCGCCGAGCAACTGGCTGACCGCGATATCACGGACCGGAAGGTTCTCGAGGCGATGGCGCAAGTCCCCCGACATCTCTTTGTCAGCCCGGCCCACCGCGGTCAGGCCTATGAAGATTATCCCTTGCCCATTGACGAAGGCCAGACAATCTCTCAACCGTATATAGTGGCGCTGATGACCCAGTGCCTTAGCCTTCGTCCGGGCGAAAAGGTCTTGGAGATCGGGACCGGATCAGGATATCAGGCGGCCGTCCTGGTCCAGCTTACCGATAAGGTTTTTACGGTGGAGATCCGGGAAAACCTGGCCACAAAGGCTTCCCAGACTCTGATGAGCCTGGGGTATGATAATGTCCGGGTCAAATGGGCAGACGGCTATTTTGGCTGGGAAGAGGAAGCTCCGTTCGATGCCATTATCGTCACCTGCGCCGCTAATCATATCCCTCCGCCGCTCCTCGATCAGCTTAAGGAAGGCGGCCGGCTGATCATTCCCCTGGGAGGCACTCTTTATTTTCAAACTCTGACTCTGATCACAAAAGTGGAAGGCAAGCCCAGAGTGAAGCACATTTCAGGAGTTCGGTTTGTTCCCATGATCGGCGAAGCGGAGAAAAGGAAGAGCGGCTAAATAGCTGCCGGCAGCCAGAGCCAGCACGGCGCTGTATCCCGCTCCCAGGGCAATCAGATGGGCCAGGACAGAACTCGTGACTGTGGCCAAGGCGTTGGCGGACCAGGCCCACGGAATAACCTTAGAATTCGCTTTCTCGAGGAAGCGAATGCCCGTGGGAAAGGGGAACCCCATCAGGAACCCCAAAGGAAAGATCAGCCCGAAAGAAAGAGATATCTTCAGCCCCAAGCTGAGACCGACGAGCCTCTCCAATAGAGTGGGAAGAAGGAAGAGATAAAAGAGGGTTAGAAGGGCACACGATAGAAGGCAACGTCTCAGCCTTTTCAGAGGGCTTGGCCCCAGAGTTTTCCGGGAACTGAGGCTGCCCAATCCCGAGGAAAAAAGGAGCGAGAAAATGACGGTTGAGGCTGAGTAGAGAGAGTGGCCTAAAAAAAGGATGAATTTCTGGATGAGGATGATTTCGATGAAAATGAAAGCGGTGCCTAAGAGTCCGAAATAAAAGAAAACTCGAGCCAGGATCTTGCGGGGAGAAGAACGATGCCGCTTGAGGACTGAAAGGGGGAGCATTATAAGGCCGAAGGCGGCCAACCCCGCCTGAAAGAAAAGAAGGCCGAGCAAGTACTTGCCCTCAAAGAGAAAAGTCAAGTTTTTCCCCAAAGTTTCATAGGTTGCCCCGATCTTTTTCCATTTATAGAAATCATAGAAAAAGGGCCGGTCATCTGTCGGGGGCTTGATTTCAAAGAGATAGTCCTTAGACAACGTCTTCCGGCGCGAAGGATCAAGAAGAAGACGAAACATCTCCTCATAGACAGGCCTGTCCATCTGGTTATAGATGTTGAGCTCCTCTTTTTTAATTCCGGGATAGTAGACTGTGTCGAACAGGCGTTCCCGGCAGAAATCTTTTAGCCGGAGGATTTCCTGGTCAGAGAACGGCTTTTCTTTGATGAACAGGCTCAGCGTGCCCCAGGTCCTTATGGCAGCAATCCTCGAGCCAGGATCAAGGTGCTTTCTTTCCAAGGCCTCAACCCAGGTAGCCAGAATCTTGGCTTCTTGACGCGGGGGCGGAAGAAGGTAAAAGGTCTGGCTGATCAGGCCGTCGGGTGCGAGGAGGTCCAGGAGATGAAGAAAAGACTCGACAGTAAAGAGATAGTTCTCGCCAATCCCATGGAGCCCGGTCGCCGCCGCTCCGAAGACATCGGTCAGGCCGAAAACGATGAGGCCGTAAGTATCCCTTTCTTTTTTCATGGCCGACCGGGGGTGTTCAGACACGACTTTGACGTTCGGGCGGTTGTAGAGGTTTCCGCAAAAAGAAGACAATTCACTCCGGACAAGATGGGACAGAAGAGGGTTGCTCTCGAAAGCAGAGACTCTTTCGGCCTGGAAAGTTAGCGCTTCAAGGACGTCCAATCCTCCTCCCGGTTCTAACACGAGAACTCTCGGCCGCGAAAGGAAATGGTAGGGAAGAGAGGAAGGGAGGGCCGAGAGGAAGCTTAGATCAGGGCTATGAAGGCTGGAAACTTTTGTGACGGCGGTGAGATCGCCCCCGTCTATAGAAAGTCCGAGCTGGGCGGGCGGCTGGTGGCCGTTGATGAGGCTCAGCCCGGGAGCAAATCTCACAGCCGGTGAATCGACGAGGTCAAGCCGCGCTATGGCGTTCCATCGGGTGAGACAAAGTCTGGCCCGGGGATACCTGAGGGCCTGGGGGAGGGCTTTAAAGGGAGAGATGCGGAAGTCGAGCCAAGCGGGAGAAGCAAAGAAAATCAGCGCCTCAGCCAGAAACAGCGCCGAGAGGACAGCCAAGAAGGCGGGCCGCCGATCGAGGCTCAAAAGAAAGCAGCCGATAAGGGCCAGCACCGAGATGATCACAAAGACACCCCGCTCTCCCTTAGGAAGAAACACGACGGCGGCCAGAAAGGAACCGCCCCCCGCGCCTAACAGGTCGAAAAAATAGATTGTATGAGCTGCCCTCGCCCATCGCGTCAGGGCGAATGAAATCGTAGCGCCGGCAAAGAAAAAGGGGAGACCGAGCACCATGTAATAGGGGAGTATGTAGATGAGCTGTTTTTTGTTCCAGGCAAGCTCGAAGAAATCGAAAGGAAGAGAATTCGACATGTAAAAACTCACAAGCACCGCCAGGAAAAAAAGGAAGGAGCTGAGGCTGAGAAAGCGATCCCCCCACCTTTCGGCCCGGCGCCGGACTAAAGTCAAAAATGTTCCGCTCGCCCCGTAACCGAGAAAGGCCAGGCTGATTACCAAAAAAGCAAAATGGTAGTTCTGGGAGATCGAAAGATACCGGGTCAGAGAAACCTCGAGGCACAGGGTGGCCGTGGAGATAAAAAAAACTCCGGCAAGCAGGGATAGCTTTGGCTTTTCCACAGTCCCTTTAAGTTTCAATGATCGCCAACTCAGTGTCAAGCCGCAACAGAAGCTCCCATGAGTTGCTTTTGCCCGTTCCTTGTGTTAATTTTTAAAAAATGATCAAGTTCGGCACTTCCGGCTGGCGGGCCGTGATGGGTGAGGAGTTCACTTTTTCCAACGTCCGGATTGTTGTCCTCGCCATCGCCCGCTACCTCAAGAAAAAATTTCCCGGCCGGGAGATCTCCGTCGTTGTCAACTATGATACGCGCTTTCTATCGGAGAGGTTCGCTGGAGAGGCGGCCAAAATCCTGTCTCATAACAGAATCCATGTCCTGCTCGCCGACAGGGATGCACCCTCCCAGGCGCAGGCCCTCCAAATTATAAAAAAAAAGGCCCAGGCTGGCATCAATTTTACAGCGTCCTTCAATCCTCCCGAGTATAACGGGCTTAAACTCAACCTGGAAACAGGGGCACCGGCGCTTCCTGACGAAACAGACAAAGTCGAAGAGGAAACGAGGCGGATGTCCAGGTACCCGATTCACTGTCCCTACTATCCCAAAGCTGAATACGTGGAGAAAATCGACCTCCAGGAGGATTATCTAGCGTTCATCCAGAAAAAAATCGATTTCTCTTCCCTCCAGAAATCGCGCCTCAGGATCGGAGTAGACCTTCTTTTCGGGACGAGCCGCGAGTACCTGGATGAGATTCTGGAGGAGAATGACATTCCCGTGGATGAAATCCATGGCTACGTTGACCCTTATTTTGGAGGAGTTATTCCTTCCTGCACCGAGGACAACCTGAAAGAGCTGAAAAAGCTGGTTAAGGAGAAGCGATGCAACCTGGGGATCGCCACTGATGCGGACGGCGACAGGTTCGGGATCGTCGACGAGAAAGGCAATTTCATCATCCAGAATGTCATCCTCGCCTTGCTCCTCGATTACGTCGTCAGGGTCAAGGGCTGGAGGGGAGGCGTGGCTCGTTCTGTCGCTACGACCCACCTCATCGATAGGATCGCCCGGCGCTTCAGCCTGCCGCTCTTCAAGACTCCGGTCGGGTTTAAATACATGGCCGACCTTTTCCTCCGACGCCAGATTATCTTCGGCGGAGAGGAGAGCGCTTGCCTCGCCCTTAAGGACCACCTTCCCGAAAAGGACGGGATTTTTGCCGGCCTCCTGGTCGCTGAGATGATGGCCGTTACGGGGAAATCGCTCTCTGAGTTGCAGGCCGACCTCTACCGTGAGTACGGGAAAAAATACGGTGGCCAGAAGAATATTCCCCTTAACCCGAAGAACGAAAGAAAGCTTGCCGAACTCGTCCTCAACCCTCCCCAGCGCCTGGCCGGGAGGAAAGTCGTGACCACAGAAAGAGTCGACGGAATCAAATTTGATTTTGACGACGATGATTGGCTTCTCCTTCGCTTCTCGGGGACGGAGCCGCTCATCCGTTGCTACGCCGAGGCCGAGTCAAAAAAAGAACTGGAAAAGTTGCTGGCCCGCGGTCTGGGGGAGTTGGTCTAATGGCCAGGGATGAGCGGAGGAGCGGGAGTTTTCGCCGGAAGCTCATCCTGACAGGGATTGGGTTTTTCTTCCTTGTCCTTTTAATCTCCTCTCTTTTCGGCAAGAAAGGGCTCATCGAGATCTACCAGGCGAAGAAAAATTACAAATCCCTCCAGCAGGAGATCAGACGGCTGGAAGAGCAAAAGAGCCGCCTCCTGAGGGAAATCGAGGAACTCGAAAAGAATCCGCAGGCGGTTGATCAAGAAGCCAGGGAGAAGCTCTGGCTGATGAAACCCGACGAGAAGGTCATCATCAAGAAAAAAAGAGAATAAGAAATAAGAAATAAGAAATAAGAAATAAACTCCTTGGCGCGCTCCAAAGCCATGCCTCAACGACCTCGTCAGGCCATCAAAGACTTGCTCAAGGGGCTGAACCCGGCTCAGAAAGAAGCCGTCCTTCACGGCGAAGGCCCTCTCCTCGTCATCGCCGGTGCCGGCACCGGAAAAACGAAAGTCATCACCCACCGCATCGCCTATCTTATCGCCTCCAAAATAGCTAAGCCCGAGGAAATTTTAGCTGTGACGTTTACGGAGAAAGCGGCCAACGAGATGGAGGGGAGAGTCGACGAGCTCATTCCCTACAGTTACTCTTTTGTGAACATCAGCACATTCAATTCGTTCGGGGAAAGAGTCCTCAGAAATTATGCTTTGGACCTTGGCTATCCCCCGGATTTCACTCTTTTAGACGAGGTCGAGCAGGCGATCTACCTGCGGGAGAATCTTTTCCGCCTTCCCCTGCGCTACTACCGCCCCCTGAGTGTCCCCACCAGGCATATCCAGGAACTGCAGGAGGCCATCAAGAGACTCAAACAGGAGGATGTCAGCCCCCGGGACTATCTCGCCTACGCGGGGAGGCTGGAGAGAAGCGCCCGGGATGATGAGGCCCGGGAAATGGCCCAGAAGCACAAGGAGATGGCCGAAGTCTACGCCGCCTATGAGCAGTTGATTAAAAAAGAGGGAAAAATCGACTTCGAAGATCAGGTCGCCCTTGTCGTCCGGCTCTTCAGGCAAAGGCCCTCCGTGCTGGCCGAGTTTCGGAGGAAATACAAATACATCTTGGTCGACGAATTCCAGGATACCAACTACATCCAGTTTGAACTCCTCAAGCTTCTGGCGGCTCGACACAAAAACCTGACTGTGGTGGGCGATGACGACCAGAGCATCTTTCGTTTCCGCGGAGCGTCTTTGAGCAATATCCTTAATTTTCAGAAGTTCTATCCCAAAGCAAGGAAAATCGTCCTGACAAAAAACTACCGTTCGGCCCAGCCCATCCTGGACTCAGCTTACCGACTCATCCAACAGAACAACCCCAATCGTCTTGAGTACAGAGCCAAGATTGATAAGAAGCTCGTCTCCGATGTTGAAGCAGCGGGAAAGACGATCCATCTCCTTCAGTTTGACACCTTTTCTCACGAAGCCGACAGGGTCGCCGAGATCATCCGGGAAAAGGTGAGCTCGGGTATCAAGCACAGCGATATTGCCATTCTCGTGCGCCGGAATGCCGACGCTGACTGTTTTCTCCGGGCCCTCAACCTGAAGCAGATCCCCTACCGGTTTTCCGGCAGCCGGGGGCTCTATGCTCAGGCAGAGGTCAAGATTGTCATCGCTTTTATTAAAGCCCTGACTGATTTTGAGGACAGCCGGAGCCTGTTCTTCCTGTCCTGCTCCGAAGTCTACCAGGCCGACCTTTACGACCTGACCGTCATTTCCAACCATGCCGAAAAAAGAAACCTGTCGCTCCATCGTGTTTACAGAGATATCGCCCGGGGCTCACTCAGCCTGCCCATCTCTCCCGAATCCGCGGCCACAGTCAAGAGGATCTACGAAGATTTGGAATTTTTCGTTGATCTCTCGAGCACCCGGAATGCAGGACAGGTCGTCTATTCCTTCCTGGAAAGGGCAGGTTACATAAAGAAGCTCGTTGGAGAGGGAAGCCTTGAGGCCGAGCTCAAAATCAAGAACCTGCGGCTTTTCTTCGATAAGATCAGGAATTTCTCCGAGCTTGCCGCCGACGACTCCATCCAGTCCTTTTCCCGCCACCTCGACCTTCTTCAGGAAGTCGGGGATAACCCTGCCACGGCTGAAGCCGAGCTGGAGGAGGACGCCGTTAATGTCCTCACTGTCCACAAGGCAAAGGGGCTGGAATTCGAAGTCGTTTTCATGGTCAGCCTGATCGCGGACAGGTTTCCCGGCCGGGAGGGGAGAGAGAAGATCCCCGTGCCCGACGAGATCTTGAAGGAGGACCTGCCGGCCGATGAAACCTCTCTCCAGGAAGAGAGGCGCCTCTTTTATGTCGGGATGACCAGGGCCAAGAAGCTCCTCTATCTCACCTGGGCCAGGGATTACGGCCTGAAAAGGCTTAAGAAAGTGAGCCCCTTCGTCCTCGAAGCCTTAGATATCCCGGGAATGCCTGAGGAGATTCTGCGGTCTTCGGCCCTGGAGGAGATCAAACGGTACGGCCTGCAGGAAGCGGAAAAAAGAATCCTTCCTCGGTTCAGGCCTAAGGATGTCATCACGCTGAGTTATTTCCAGGTCGAGGACTATCTCACCTGTCCTCTAAAATACAAGTACCGGCACCTGTTGAGGATTCCCGTTCTTCCCCATCATAACCTTGTCTTTGGACGCGTTCTGCACAATGCCATCCATTTTTTCCTGAGGAGAAGGATGGAGGGGAAGCCGCTTGAAGAGAAAGAGCTTCTTGAGGAGTACGAGCGCCTTTGGATCAACGAGGGGTATCTCAGCCGGGAGCATGAAGAGATGAGGAAAAAAGACGGCCGCGAGGCCCTGCGGCGCTTCTTCCGCCGGGAAATCGCCTCAGGCCAGAAGCCCGCCTATCTCGAGAAGAGCTTTAAATGGCAGCAGGACGATATCAAATTCATCGGCCGCTGGGATCGCGTTGACGTCCGGGACGGCGGAGCTGTGATCGTCGATTTCAAGGCGACGGAAGTGAAAAACCAGAAAGAGGCCGACCGGAAGACGGCGGGCAGCCTCCAGATGGACCTGTATGCGCTCTCTTTTCTTAAGACCCAACCCCTGCCGCTCCTGGAGACGCAGCTCTATTTCCTGGAATCAGATATTATTGGCCGGGCCAAAAAAGAGGAAAAAGAGCTGGCCAAGGCCTGGGAAGGGATCAAGGAGGCCGACGAAGGAATTCGCGCTCAGGACTTCGCTGCCCGGCCGGATTGGCACAATTGCAGCTTTTGCGAATTCAAGACCTTTTGCCCGTTTACCTACGCGTATTAATCAGTTGGATGCCAGAGAGGCATAATCGCCCAGGGTTTTTCTTTTTCCAGGACGCGGAAAGTAAGGAGGAGCTTTTCCGGATCCGGGCTAAGGAGCGGAGGGCTTAATTTGGTCTCTTTCCTGCCGAACAGAGAGGCGAAAAGCGAGACTTTCTTCGGCCAGATGATCAAACGGACGTCTTCATCGATGGGAATTCCGGCCAGCTTCTTGGCCAGCTCGATGGCCTTGGCGATTCCGCCGACCTCATCAACAAGTCCGATATCCTTGGCCTGGCTGCCAGTCCAGACTCTTCCCCGGCCGACTTTATCCACATCTTCCTTGGAGAGGTTGCGACCCTCGGCAGCCTTGGATAGGAAGCGATCGTAGACCCACAGGATTTCTTTTTTCAGGAATTCTTTTTCCTCCGCTGTCAGCCCGCGAAAAGTCGTGAAGAGATCAGCCCTCTTTCCGTAGGTCAGCTTTTCGGCGGTAATGCCAATTTTTTCGTAGAACGCGGACATATTCACTTTTCCCGAGAGGACGCCGATGGAGCCGGTCAAAGTCTGGGGTTGGGCAACGATCTTATTGGCCGCCATGGAGATCCAGTAGCCTCCTGACCCCGCCAGATCGGACATGGAGACGACGACGGGCTTTTCCTTCTTAGCCAAGGCGACCTCCTTCCAGATGACATCAGAGGCAACCGCCGACCCTCCGGGGCTGTCCACCCGGAGAATGATGGCGGCGACGCTCCGGTCTTCGCGGGCCCGTCGGATCCAGCGGGAGAGCGTCCGGCCGCCGATCGTCTGATAATATCCCTCTCCGCTGTGGATCGGTCCCATCGCATAGATGAGAGCCATTTTTCTTCCCCTGCCCAAGCCGACGGAGGACAGGCTGACCTTGTCGTACTCGCCCAGCTTGATTCGCGCGAGCCTTTTTTCTTTTTCCAGGAGGAGCTTCTCCAGTTCGTCCTGATAAAGAAGATCATCGACGAGACCCGCCTGGAGGGCTTCTTCTCCCTGGAAAAGGCCTTGATCAATGATCTTGCGTACTTCCTCTTCAGTCTTCTTCCTAGCCTCGGCTACCGCCCGGACATACTGGCCGAAGATGTCGCCGTACAGAGATTCCATCATCGTCCGGTGGGCCGGAGTGAATCCCTCCTCTGTAAACATGTTGTAAGCCGTTTTGTATTCTTCGACATGTTCGACTTCGACCTCGATTCCAAGCTTGCCAAGCCCTTTCTTTACGAATGGTACCCAGCCGCCTATCCCGTTGACGCCCAGCCAGCCCAGAGGGTGGAGGACAATCATATCGCAGGCTGTGGCCAGGTAATATTCTTTATCGAACTCAGGCGCTTCCTCGACGTAGGCGTAGGCTTTCTTCCCTGATTTTCTAAAATCAAGAACGGCCTCGCGAATCTCACTGGCCTTGGCCCAGTCGCATTCGAGATAGCCGATTCGCAGGAGAAGGCAGCGGATGCGGCTGTCGGCCTTGGCCTTGCGGATGTTCTGCCAGAGGTCGTGGATGGAGAGAGGCCTGATTCCCAGGAAAAAATTGGTCCAGAACTCTGGTTCGGCAAATTCCAGGACCGACCCGCTGAGGTCGATCTCGAGATAAGAATTCGCCTTGACGGCCGGCGGTCTTCTAAATTCGTAATAGAGAAAAGAGAAGACGGTGGCTGTTATCAGGAAAACAAAGATGAGGACGATGATCAGGATATATTTGCCTTTTCTCATTTCTCCTCCAAAGTCCCGTTACGGAATTTTTGCCCCGGAGTTTAAGGGCGATAATGAATATACCAGAAAAGGCTGGCCTGGAATAGCTCCGATAAAGACGAGGAGGCCCTTGATTTCTTTTCTGTGTTATGAAAGAATTGGGTGATTTTGATCGCCCTGTCCAGCCGAAAAAGGACTGGAATGGCGATGGAGGTACAAGGAGGTTTTTTGTATGTCTGTTTCAAAATTGTATGTGGGTAACCTCAACTACAGGACCACAGAGGAAAAGCTGAAAGACCTTTTTTCCCAGTTCGGAGAAGTGAATTCAGTCAACATCCTCCAGGGACGCGGTTTTGGCTTTGTCGAGATGGCTACCCCGGAATCGGCCCAGGACGCCAAGGCCAAGCTCAACGGCACAGAGTTTGACGGCCGGAAGATTATCGTCAACGACGCCAGGCCTCGAACAGAAAGACGAGAAAACCGGGGAGGAGAGCGCAGAGACTTCCGCAAATTTTAAGATAGATTCCGCCCGTTAAGAATTCATTAAGGCCCGTTCTCGAGGGCTTGAGACGAAAGGGGATCTTTTGCGTAAAGCCTTTTCGCCGCGGTTTTTTTGCGGCCGGGGGTGAACCTTTTCTGAAAAGCGCCCGTAGTAAACTATGAGGCTTCGAGATGAGGAGCGCCATAACGAAAAAAATAACCCCCTGGCAAGCTGTGGCGGCTCTTGCCTTGATTGCAGGGTTGAGCGGCTGCGTCGGCATCCGAGTCGTTGGGAATATCCATGATCCTGACCCCTATTTCAAAAAAGCTCAGGCCCGGATCGAGAAGATCTACCGGAATTTTCCGCACCGGGAGGGCCGGCCGCACAGGCTTCACCTGCTCGTCCACGATAGCTCTTCCGACAAGCTCATCAAGCTGAGTGTGCCGACGTGGATCGTCGATGCCTGCTTAAAAGCGGGCGCGGAAGCGACCGAGGAGAAAGACGAGTTCAAATTCGAACGCCGCTACAAGGTGGACTGGCGTTCAATTGAAGACCTCTCGGGCGTCGGGCCGGGACTCCTCGTTCAGGTTGAGGATGAACAGAATAGAGTGCTGATCTGGCTGGAATGAGACGGGAAGGGACTTCGAGCGGCCGGGATTAAAGCGCCACGCATGGACAGGATAAAAGAGACGACGCATGATGACCTCTGGATTCTTCTCGAAAAAGCCAAGGACGGCGACCGAAACGCCTTCAAGACCATTGTCCGCTTCTACCAGCAAAAGGTTTTTCAGATGGCCTATTCTTTTCTCCGGAACCGCGAAGACGCCCTCGATATCGTTCAGGAAACCTTCATGAGACTCCATCAGAAATTCGACACCATCGACAGGGAAGGAAATTTCCAGGCCTGGCTGATGCAGATAGCCAAGAACTTGTCCATCGACTATTACCGGAAGCACTACAGCCGCCGGCGGGAAATGGAAGTTGAGAAGAGCGTGGATGAGCTCGATCCGGCTGCCGGGGCGGCGTCATCGCCCGGCTTGAATTCAGATTTGCGTCAAGCCCTTTCCCGTTGCCTTGAGAAACTGGGGGAAAGGCAACGGCTTGTTTTTGTGATGAAACACTATAACGGGCTTCAGTATAAAGAAATCGCCGAGATTCTTGACATCTCCGTAGGGACAGTGAAGTCCCTCCATTTTAAGGCGGTCCAGAACATGAAAAAACTGCTGAGCCCGCAATTGGGGATGCAGCCATGAGCGAATGCCGAAGAGCGAGAAAAAACCTGGTGGCTTTTCAAACCGGGGAGCTGGAAAATCGGGAGAGGGAATGGCTCGAGAGCCATCTTGAGCGATGCGCCGCCTGCCGCGCCGAGTTAGCGCTTCTCCAGCGGACGCTCCAGAGCGCTGATGCGTTGAAGCCCGAGTTCGCCAAGGTCGTGGCTTCTGTTGATTGGGACGAGACTTCAGAGAAAATCGTGGCTTCGGTCTGGGACAGGAGGGAGCGGCTCCGAGCTTTGCCGGAGCGGGAGAAATTCTGGCTTTTCTCGGCTAAACTCAAGCCTGTCCTGGCCGGACTTCTTTTGGGAATCCTGGTCGGGGCTGTGGCCACCTGGCTTGTCTTTCGGGGGCGCCCCTTGGAAAGAAGGGGAGGGGTGTCCTTTTTTGCTTCCGGCGAGTTCCTCGACCGCGTGGACCTGGAGATTGCCAGGCGGGAGACGCTCGATTACCTGGAGAAAAGTCAGTCCGTGCTTCTCGAATTCGCCCAGTCGTCTGCAGCGGACGGCAAATTCCGGTTGAACGAAGCGGCCGCGGCGAAAGCCAGAGAGCTTCTCTCCAAGAAGAAGTTCCTCAACCCCCAGTTGGAGAAAACCCAGATGGCCAAAGCCAAAGAGATCTGTGACCAGATTGAGCTTCTTTTCTACGAGCTGGCTGCCGTGAGCGAAGGTCTGACCGAGGCCGAACGCCAGGAGCTCCAGAACCTGATCGAAGACAGAAGTCTTCTTTTAAAAATAAGACTGCTTAAAAAAGAACTCCAAAAAAGCGAGGTCTGAGGTGAGAAAAACCGCCTTATTTCTTGGAATCATCCTGACCGCCCTCCTCTGGGTCCGGGCGGGAGCCCAGCCCTCTGCAGAGGAGAAGCTTTTCCAAGAGGCCAAGATTCTCCTGTTTGACGAGAGATGGGAGGAGGCGCAGAAAAAGCTGGAAGCGTTCCTCCAGGATTATCCCTCCAGTCCGCTGGCCTGCCAGGCGATTTTTTATCGCGCCAAGTGCCTCGGCAAACAGAGGGGAAAACAAACAGAAGCCCTGACCGCCTACGAGGATTATCTAGGCTGCAAGGACAGAAATCCGAGCCTGGTCGAGGAGGCTGAGACCTCGATCATCGACTTGGCCTATGACCTCTACAGCCAGGACCAGAAAAAACAATTCCGGGATAAGATCGAGGCGAGGCTCCTGAGCTCAAATCGAGTCATCCGGTACTATGCCGCTTTCAAGCTGAGCCTGGTCAAGGAAAAGCAGGCCGCCTCCCGGGCGATCCCGGTCCTCAAGGAAATTATCGCCCAGGAAAAAGACCTTGACCTCCAGGATCGCGCCAAGATCGCCCTGCTCCGCATCTCCCCGGATGCGCTCAGAGAGGTGGAGCGAGGGAAGGAAGAGAGAAGAGTCAGGATTTTGAAAATTCGGGTCTATGTCGAGGGCCAGAAGGAGCCGGAGCTTTCCATCAACATCCCCTGGGCCCTGGCTGACTTGGCTCTGAGCGCCATCCCGGACAAAGACAGATCAGCCCTGAGGTCCGAAGGATATGACCTGGACAAAATCATCGATGAGCTGACCAAAACAAGGGGAAGCATCATCGAAATCAGGGAAAAAGACAGGACGATCAAAATCTGGATAGACCGCGAATGAAAATTTCAATAGACAGGAGGATAATGATGAAAAAAACGTCAACAGCAACCTTGGTCGTTATGACGGTGGTATTTTTGCTGGGGCCCTATTTTTTACGGGCGGACAGCCGAGATGACCTTCAGGCCATCAAAAAGGCCGTCAAGGAGAACCCCGCCTACGAAGCCGGCAAGGAAGTCAAGTGGTTCAAGATTCTCGTCACCGACAACAAGACAGGCAAAGATAAGGTCAAGGTGACCATGCCGATCGCCATCGTCGAGATTTTCCTGCGCTGCGCGGACGACGAGCACCTGCGGATGAAAGAAAGCGGGTGCGACATTGACCTAGCGGCCGTGTTCAAGGAGCTCAAAGCGATGGGACCGATGGCTCTCATCGAAGTCTACGAGGACGACGAGACGGTTAAAATCTGGCTCGAATAGACAAGCCAAGACAGGCTGATAGAGCCAAGAGAGTCATTCTCAAGGGGAGAGGGCAAATCTTCTTCTCCCCTTTTTTGTTTCCAATATCCTGGTTATTCCCCGGACCTGATCCTGTTGACTTTGTTTCTCCTTATTCCGTAATATAACCCCCGGAAGGGAACAAGAAGGAATGGCCAGGCTTTTCGAATACCAGAGCAAAACGCTCCTCAAGCAGGGCGGAGTCCCTGTGCCCGAGGGCGGAGTTGCTTCGACTCCTGAAGAAGCTCGCCAGATTGCCGAAAAGATCGGCCGTCCTGTCGTTCTCAAGATCCAGGTCTGGGTGACAGGGAGGGCCAAGCTGGGCGGGATTCAATTTGCCGCTGCGCCGGCCGAAGCCGAGGAGATAGCGCGCCAGCTCTTAGGGATGAAAGTCGGGAATTTTGTTGTTGACAAAGTCCTGGTCGAGGAGAAACTGACCATCGGGGCCGAGTATTTTGCCGGGCTTGTACTGGATGACGCCCTGAAGCAGCCGCTTCTCGTCTTCAGCCCTATCGGCGGGACGGGTATTGAAGAGATTGCCAAGCTCCACCCGGAGAGGGTCGTGCGGCAGCCGATCGACGTTCTCAGGGGCTTTTCCGAGTATGAGGCTAGGAATATGGTCATCAGGGCCGGGATTAGCGGGAACGCGCTTGTGAAGCTGGCTGACCTTCTGACGCGGCTTTACAGGGTTGCCAAGTCGAGCGATGCCCGTTCGGCAGAGATTAACCCCCTTGTGCTTACGGAAGACGGGGCCGTCTTTGCGGCCGACTGCCACATCGTCGTCGATGATTACGCTGTGTTCAGGCATCCCGAGTTAGGCATCGAGGTCGCCCGGGAATTTGACCGGCCGCCGACCGAGCTCGAAAAAATTGCCTACCGGGTCGAGGAGAAGGATTACCGCGGCACTTTTTATTTCTTTCAGATGGTCGAAGATGTGGCCAGGGCCGAGAAATACATAGGCTTCCACGGCGCAGGCGGCGGCGGGTCGATGATGTCCATGGACGCCGTGCTCAAGCGCGGGTTCAAACTGGCCAACTACTGCGACACGAGCGGCAACCCGGCGGCGAGTAAAGTCTACCGGGCTGCTAAGATTATCCTTTCCCAGCCGGGAATCAAGGGTTATTTCGCCTCGGGATCGGGTGTTGCCAGCCAGGAGCAGTACCATTCAGCCCGGGGATTCGTCAAGGCCTTCAATGAAGAAAGATTAGCCATCCCGGCGGTTATTCGGCTGGGCGGGAATTTTGAGGAGAAAGCCATCGAAATCCTTCAGGCTTATCTTAAAGGCATTCCCGGGGTTGTGGAAGGCTACGGCCGCGACGACCCGCCGGAGTTCTGCGCGGCTAGGCTGGAGGAGCTTGTCGCTAAGAGTTCAACCCTGAGCCACCAAGTGAATCCGATCGCCGAGCCGTCTATTCTTGCAGACGCCTATGTCTTCGATACATTGACAGGCCGGCTGTCCATCGACCATGGAAAATGCGCTGCCTGCCGGACGAAAGGTTGCGTCGAGGCCTGCACTGCCAGGATCTTAAAGCTCGAGGACGGAAAGCCCGTGCTGGCAGTGCCGGTTGAGGATGTCAGGCGCGGGAAATGCACCGAGTGCCTGGCCTGCGAGATATTCTGTGCCTTCCAGGAGCAAGATGCGATCGTTATCCATCTTCCGATTCCCGGGCTCAAGGAATACCGGGAGAAAATCATCGCTGGCCGAGACAACGGGTGAGGGCAGCTTGGATAAAGCCTACTATATTTATAAAAACTATAGAAATAATAGAAATAATAAAATATTGGTTGAAGCGAATTGATTTCATGAAACTCGAAATCGTTGTTGAGCAATCGCGGAGAGACGGCGTCATCAAATCAGATGCGGGAGCCGATTTCGTGTATTATGTATGGCGTCCCCCAAATTCAAAGGGAGGAGGACATGGCCATCCTGGTGAATAGGGCGACGCGGGTGATCATCCAGGGAATCACCGGCCGCGAGGGCATGGTCCGGGCCCAGTTGATGAAGGACTACGGGACGATGCTCGTTGCCGGCGTGACGCCCGGCCGCGGGGGCCAGGAAGTCTACGGCGTTCCCGTCTTCGATTCAGTGGCTCAGGCTTGGCAGAAGGCGGGTCCTTTCGACGTCAGCGTGATTTTCGTTCCGGCTGCTTTGGTTAAGAATGCCGCCCTCGAGGCCATCGACGCCGGCGTGACGTTGCTCGTTATCGTCCCGGACCGCGTTCCTATTCACGACGTCCTCGAGATTGCCGCCAGAGCCGGCGAGCGGGGAGCCCGTTTTGTCGGCCCCAACACCCTCGGGCTGGTTAGCCCGGGGCAAGCGGTCCTCGGCATGATCGGCGGCCGCGCCGAACGGGCCAGGGAATGGTTCAAGCCAGGGCCGGTCGGCGTGAGCTCCCGCAGCGGCGGCATGACCTCAGCTATTTCCTATTATCTCACGTGCGCGGGCGTCGGCCAGAGCACGATCATCCATGTCGGAGGAGACGCCATCGTCGGCCTTTCCCATCCTGAGGTCATGGAGCTTTTCGAAAAGGACCCTGAGACGAGGCTCGCTGTCATGTTCGGTGAGATCGGAACAACCCAGGAAGAGCGAGTGGCCGACCTCATCGAGGCGGGGAAATTCAGCAAGCCGCTCATTGCCTACATCGGCGGCAAGGCGGCCAAGAGCGGGACGCGCTTTTCTCATGCGGGAGCGATTGTCGAGGGCTCGCGCGGCTCCTACGAGACAAAAGTCAGGAGGCTGCGTGAAGCCGGAGCCCATGTCGTTGAGTCTATCTCGGAAATTCCGGGGAAAGTCGCGGAGCTTCTGGGATGAAAAGCAGGTTTTTTCGGTTATGGAGGAAAGCAAAATGAGCGAAGAGCTTCGCTGGAAGACAGCCATCACGAGCGTCGAGCCGAACAAAGTCCGGCTGCGGGGCTATCCGATCGATAGGCTGATGGGCAAAATTTCCTTCTCTCAGGCCATCTATCTTACGCTCCAGGGCGAACTGCCGTCGCCCGAGGTGGGGAAGCTTTTGGATGCCATTTTTGTCTCTTCCGTCGATCATGGTGCCGGCCCGCCGTCAGTCCTGACAGCGCGCACCGTCGCCTCCACAGGTGCTGAGCTCCACGCGGCTATCGCGGCCGGAGTCCTGGCCATTTCCCGGCTTCATGGGGGAGCCATCGAGGAGGGGATGAACCTCTTTCATGCAGTAGCAAAGAGAGCGGACGAAAAGAAGATCACAGAAGACGAAGCGGCCAGGGAGATCCTGGCGGAGATGAAGGCGAGAGGAGAGCGGGCCTCCGGTTTCGGCCACCGCGTCCACACTGAGGACCCGAGGACAACGAAACTCTTTGCGCTGGCCGAGGAGCTGAACCTGAGTGGCCGGCATGTCCGGATCAGCCGGCTCATCGAGAATATTTTGAAGGAGAGCCTCGGCAAGGCCCTCCCCATCAACGTTGACGGCGCCATTGCCGCGCTCCTCTGCGACCTGGGCATCCCGGGGGAAATCGGCAATGCTTTTTTCATCATCTCCCGCGTGCCCGGTCTGGTTGCTCACATCCACGAGGAAAAAACGCGGATGCGGCCGATGCGCAAGATCCACCCTTCAGACTTTGAATACGACGGTCCCGTAAAAAGGGAGATATAGGAGCTTGAGATGAAAACTGAGATCGACAGGGTGCTGCCTGAGCTCGAACTCATCCAGGACGCCGGACTCCGCGAGAAGACTCGCACTGTCTGGATCGAAGCCCTGAAAAGGGGCGGCTGGCGAATCGGAGACCTCGACAGCATGCCCTTCACGCTTCTCATCCCAGGAACGGACGTGAACCTCATCCAGCATACGAG
>CAZKBY010000034.1:0-18756 GCA_964550915.1 uncultured Eubacteriales bacterium | reverse complement strand
TCGCACCATCGTGTATCTCGTAGCTGGGAAGCTATGCTTCGATTAACCCACACAAAATGGAAGAGAACCAATAAAACTTAAAGGAGGTTCGATGTCTAAAAAAACCCTGGCTTGGCTGATGAGTTTCTGTGTTCTGTTCCTGTCAGTCCTATGCATGGGGCGACCTTCGTCAAAGGCAGAGGCTCAGAGTTTTAGCTCAGGCCTCGAAACGTACTCCAGCACCCCTCAAGCTCAAAAATCGGAGAAGCGAGAAGGGCAATTGGATCTCAAGCTCGCCGCAAAATTAAAGAGATTTCGCGCCTTTTTGAATGCAGAAATGAAGAAATGGGAGGTCCCTGGAATGGCCGTGGGAATCATCAAGGATGGCAAAATCGTCCTGGCCGAGGGATTCGGATACCGAAATCTCGAGAAAAAACTGCCGGTAACTCCAAACACACTCTTTGCCATCGGCTCCGCCTCAAAAGCATTCACGACCATGGACATCGGTATCCTGGTTGAAGAAGGAAAAATTGATTGGGACAAACCCGTACGTCTCTATCTGCCCGAATTCAAGCTCAAAGACGAAATCGCTACGGAGCGGATGACCATCCGGGACCTCGTCTGTCATCGCTCTGGACTGCCCAGACACGACCTCCTCTGGTATGGTTCACCCCTCAGCCGAAAAGACATTGTTGACCGGCTTCAGTACCTGGACTTCAGCGCGGATTTCCGGTCCACCTTCCAGTACAACAATTTGATGTACCTGACAGCGGGCTACATCGTCGGGCGACTGACGGACAGCTCTTGGGAGGAATTTACCCGGAAAAGAATCTTCGAGCCATTGGGGATGACCAACAGCAATTTTTCCGTTGAGGATTCTCAGAAAACGGATGATTATTCTCTCCCATACGTTAAAAGGGATAACGTTGTTACGAAAGTCCCATTTAGAAATATCGATGCCGTCGGCCCTGCGGGCTCGATAAACTCCTGCGTTGTTGATATGCTCAAGTGGGTGCGCTTTCACCTTGATAAGGGGAAGGTCGGTAACGCTCAGATCATTTCCGAGGCTGGACAGAAAGAAATGTACACGCCGGCAATGTTCATGCGGGAACCAGTGCTTTCAGTCCAGCCTGACGGGCAATCCAACATGGGCTACGGGCTGGGATGGTTCTTGGAAACTTACAGGGACCACAAGCTGGTTCATCATGGGGGAGCCATCGACGGCTTCTATTTTGTAAACGGCTTTCTCCCCGGGGACGGACTTGGCGTCGTCATCCTCAGCAACCTGTCGGGCACACCCCTTCTCTATATGACCATGGGCTACATCCTGGACATGATGCTCGACCTAAATCCAGTGTGGGAAAAAATCAGCCAGGAGAGATTCGAGAAAGCCCAGAAGGACAGGGAAAAGGCGGAGGAGGAAAAAAAGAAAAAGGAAGAAGAGCGTGTACAGGGGACAAAACCTTCGCACCCTCTTGAGGCCTATGCCGGAGAATATGAGAACGCCGCTTACGGAAAGATCCCCATCGAGTTCAAAGACGGCTCGCTCACTGGAAAATTCAACTCCTTCGAATTCGGCTTGGAGCACTGGCACTACGATGTATTCAAAGCTGTGGACACAAAGTCAAAGTTGTCTGGCCTTGACGGCACACGGCTGATGTTCCACACGAATATCAAAGGCGATATCGACAGCATTTCTATTACTCTTGATTCGGCCGTCAAGGCGATTGTTTTCGCAAAAAAAGCTCCCGAAGGCATGAAAGACCCCAAGTTTCTCTCTCAGTTTGTCGGCGAATACGAAGTGATTGGAGTGGTGATTTCTATCTCGCTGAAAGGAAACGTCCTGTTTGCCTCCATCCCCGGCCAGCCGATCGTTGAGCTTGTTCCTTACAGAGGGACGGAGTTTACATTCAAGGGTCTTGAAGGTGTTAGTGTGAAATTTGTCCTGGAGCAGGGCCAGACGACCGAAATTGTCGTCAGCCAGCCCCAAGGGACGTTCAGGGGAAAAAAGAAAACGGGTTCTTAGTTTATAAGGCAGATCCGTTTGATAAGCATCGTTCCGTAAGCTCCGCGGGGAAGGAAAAACGAAAGGGTGAGTTTCTTCCTATCGGGATGGAGCTCATCCTCGCCCGCCGCGGTGATACGCAAGCCGTCGGGGATAAGCAGGGCTTTTCGTCTGAACGACCGGAAAAATACCTTCCGCAGCGCCTTCGTCCGGAACAAAGCCGGCTGGAGATTTTTTTCTCGCAGCACTTCCTCATAAAGAGAACGCGTGAGGTCATCCTGGAAATCTATCTTCGCGGCGGCGGTCGGGATTTCAAGGCTGCTCAAGTAGGAGAAGACGTCCCCATCGAGTTTCGTCCAGAAGAGATAGCTCCCCTCAGCGCCCCTGATTTCCTTGACTTTGCCAACCTTGAGCCTGATGAGTCTGCGGAAAACTTCGTTCCAGAGGTGGGATTGGAAAGCGGAGAAAAACATTGAGACTTCTTCTGCTGGAATCAGGTGCAGCGCCCTGACGAAACCTTTCGGGTGGCTATTTAGAAAGCCGAAAATCTTTTTTTCTAATGGGTTTATTGCATAATCCAGACAGACTCGCCAATTCTTCCAATCTTTAAAAATTGCTGCTTTCCGTTCGTGTTCTTTCTTACCGTCCTCAGCCTCTGCGCTGGTCAAAAAAACCTGGAGCGCCCCGTTCCAGTGACGCCGAAGGATTTTCTCTGCAAAAAAGCCTCTTTCGGGGTCATAACTCCGGAATCGCTGGTCGTCGAAAAAATTGGGGAAGCCGTTTTTTTTGACCTCCTCGACGTTTTTTTCTACCGTCGTTAGATCCCCGACGTCTCTTATCGTTACGCTGAATGAATTGCCAGTTATGAGATCAGGACCCATCGGTCGGTCCATGAAGCCGCGAGATTCGAGGGAGAATTCCTTTCCTTCGCGGCTGAAATCAGCTTGATCCTGGATGGCGATAAATTGATACGTCAGACCATGCCGGTCTTTTTTCCCGCCGTAAGAGAATTTGTCGATAGGCAAGGAGAGGGAACGGGAAAGATAACGAACGAGGTCGAGAGTGTTCCAGCCCGATTTTTTAAGAAGGTAGAGCCGGTGCGACCCTCGGAGCTTGACGGGCAGGGCTGCCTTTTCTTCGACAATAAAATCCTCGGGAACTGACTTAATGGCGAGAGGCCCGCCTTTATCCCTAAAAATTGCGATCATGAATTACTCAGAAACCAATAGTGGTTGACATTCCCGGCAATTAACATGAAAAAGCGTTCACCCGATGGGGGGCGCGGTTTGGGAGGCCCCCGCCGCCCCGACCGCTTAATGCCACTCATCTTCCTGCCTGACAATAAACAAGAAAAAGCGCGAGGAAGCGTCGGGGGATTCTATGGGCGATTTCGGATTATCTCCAGACATTGTATTTCTTTACTAAATGATGGGGATAGTAGGACATTTTGGCCCGGCGAAGGCCGGCGATGCCGACATCCTGCTCCCGGTTGATGAACCTGAAGGCCGCCAATTCATGCCGGACAAATTCCCGGTTGATGAGCTGGCTCAGGCCATCGTGACCAGGGTTGGCGATTTCAATATGGACGACGGCCGTGTCAGCGTTCAACCTGCTGCCGATCGAAAAGGCTTCAATCCGGCCATCTACCTCGATCGCTCCGCCAACAAGCTCCAGTGCTTGGAAATGAGCGAGGGCTTCGAGGATAACCACCTTCTGCTCTTCACCGACAGGCTGACGCTGTTCGGCTTTTGCTTGTGCCCATTGTTCGAAGAGGCGCTGGCATTCCTGAAGATGCTCGGGAGCCAAAGTCAGGTATCTGTACCCGCTGCTTCTTTCAAATTTCTTGATCCGGTTTCGTTTGCCGTCGTATTTCTTCCCTTGGAGGGAGATCAAGTCTGAGGTCAGATAGACATAGTCAAAGTTGTTCGCATCCAACTCGTGGGGAAACTCGCTGCAGTGTTGGTTGACATAGGCTTCCGGGATCCGGGAGAGGCGGGGCGAGAAAGAGAGGCAGGTTTCGACCGTTCTGCTGATATCTGTTTCTCCGAGCGGCTGGAGGAAATAGGCGGGCTCAGAGGGAGGTTCGCACTGGAGGCAGAGGTTGCCGTTTATCATTGTCAGCTTGGGGCGCTCGAGCTTTCGCCAGATAAAAATATTAGCAAAGTTGATCTCGCAGGCTTCTGATGGAAATCGACGGACAAAGTATTGAATCGTCTCCTTGTCTTCGAGCCCGACTAGCTTGAATTCAGGAAAAATCGGCAGGCTCATTTTCGCTTCTTGATCATGACCGTGCAGCGGTCGCGACTGCACCCAGCGCACCAGTCAGCCTTCTTGATCATCGATGGGGGGATGGAGGCTGCTTCTTCAAACCCCAACTTTTCGAAAAACTCCGGGATGACCGTGGCCAGGTAGATGTCGCCTGAGGTTTCCTGGAGGAGAGCCCTGACAAGTTGCCTTCCCACGCCCATTTTCCGGAAATTTTTCTCGACGCCGAGAGAGCAGAGCTCCTGGCATTCTGGATGCTTTTTGAGTCCGCAAATGCCGATAACTCTATCTCCTCGAGCGGCCACCCAGAAATCGTCTGCTGCCATGCCCTCATAGTCTAGATGATGCTTGGCAGCGAGAGCGACGATCTCGGGCATATCGGTTCTTCTGGCTTTTCGAACAGACATGGGGGTATTTTACCACAAAACTCTGAATCTCCTTGCCACGAAAAAAGCAGGGGCAGGCGGGACGTTTGACCTCGCTCATTCTGCTGTGGTAAGAATAATAAAAACAAAAAAAGAAGGACGAGTCTTTGGACGGACAAAAAGGGAAAAAGAAGAAGATTCCTTTCGCCAAGGGAATCGTTCTGGCCGTCGCTATTTTCTTCTTTGTCACTCTCTCTCATGCTCGGGACGGCTGCACGACGGCCGTCGTTTCGGGCAAGGCGACAGTTGACAGCCGTCCTCTTCTCTGGAAGAACCGAGATACGGAGGAAGTCCAGAATAAAGTCGCCTTCTTCTCCGGAGGCAAGTATGATGTCATCGGAGTCGTGACGGCCGATAGCACGTCTTCGGTCTGGATGGGAATAAATTCTGCCGGCCTGGCCATCGAAAATTCTGTTTCGTCGGACCTGGAAGGCACGTCCAGCGCTGAAAATGGAAGTTTCATGAAATATGCTCTTCAGAATTGCGCCACGGTCGGTGAATTCGAGCAGCTTCTCATTCAGACCAACGACTCCGGCAGGAAAACCCAGGCAAATTATGGCCTGATTGATGCGTTTGGCGGAGCGGCCATCTTTGAGACGGGAAATCATACCTACATGAGGTTTGACGCTAACGATCCGACTGTTGCCCCCCTTGGCTTTATTGTACGGACAAACTATGCCTTTACTGGAGGAGGAGGGGGGTCTGGCTATGAACGTTACAACCGGGCGCTTGAGCTTTTGACCGGAGCTGTGCTCAACTCTGAGTTGAGCCATGATTATATTCTGAAATCGGCAGCCCGGGATTTAAAGAATGATAAGATCAATCCGTACCCGCTCCCCTTTCCAGGCTCCCAAGAAGGACACCCCCAGGGCTATGTGCGGACATACTATTCGATTAACAGGTCCACGACCCGTTCCTGCGCGGTTTTCCACGGAGTCATCCCGGGAGAAGACCCCCGCCTGAGCACGATGTGGATTATCCTGGGAGAGCCGGTTTGCGGCGTGGCTGTTCCCCTGTGGGTTTTTGCTGGAGCTGTCCCGCCGGAAATGGACGGCCCAACAACTGCGCCGATGAACGAAGCAAGCGTTTTGAAAAAAGAAACCTGCTACACCGACCCTGCCAGCAATCAATACATCAATACCTATGCTCTCGCGGACGGAGCGGGAGGTGGCATTTTCAGTTATTCTTTGCCTGTCGAAAATTGGGCCATAAGCCAGACAGCCTCATCAATCAATTCCTGGAGAACGACTTTTCCGGAAGCTAAAGCCATGCAAGAGTTCCAAGCGACTCTGGCCTCTCAAGTCTATTGCAGTTTTATGACGTCCATTCCTCCCTCTGATATTCCGCCCCCTCTTAACCTGACAGCACAGACAGTGCTGAACCGCTCCCTGTCTCAGGCCGAATACATCACGATCCTTAGGTGGCAGCCGAACCCCCATGACGATCATATCGTTAAATACAGAGTCTTCCTGGTAGAGGAAGGAGAAAGGAAAATCCTGGGTGAGGTGGAGGCAGGAACTTCCTTTTTCTGGCACAGAAAAGTGGGAAAAAAGGAATATTTCTATTCGGTGGTTGCCGTCAACTCCGAAAACCGGGAAGGCACTCCTGCTTGCCTAAGAGTGAGCGCGGCCACTCCAGCCGAAGCCAAGATTAAGGGGGGTCGGATTAAATAAGGTGAAGAAAATCGCTCTTCATCTCTTCCTGCTGCTCTTGCTTTTCTCTCTTGCCCAGGCAAAAGAGGTTGTCCTCAAACTGACCGGTGGATTTTTCCTCCCAGCGGAGCAGGCATTCAAGGATGTCTATGGCAACGGCTTAGTTTGGGGCGGAGAAGCGGTTGCCTATGTCTGGAAGAATGTCGGCCTCTGGCTTAGCGGAGGCTATTTTGGGAAGAAGGGGAGGTTGACTTTCACCCAGGAAGACACAAATGTCCAGATTCTTCCCTGGGGCGGTGGGGTCAGACTCAAAACATCCTCTGAGAACCCTGGTTTATACGGCGGGCTTGGCCTCCGTTACAACGCCTTCAAAGAATCAAACCCGATTGGCGAGGCCTCGAAAGGAGGATTGGGGGTCGTCGTTATGATGGGAAGCGTCATGAGGGTCCTGAGGGGAGTTTTTTTTGACCTCTCCATCGAATATTCTTATTGCAAAATGAAGCCGGCGGATTTTACCATAAACATCGGCGGCTTATCTGTCAGCCTCGGCCTGGGCTACGAATTCAAATAGCCTTTTCTCTTCAGAAGCCGCGTCCGAACATCCCCCAGAACCTGTCGCCGAGCTCCTGGTACTTGCTCATCGCGGCGCGGGCGAAATCATTGGTGTATTTTGTCAGGTACTGCTTTGTCCGGACGATATTTTCCTCCCTGTCTCCTTTGCCGTAGAGCTCCAGGGCTATTTTTTCGACATGGGGGAGCTCAGTGAAAGCTCTGTCCTCAAACTCCCGAATCGCCTCGGAGATAAACCTCTCCGCCTCCCCCCATCTCACTGTCGCCAGCCGGTTGGCCCGACGGAAATGCCAGCAGGCCGAGTCGGTACGGAAACGGTACTGGGCGCAGACCTCAAAGTTCGAAGGAAGCTCGGTCGTGCCGGCGAAGATGGGGATTCGGGCGCTCTGGCCGGGATTGTCGAAGGCGAACCAGCAGACGCCGCCCACCGGGTCGGGAAGCCAGCCGCGGCACTGGATGATGTGAGAATAGGAGCAGCCGGCGATGGCGATCGTTCGGCTCCGCTCGACAGCACCAGGTTTCAAGGTATTGAGAAGCTCGACCATGTCCCTTGACATCCAGGGGTTGACCACCGGGCTTTTGATGAGCTGGTCGCTGCGCCGGTCCTTGACCATGAGGTTCTTGGTCATGTCGAAGTCTGTCCCCGCATAGGTCTCCCGGTACAGCTTCATGACGTCGCCGACCGAAAGTTTTTTGTCGGGCTTGACCGAGAAAGGGAGCTCCTCAGCGTTGATGTCGAGTTTGAGGGAAGGGGCCAGGGTGTTGAAAACATAATATTCTCGTGTCGAGAACGGTTTCTGGCCGCTGTAAGCCTTCCAGAACTTAAAGGGCTCGCCGCTCTTGGGATCCCACCAGCCTTTCTCGATGGCCAGGGAATGGACATTATCCGAAGCCATGCAGCTGTCGGGGTCCTTCAGATCAAGCTCGCTGATCCTAGGGATGTTGGCGGAGATGCCGACATGATCGTCGGGGATGCGCACGGCCGCCCAGACAGCGCCCTTTTCTTTGAGGCCCGCCCCAAAGATCTCGAATTGCCAGACTTCTTTTTCATCAGCGACAGTAATGCACTCACCCCAATCACCGTAACCATATTCTTTGACAAGCTGGCCGGCCAGCTTGATGGCGTCGCGGGCGTTGGTGCATCTTTCGAGCGTGATCCGTTCGAGCTCCTCGATCATGAACATGCCCGCGCTGTTGTAGAGTTCTTTACGGCCGCCGACCGTCGTCTCACCGATGGCCAGCTGGTGCTCATTCAGGCACGGATAAGCTGTGTTGAGGAAGGCAAACGTTTCTGCGACCTCTGGAATTTCGCCCTTTTCAGAGACATTCCTTAAGTCGGTTGAGGTTTCGGTATGGAGTTTCCCCGCGAAGACCTTGTTCATGGCACCCTCGAAGTGTTTAGCGCGCGGCACGATGTTCAGCCAGGTCCGGTAATTCCCATCGCAGGAATGGGCCGTTATGACCGACCCGTCTGTGGTGGCCAGCCGGCCGGCCTGGATGCTTGTGCAGCCGGCTTCCAGCTCCTCTGAGATTTTGCTTCCGGGTTGGGAAGGCAGAGGAACAACGTAAACGGCAAAAATGAGAAGGCAGAGCAGGATTATGGCCGCCGGCCAGATTTTATTAGCAAGAATTCGGCCTTTCATGATGATCCTCCTTTGTTTTTTCTCCGAAACGGAGCAGTCGATTTGCCGGAATGATTCACGGAGAGATATCTTATTTCAAAGGCAAGGAAGAATGCAATCTCAGCCGAAGGTTGTTATATCGACGACAAATTGGTATGCTTAGCGGGGAGGAGATCAATGGCCCAGGATCCAAAGGAAAAGGTTCTTTCGCTGTTCAAAGAATGCGACGCGCTTCTCGAGGGACACTTCAGGCTGACATCCGGGAAACATTCCCCCTGGTATTTTGAGAAGATCCGCCTCATCGAAAAACCCGAAGTTCTTGAGCGAATTGTGGACCTCTTGGTTGAAAAAATAAACAATGATAGGACAGATTTCGATTACGTGATTTCGCCGGCCTATGGCGCCATCGCCATCGGTTTTCTCGCGGCACTCAAACTCGGGAAAAAATTCGCCTTTACCCAGCGGATTGAAGAAACGATGGCCTTCCGGCCCGGATGGACAGGGCTGGCGACGGGCCAAAGGGCTATCATCGTGGAGGACATCCTGACCACCGGAGGATCAATCCAGGAAGTGATCGAAGCGTTGAAACAGAGGGAAATTTCAATAGCTGGGGTGTATGTCCTGGTGGACAGGACCGCCGGCGAAGTCCTGATCGAAGGCAAGCCGGTGGGAAGTCTCCTGGCGCTGAAGGTCGAGGCCTTTGAGCCTGAAGCCTGCCCTCTCTGCAAGAAGGGACTCCCTCTTACCAAGCCCGGAGCTTCTGATAAGAAGGCTTGATTTTCACCGGAATTATTGATACCCGGCGAGCGCGATCGCGGCCCGCATGAGTTTGAAGCCTTCGATGAAATCCTCGGCGGAGAAGGCGACCGAGCGAGCCCCTGTGCGTTTGACCTGCGGCAGGAGCGCTGGCATTTCGGCCTGATTGCTGTTGTGGAATTTGAGCTCAAAAGCATACGGAGGCTTCAGACGGAGCGGCGCGATTTGGCTTCTCTTGAAGATGGCTTCCTTGGCTCCTTCTTTGAGTCTTTGCCTGGCCTCGTCGCGCGGCAGGAGCTTGGCGGCGTACCTGCCGCTTGCTTCTTTCACGGCCACGGTCACGATCTCGCTTCCCAGGATGGATTTTGCCTGCAGGCATGTCTCGGCGTCACCGCTGAGCATGACGACGGGCACTCCGAAAGCAGCTGCCATGGCGGCGTTAATCCCGAGCTCGGGAAGCTCCAGGTTATTGACCTTGATTGAAATGATCGTGGCGCCGGAAATGGTGTGGTCGAGGATGGAGGACGCCGTTCCCGCTTTGGCATGGTAGCCGACGAAGACGCAGGCGTCGAAGGTATTGTCGATCCCCTGCATCATCGAGAGAGGCTTCGGAGAGCCGGTGATGAGAGAGGCGCGCGGGTTTAAATCCTGGGCCAGGATATTCCTCATGCTGCCGTGCGAGTCGTTGACAACAATCTCTGCAACCCCAGCCTCGAGAAGCCCTTCGATGACGGCGTTCACGTCCTCAGCCATCCATTTTCTGGCCGGGCCATAGTCGTGGCCTTGAGCCGAGGTCTGATCGCCGTGGACGACGCCCCAGATTCCTTCCATGTCGACCGAGACAAAAACCTTGGGACCGGTTTTTTCAGCGGCGAGAAAGCCAGCGAGGAAAACAAGCATTAAGACAAGGGATGGAAGCTTTTTCATAAAAACCTCCTTCAAGGGATATCAGGTGTTTTATTTTGCATTGATTTTATCATATTGGGACCCGCTCCTCGTCTTTTGCTTCAAAAACAGCTCGATGACAGGGACGCTGACGTCGGGCTTCTGGATGGGCAGGCGAAGAGCGAGCGTCCGGCGGGGTGCTTCTTTTCTCTTGCCTGGCAAATACCCGGTCTCTCCTGCGTTTCCTTCCTCAACATATTGAATTTCCGAGGCGTCATTGAGGAGCTGGGCGTATTCTACCCGGCCGGCCAGGCCATCGAGGTGGAGTGCGCCTATCGGCCACTCTAACACGTGGACATAAAGGCGCTTGAGATCGGGGTGATAGGTGAGAAGGCAGTTGGCGGGCGTCTTAAACTCGTCTGGCGCCTGAGTGCAGCCGTAGATCGACCGGCCATGAAGGGCCATCCATCGGCCAATCCCTTTGAGCCTTTCTTTGGCTCGATCGTCGAAGGTTCCTCGGGCGGTAGGGCCGACATTCAGGAGTAAGTTCCCGCCTTTGCTCACCGTCTCGATCAGCATGACGACAAGCTGGCGGACGCTTTTCCACGTTGCCTCATCCCGGTGATAGCCCCATGAGCCGGAAAAGGTCTGGCATGTCTCCCAGGGCACACGGCGTCCGTCCACCGTGACCCATTCCCGGGGCATGAACTGCTCGGGCGTCCGATAATCCCATCCTCCGGGGACATCGAGGAGGTCAAGCCGGTCATTAAGGATGATTTCTGGCTGGAGTTCGCGGATCATCTTGAGGAGTTTCTCCGACTGCCAATCATCTCGTCCCTTGCCGTTCTCTTCGGGAAAAGAGAAATCCATGAACAGGCAGTCCACCCGGCCGAATTCAGTCAGAATCTCCCTGACCTGGTTGTGGAGGTATTCGACGTACTTCCGGATGTCGCGGTTCTTGGCTTTCTCCCGAAACTCTAAGTTTCCAAACATCGGGTGGAACCTGTCGATTGGGTATTCCGGATGATGCCAATCTAAGAGTGAATGGTAAAACCCGACTCGAAGGCCTTCAGCCCGGAAGGCCTCAACCATTGGTTTGATTAAGTCTTTGCCGCAGGGAGTTTTGGTTGCCTTATAATCCGTGTACTTCGAATCCCAGAGGCAAAAGCCCTCGTGATGCTTGGTCGTGACGACAAAGTATTTCATCCCCGCTTCCCTGGCCAGCCGTGCCCACTCTTTCGGGTCGTAGAGGTCGGGGTTGAAATGCTGGAAATACCGGTCGTAAGCCTCATCCGTGAGGTGCTCGTTGTGTTTGACCCACTCGTGGCGGGCGGGAAGGGCATAGAGCCCCCAGTGGATGAACATCCCGAAGCGGGCCTCGGTCCACCACTTCATCCGGGCCTCCTTCTGGACGTCTGTCTCTTGGCCCGAAAGGCCGTAGGCGGGAAGAGCCAACCCGATGATCAGGCCTGACAATAGGGAAGCAACGATGATTTTCATCGCCCGACTCCTTGTCTCTGTTCTTGCCGACATCTTCATCTTGGCAACGCGCTTATAGCACAAGTCCAGCGAGGCGTCAAACGGCTTTCGCCAATCGGAGATTTGTCATTTAGCCAATGGCCGATTTTGCGTGGCGACCATCCGGCCTCCCCTTTTCGGAGGAGGAGAAAGAATGAAAAATCCCCCCTTAAATCATCGCCGAGGAGGATAGCATTTTGCTTTTATCTGATGAAAATATAAAACATCAGCCCCATAGGAATGAAGAATTGGCATGAAAAACGTGTTAAGGACCGAGCCTCCGCAGCTCCATCTCCAGAAAAACCGAGCGGCCAGGACTCTAAACCGTGAGCCCGGGAGAGAAAAGCTCCATCTCGGAACCCATCTGACTCCCGATAGGAATGAACTGGCAAGAATGATTAAACAAATTCGGGAAGAAGCAGACTCTCATCAAAGAAATGCCGCTGAACTCAGGGCAAAAATGGAGAAACTGACGAACGCGGCATTCGCCGAGCTCATTAAAGTCAAGGAACTGGAAAACATTATTGATCGTCTGAAGCAATACGACCATGGCCAGCGGGAAAACGTTGGCCCGGAAAAGTCTCGGCAGGTCCTCGGGGATTATGATGTTTCTGACCCGAGTAATCAGAAAGAGCCCCGGGCATTCCAGCCTGATCGTGAGCTGGAGAGGTTATTGACCATTAAGAAGCTTCTCGAAAGCTCGCGCCCTTTGAAAAGCAGAAAAACGGAAGTTCCTCTCGCTTCTCCATCTCCCGAGTCGAGAAAGAAGAAGATCTTGGTCGTGGACGACGATTCGACCACGGTTAGAGTTATCTCCCATTTCTTAGAAAGAGAAAATTTCACTGTCTGCGCTTCGCTCGCGGGCGCCGAGGGACTCAAAAAGGCCTTCCAGGAAAAGCCGGATCTTATTCTCCTTGACATCATGATGCCCGACCTCAACGGGTTTCAATTCCTTTCGATTCTCCAGAAAGACCCATCAAGCGCCCATATTCCCGTGATCATCCTCAGTTCGCTGGCCGAGGAAGCCGATGTGCTCAGCGGGTTAGAAACGGGCGCCGTCGACTACATCACGAAGCCCTTTTCACCCCAGGTCTTACTGGCCAAAATCAACAAAAACCTGAATTCCCTCGCATGAATCCCTCTCTCATAATAGTTGCTTATAGCCTTGGCTTTCTTCTCCTGCTGTCTTTCTGTCTTTTCAGTTATATTGTCGCAAGGCGAATCGTCATGGATTACAAGCGCCGCCTATCGGATGGCCTTTATCAGGCGATCGAGAAAGATGTCCTGGAAGCTATCGCCGCCTCCAGTTCTGAACCGGCTCGTCTCGTGGCCCTGAAATACAAGTTCCATCCCTCGGTGTTAACGAGTGTTCTCCTGAACTATGGACAGGTATTGAGCGGTGCGGCCAGGGATCGTTTGAAGATCATCTTCGATCTGGCTCTTAAAGACAAGTGCCTGAAAAACCTCTCCTCATTCTGGACCATCAGGCGTCTAAAAGGGGCCCGGCTGTTCTTTGCGTTCTTCGATCCGGCTGAAAGCTCGCTCCTCTTCAAGGTCCTTCGCGACAAACCCATCGTCAGACTCACGACCATCATAACGCTCTTCCGGGTGTCTGACCCCGTCACGCTTGAGTTTATTTTTAGGGTGTTCGAACACGATTCGGGCCATGCCGTCAGGGCTTATTACAACATCATGCTCGGGCTTGGCGAAAAGATAGCGCCGTACGTTCAAAAATACATGAAGCGCAATCTTCCGCTTGAAAAAATCGGCCTGCTGATCGAGCTCATCGGCGCTGTTCCTCTCCGGTCACTGGCTCAGGATCTTCATCCCTGGGCCGTTCACCCCGATAAAGAAATCAGGATCAAAGTGGCCCGCGCCTTGGGGAGGCTCCTCGTCCCCGATTCCGTCGAAATTCTGCTCAACCTCGTGCGGGACGATGCCTGGGAAGTTCAGTGCCAAGCCGTTAAGAGCTTGGGGTATCTCAAGAGTCCCGAGACGATCGATGTGCTATCTAAATCTCTTTTCTCTCCCCACTGGTTTGTCCGGTACAATGGCGCCAAGGCTCTAGCCGGGATGGGATGGGAGGGAATCCGGCGGCTCAAAAGAGTGGCGGTTCAAACGGAAGACCGTTTTGCTCGCGATATGTCCCTCATGGTCCTGAATGAGATGGCCATTCTGGAAGAAGCGGGGTGAACGATGGCAGACGCTTTAAGCAGATTCCTCCAGCCCGTGAGTCTGGTCATCCTGGTCTATTTCCTGGCCATCAACCTCTTCTATTTTCTGTTCACGATTCTTTCCCTGATCGGGATTTTTCGTTACCAGCATCTTACGACCTACGTCAGTTTTCACGATGTCTTCCGCCTGCCTCTTGTCAAACCCATCTCGGTCATCGCCCCAGCTTATAACGAGGAAAAAACGATCGTCGATAGCGTCAAATCGTTGCTGGCGCTGGAGTATCCCCTCTTCGAAGTCATCGTTGTCAATGACGGGTCAACCGACCTGACATTGGAGAAACTTATCCGCTTCTTCCATCTTGAAAAAACCAGGCGGGTCTTCCGCAGGGTCCTCGAAACAAAGCCTGTGCGAGGTATTTATCTCTCGCCCTCTTGCCCTAAGCTGGTCGTCGTTGACAAGGTGAACGGTCAAAAGGCCGACGCTTTGAACGCCGGGCTGAATGTCTCTCGCTATCCTCTCTTTTGCGCCGTGGACAGCGATTCGTTGCTCGAGCGAGATGCGTTGCTGAAAATCGTTCGGCCGTTTCTTGAGGATCCGGACCGCCTCGTCGCCGCCGGCGGGATCATCAGGCTGAGCAACGGCTGTGTTGTCGGAGGAGGTCAGATCACTCATGTTCGGACGCCTCGCAATGCCTTGGCTTGCTTCCAGGTTATCGAATACCTTCGGGCTTTTCTCGGGGGGCGTCTCGGGCTGAGCATGCTCCGGAGCATCCTCATCATCTCCGGTGCTTTCGGCCTCTTTCGGAAAGACGTCGTCCTCCAGTGTGGAGGTTATAGGCCCGGGACGATTGGTGAAGACGTCGATCTGGTGGTCAGGTTAAGACGTCATCTCCACAACATGAAGACGCCTTTCGATATTCGTTTCATTCCTGACCCTATCTGCTGGACCGAGGCCCCAGAATCCCTGAGAATTCTGGTACGACAGCGGAACAGATGGCATCGGGGCCTCATCGATGCCCTCGGCCATAACTTGAAGATGCTTTTCAATCCGCGCTACGGAGTCACGGGGTTGCTGGCCATGCCTTTTTATTTTGTTTTCGAAATGCTTGGCCCGTTTATTGAGATCGCTGGTTATGGAATTTTTCTTTTTTGCCTTATTTTCGGAGGGGTCAATTATCCCTTTGCCCTGCTCTTTTTCCTCGTCGCCCTTGTCCTTGGGACGCTGCTCTCGTTGCTGGCCGTCCTTCTCGAAGAGTACTCTTCCTATCGTTACCCTCGTTTGGGGGATATCCTGACCATCGTGTTTTTTAGCTTGCTAGAGAACGTCCTCTACCGCCAGTTCCTGGCGCTCGTCCGGGCAAAAGCTTTCTTTGACTATTGGCGGGGGAAAAAGGAGTGGGGGCAGATGACAAGGAGAGGCTTTGCGGAGGTGAGATAGTCGTGGAGAATGGCCGCCGTGGTTTTGGGTTCCCGTTTATCCCTCTGTTTCTATTTTTTCTGTCGATATTGTATATTGGAGCCCTGAACGTGGCTGCGACTCCCGGCGAGGACGAGTCGGTCGAAGACGTCCGCCAGGCAATTCGGGGAAACAATTTCGATCTGGCAATAAAAATGTGCCGGGAGAAGCTCGCCCAAGACCCGGAAAATTATGACTATCATTTTCTCCTCAGCCAGGCATATGCCTTTTCGAACAGACGGGACGAGGCGCTGGCTGTCCTCAACAAACTGGCGGCCCGCTTTCCCCGGGACATCGATGTCCTTCTTTTCCAGGCGCGCGTCGAGTCCTGGAGCAAACACTATGATGTCGCTGAAGCCGGTTACCTGAAGGTGCTCGAAATTTCGCCCCGCCATTCAGAAGCTTTAACCGGTCTGGCTGAAGTCTCGTCCTGGCAGGGTGATTACGGGCGGGCCATATCATTCTATGAGCAGGTCGCCGCCTTGCAACAAGGGCCAGAAGGGCAAGCAGACGTCTGCTTCAGGCTGGGCCGCGTCCACCTGTGGAGCGGCAACTATGATCGGGCCCGCAAATATTTTCGCTTGGCTCTCAGCATCGAGCCTCACAAAGAGGAATACAAACAAGCTCTAAGTTTGGCCACCCCGCGGCACAAAGATAGGCCTGAAATCCGTTATGAGCGCCAGGTGGAATCCTTCAGCGATGGCCGTGCCGATTACGTTGATGACCGGTTGGCTTTTCAGGTTCGTCTTCCCCAGCTTGGTCCTGTGATTCTAAAGGCAGATCTGACCGAGCGATTCAGACAAAGTGACCATCAGTTTGAAGTCGAGTTTTACCCGGGGCTTTGGGATCGGGCCTACGCCACCATGAACGCGACCTATTCTCCAAAGGCTGTCCATTTTCCCGAGCATTCTTTCATGCTGGAGGTCACCCAAGGAATCCTAACCTCCTGGGATATCTCGTTGGGTTATCGGAAGATGCATTTCACGGCAACCCCGGTCTCGATCTATCTCGGAAGCCTTGGCTATTATTTCGGGAAGCAAATTGCCTTCTTCCGCTGGTATTACACCCCGAAAGGGGAGGGGGATGATTTCTCCTGGACAGCGAGCCTGCGCCGGTACGTTTCGGTCTCGAGCTTCCTTTATGCGGGGTTGGGGACGGGCTCAAGACCCTTTGATATTGTCACCGAAGAGGATTACAAAGTGACAACAAGCGCCGTTTTTTTTGCCGGCGTTGATTGGATTTTTGTTGAAAAGTTCAGATTCCAGCTGAACTACACAAGGCGCACCGAGGGGAAGCTTACCAGAAACCTCCTTTTTCTCAGTGCTGGTTTCCGTTTCTGAAATCGCGGACCTTGATTGACCTGAACGTTTGAATGGTCGCAAAATTGGACAACGACGCAAAAGATTTCTTTTTTTGCTGTCTTCGTCTTCCGCCGCCTTCGGGGGCGGCTTTGCTTCTTCTCTAAACAGTCTCTCGTTCCCTTTTTTCCCTTCTTCCTTCGAAGAGAGAATAGACAACAGGGACGATTATCAGGGTGATCAGAGTCGAGCTCGTCAGGCCTCCGACAACAGCCCGGGCTAAAGGAGCCTGAGCCTCGCCTCCCTCGCCCAATCCCAGAGCGAGCGGGATCATGGCCATTATCGTCGTCAGGGCCGTCATCAGGATCGGACGGAGACGCCGTCGGCCGGCTTCTTCGATGGCCTCTCGTAAGGCCATTTTATCGCGCCGCCGAAGAAGGTTCGTGCAATCGACGAGCAAGATGGCATTGTTAACGACGATGCCGCCCAGCATGATGCAACCGATATAAGACTGGACGTTGAACGTTGTGCCCGTGAGAAAGAGTATCAGAATGACGCCGATGGCGGCCAACGGAACCGAGAACATGACGATGAGCGGGTCGCGCACCGACTCATAAAGCATGGCCATAATCATGTAGACCAGCATGATGGCCAGGGTGATGCTGAGGAGCAGCTCCCGGAAGGCTCTCTGCTGTTCCTCGTAATCTCCGGTGAAACCGACGCTGAAGTCTCTCGGAATGGGAAGAGAACGCAGGCCTTCTCGGATGTCACCCAGGATTGACCCGAGGTCCCTGCCGGCGATCTCAGCCGAAATGGTCAGGACCCGCTCCCGGTCTCTTCTTTCGATCCTCAGCGGACCTCGGCGCGGCCGCGTATCGACGACATTCCGCAGGCTCACCGATTGCCCATCGGAGTTGGTCAGCGTCAGGTCGAGAATATCGTTAATGTCCATCCGTTCCGAGTCCTTGACTTTGACCAGGATCCTGAATTCGTGCCCGCCCTCCCGGTACATGCTGGCCTGGGTTCCTGTCAGCACAGTCTGGATCGTGCTGCCGATATGATTGACCGAGAGTTTCATGTCCGCCGCCGCTTGCCTGTCGATGATGAATAGCTCTTCGGGTTTCCCTATCTCCCGGCTGAGACGGACGTCGGTGATTCCGTCGACATTCTCGACGATTTTTTTGACCTGCTGGGCCAGCGCTTCAGCGATTCTGAGGTCATAGCCGCGAATCTCGACCTGAACCCTTTCCTGACCTCCCCCGCCGCGCATTCCAAACATCATCTGGCCGCCGCTGGCCCGGGTTCGGATAATGACTCCGGGAATATTCGAGAGCTTCCACCTCAGGTCTGTGGCAATGTCCTCGCTCGACCTCGATCGCTGGGATTTTGGTTTCAGCTTGATGGTAATGCTCCCGGTGTTAGACGTGCCCCGCCAGCCGCCTCCGCCGATGCCTTCCTCAATGCTTTCGATCTCGGGTGTTTCTTTCCGGATGATATCAGCGATCATCTTGAATTTGTCATCCATAATTCCGAGCCTGGTTCCGACTTCCATTTCCACCGTCACTCGTGCTTCCCCTTCATCAGTCGAGGGCAAGAACTCGCTCCCCACCAGCCGGACAAGAGCGATGCTTCCGGCCAGAAGGCCGGCAGTTATCCCAAGGACAAGGAGACGATGATCGAGCGCATAGTGGAGAAGCCGTTTGTAATTGTTTTCCAAATTCTTGAATGCCTGCCGGACTCAGGCAGCTCTTTTTGCCAGCCGCTTTTTCGCGTCGGGGTTCGATGCCGGCGCTGGCTTAAGCATACGGCTGGAAAGCATGGGAACAAGAGTCAGAGCGACGAAGAGCGAGCAGAAGAGGGCAAAGCTGACGACATAGGCGAGTTGCTTAAACATGATCCCGGTCATGCCGCGGATAAAGACCATGGGCATGAACACTGCCACCGTCGTGAGCGTGCTGGCGATGATGGCCGCCTGGACTTCCTGGCTCCCGGTGATGGCCGCTTTTTTAGGAGGAACTCCCGTTTCCTGGAGGCGAAAGATGTTCTCCAGGACGACGATGGCGTTATCAACCAGCATCCCGACTCCGAGAGCAAGACCGCCGAGAGTCATGATGTTCAGGGTGAACCTGCCGAAATAGATGAGGGCAAAAG
>CAZKBY010000033.1:0-19024 GCA_964550915.1 uncultured Eubacteriales bacterium | reverse complement strand
GATGAAGGAGTCCCTCTCCCATGAGAAAGATTTTAAAACACCTGAGAATCCATATTTTCCGGGGTTTTTTGGCGATCATTCCCCTGGGGCTTTCCTACCTTGTCATCCGCTTCCTCTACCTGGCCATTGATGCGCGGATTACCAGGGTGATCGATAGATTCCTGGGTTTCAAAATCCCTGGCCTGGGCATCCTGCTTGTTCTCATTTTTCTTTATCTTCTCGGGCTGGCGGCGAGCAACTGGCTGGGCCGAAGAGCCTTTGCCCTGATTGAGCTGGTCACAACCCGCATCCCTTTGATCAAGACCATCTATACACTCGGCAAACAGCTTGCCGATGCGATTTCTCTTCCCGAGAAGCAGGCCTTTAAAAAGGTGGTCATGGTGGAGCATTTCCGGCCCGGCCTATGGTCGGTCGGGTTTGTGACCGGCACTCTGACTTCAGAAGGAGATCGGCCAGAAAAACTGCTTAAAGTTTTCATTCCCACGGCGCCCAACCCGACAACTGGCTTCGTGGTCATGGTCAAGGAATCCCAGGTGAGAAGCCTGGACTGGACGGTTCCCGAGGCTATGAACACGATCATCTCCGGCGGGATCGTCGGACCGGAAAAAATCTGATGGCTATTTGCCGGCTATTAAGTCGGGGAAAGAAGTTTTCAGGGATTCCAAAATGCAGGCGGCCAGCGTTGCCTCAAAGGTCTCCACATCCTTCGGGCTCGGGTTTGATTTTTGCCAATCGCTGATTTTGCGTTTAGTTTTGGCGATGACCTCGTTTTCGATGCGGAGCAATTTCGGGAGAATGCCCTCCCCGCCGTACTTCCTGAGCCGGGTGACGTTGAGATACTGAGGCATGTGCCCCCGGCGGTCCGGGTAGAGATAGGCTGCGATCGACTTGGCCAGGTCGTTGAGGGGTGCTGTAGTCAGTCCGCTGACCGGACTCGGAATCTGGGATGCGCATGCCCAGAGAGGAACGGCCACAGAGCAGACCGGCTGGCCCAACATCACCCACATCGTGGCCAGCCACGCTTTTTCTTGGCTCGCCGCGCCGTGGAAGACAGCCGCCGAGACGGTCGAGTTGCGGTTGATCGTATCGTTGGTGTTGATATAAAGAGGTCTGGCCGGATCTTCGGGCAAGGACTGGGTGAATGGATACGAATGAAGCTTCTCGTTCGCCAGGTCGCGCGCTGCTTCCTGAAGGATGAACTCGACGTCGAGACGACCCTCGGCCAGGGCTTTCTCGAAAAGATGGGAGATGCGCTCAAAGCGGATGTAGCCTCCGCCCTTGTATTTTTCAGCCGCCGTAAAGGCGTAGTTCGTGCGGACGATATAACCGAACGGTGCGACGCGCCGGTCATTAGCATCAAACTTGACAAAGTTAGCTTTTCCCGTCTCGTAAAAGCAGGCATTTCCTGCGGCGTCGATGAGGCCGAAGTTGGCGGCGACATCACGCTCGCCGTTAGTCCTCTGGAGCAGAGCTTCAAAGTCCGCGGCGGTGGCACATTCGCCCAGAGCCAGCCGCATGAACTCTCCGTTCTTGTCACCACCCTTCACGTCGTCAGCCAGGTCATTCGAGGCCGCGTTCATGATGGCAAAACCCTCGGTGTTTATCCCTGCCCAGACATTTGAGCCCGCCGTATCCATAGCGTTAACCAGGCCGATGAAAGCGTATTTTGGGCCTTTAAGATAGAGGATTTTATTATCGATGACGGGGGCGTCCCTGTTCTTCCACAGGAGAGGCCGGCCGTCGGCCGCCGCCTTCCCCGAAACGACGGCGACCGTACAGGGGATAGCCTGGGTGGCTATCAGAAACAAAAGGCCAATAAAAACAAAAAATATGCCGCGGCAATTTCGAACCAAGTTTTTCATGAAAACCTCCTCTTCAGAACGCCTGATTGGTATGGTAAACTAAAGCTTGGAAGCCAGGCGAAACCAGTTGTCAAGAGGCGTGTAGTATTACGAGGTAAATCGGCGCATACTTTTACGAGGTCAAGGTAGGGTTCCCGGGGAGGATAACTGAACTCGAGATAAGTGTCCCGCCCCCTCTTCGAAATCGGCGTCCCCGTAAAAGCGAAAAAGAAAGCATTCTTGAGGATGGCTTTCATCTGGGCGGCGAGGGTGCCGTACTGAGTTCTGTGCCCCTCATCCACAAGGGCGATGATGTTTTTTCGTGTCAATACTGTTTCTTTATGCCTGGATACAACCTCAAGCTCTCTCTGAAGGCTTTCCAGTTCCTGTGGTCTGAATTTATGGATGAGGACGATGAATACGCCTCTCTTACTTCGATAATCATCGTGCTTCAAAACTCTCTTCAGCGCGCTGATTGAATCTATGATTTCCGGGCTAAAGATATCCATGGCGGTGAATTCATCATAAAGCTGCGTTTCGAGCTCGGTGCGATCGATGATAAAATAGATGGAGGGGTTTCCGAGCTTCTCGTGATAATAAAGCTTGTGTGCCGCGAATATCATGGTTAGCGTCTTACCACTTCCCTGCCAGTGCCAGACAAGTCCTCTATCTTTATCGTCTTGTCCATTGAGATTCTTAATTACCCGCTCGACCATTTTGTTGGCAGCGTGAAATTGCATATAGCGCGTAACAACTTTGGTCGCCTTTCCGTGCTCGACCCTGAAAAAAAGGTAATTGTGGATAATATCAAGAAGCGTCTCAGGAGAAAGCATCTCAATTGCTGAATCTATGGAATCCTTGCCTTCTTCTCTCCATTCATGCGTGTTCACATCCTCCTGCCAGGGCACGATGGGAAAATATCGGGCTACGCTTTCAGCGGCTACTCCGATTTGGGCATATTTATAAAGCTCGGGAACTATTTTTTCGTAATCTTTGATCTGATTGTAGGCATTCAGCCAGCTTTCCGAAATTTTGGTGGGGTCTTTGCACTCGATATTGACCAGGGGCATGCCGTTCACGTAAAGGACGATATCCGTCCTGATGATGTCTTTGCCTTTAAAATACGCCTGGCGAGTAATTATGAATTCGTTGCTCTCTGGATTCTCAAAATCAAACAGCCGGACATACTTGACGACTTTTTCTTTCTCGAATTTGACCGGGACGCCAAATCTATAAAAATTAAGTATCTTTTTTGATCCTTCGCTTCCTGTCGGAGCTAACTTCAGCTCATTCAGAACTTTATGGATTTCCTCGTCCCCGACGCCTGCGGATGCATTACTTTTTTCAATCGCCCGGATGAGATTAGGCATGAGCAGCGGCTCTTCGAGGTTATCCCTCTCGAGCTCTTCTGCCGGAACAAACTGCCACCCTTTCTCTGCAACTCGCTCAACAATATAGTTTTCTACAAGATGTTTCTCATGAAATACCATTTCTTAAGTCCCTGATTTCTCCTGTTTGTCAAGGGAGCTTTCAATTAACATTTTTAATTTATTCACAAATTTCTTTGCCTTCTTGAGCCAGTCTTCTACTTGATCCTTTTCAAAATGAACAAATTCAATATAATCCCCTCTTTGCCTCGCCTCAAACAACTTATCGTAAAAGCGCCCCTCATCAGCACTTACAAGTCCCTGTTTTACAAAATTCTTATGGAAGGAAGCCTTAACTCCAGAATGTTTTTTGAACTTTAATTCTTTTTGAAGCAATGATGCACTGGTGACGTAAAAACATGCGTAATAAATTCTATTCACAGCAAAAGAAAACCGCCCAGCCCTTAAGTCATCTTCTGCAGCGCTAAGAGATTCCATAGATTTCTCTATCCAGTACTTGATAACTTCTTCTCTTAAGTTTCTTCCTTCATTCATAGAGAAACTCCTTCTTTTTCTACAAAATAATGAATTGGAAGGATAGAAAGATCTGCCCATTCCCTTTTTGAAAAAATAAGAGGGCTTATATTTGTATCAAATTGAAGATTTATATCAAAAACTATGTCAATTATTTGTTCTCTTATCTTCTCGCTAACATTGCATGGTAAAAGTATCAAAATGTCGATATCTGACTCTTCATCAAATTTTCCCGTTGCCCTTGAACCAAAGAGTGTAAATGTTGCTTCTGGCCAGTCTTTCTTTAAATGGGCATATAATTTATTGATTGCGTCTAGTTCAGACTTTGTAAGATATTTTTCAATTTTTTTCCTCTTAAAAGGCATATCATATCCTCCTTATATAGAATTGAGCATTAACCTTCTTTTCCCGGTTAAAAGGTCATTCATTAAGCCTTTTTTTGTTCTTTGCAATTTATCTGTTTTCTCCCTCAACAATTCCAGTCGCTTATCAACCGACGCCAGGATTTCGGCAATTTTCTGCTGTTCTGGAAGGGGAGGGAGAGGCAGCTTTATTTTGCCAAGCCCTTGTCTTAGGATCCCTTTCATTGTGCTTCCTTGGGCTAATGACTTTAGCTTACTCTCGCTATTTGTCATAGCCCAATACAAAAAATCAGGATAGGCTTGCCTTTTATCAATTATCACTCCTGTTAAATCCTGACTAATAGCCAGATCAATTCTATTGATTGCTGCTTTCCCAATGCCAACTCTTGTGGCAACAACCAGATTGTCTTTGCGAACTATATCAGTTGCGCTATTGTTAAGACCTTGCTTTGTTATGTATCGTTGGCCAGTTTTAATCTCTCTTTCAGTGATAAAAGCACTTGTCATCCAGGCAATATCGCCATTCCAATATTCTTTATTAGAAGTAGAGGGCGTGCCTCCGCTCACGAAGTCTAAAGAAATATCCTCAATATTTCTTACTTCCCAAATTTTCGGAATCATTCCTATCTCGGTTTTCTTAAATTCTTTATGCCCTATGCCTTTGGTTAGCAGCTCCTGCATCAAGCCTTTCTTCAGTCTCTGTGTCTTTTCTATTGCTTCTCCAACCTTCTCAATTGCCTGGTCCATAGTCGACAATATATCCGCAAATTTTTTTTGCTCAGACAAAGGAGGAAATAAAATTTTAATTCTTTCCAATTGATCCTTTGATAGCTCTTTAAATGTACTACCACCGCTGAGGTTTTGTAATTCTTGTTTTTTACTTAAAAGGTAATAGCAACAGAATAGGGTATCTGCCTCCTTTCCAGGTCTTAGAACTAAGCCTTTGCAGCCTTGATTAAATGTCGAGTTTTCCTGAAGTCCCGCAACATAACCAACGGGTGCCCTTGTCGATATTATGATCGAGCCTACGGGCATAACAGGCAGGTTGCGTTCTTTGGATGCTTTTTCTGTGATTTTCCTTTCACTATCTCGAATTTGAATTTTATTGTCCAACCTGCTTAAGTCTGAAGGAGTGATCCAGTTTATTGCTCCATTTTCCCAATAATCCTTTCGCTTGGTTGATGGGGTTGTACCTGTTTCTACAACGAAAAGGTCGATAACTTTATGAGTCTTCCAATTTTTTGGGATAAAGGATATTTTAATCATATTTCTTCAAGCAGCATTATGCCAAAATTTACCATTCATAATTGTATTCTTGTATCCAATTGTAAAAATCATCGCCCTGGGCCTCAAAATAAGTTCGGAGTCTCATCTCGAACCATGCTTTGTCTTTACACACGTCCTTTATTTCGCTTAATTGTTCTTTGGAGATAAGGCCCTTATCCTTAAGAAATGTGTAAAAATCAGAGATTGCCTTGAGATAAGATTTGATGCCTTGAAGAGAAGGATTCCAAAACTTTCTAATGTACCAATTGCCAAGGAATTTTCTGATACTATCCTCGGAAACCTTTAAAACATTCTTTGTGTCATCGTAAACAAAAAGATAGTTCATTACAAAAAAAGCTGCGTTATCGGTTCGCCTGCCGGCAGTGCTGCCGTTTAATCCTTTGTTTTTCAGGTACTCGTAAAATTGATCAAAGACTATCTTGGACCTCTGCCATTGTTTCTCGTTTTCCTCTTCTGAATTATCTTCCTTAATGCATTCAAAATTTTCGTCTTTCAATTCTTCCATCTTATTACCTCAAATCATAATTGACTTTTTTTTCATCGACCTATTATAAACGCCAACAAATCGCCAACTTAATCGCCAACCTCCTAAATTAAGACATAGTGCAGGGATCTCCCTTTGCCTTTCGGGGCAATGACTCCTAATTTGATGAGCTTGTTTATTTCTTTTCGTACGCCTTCGTCTGATAAACCGGTTATCTCCCGGACTTCTCTGTTCGTAATCGATCCTTTTCCAACAATTTTTTCCACAATCTTCATCTGGCGTTCTGTGAGCGCGATCTGACCTCTTTATTTCAGCACCTTGATATTTTTGCTCAGGCCGATAACCTTATCTTTAACGGCCTTTATGCTGAGGTCAACTCCTTCTGTGAAGTATTCAAGCCAGGTTGTCAGGTCTAACGTATTCTGATCAACGGTTTTGAGGGCTGCATAGTAAGCGCGTCGGTCCTGATCATAGAAGTCATCAAGCGCAAAAAACCTTTTGATATCAAAGGATCTCTTGTAAAGCACAAGTGAAGCCATAACCCGGGCTGTTCTCCCGTTCCCGTTAACAAACGGATGAATCCTGACGAGCTCATAGTGAGCTATGCCCGCCTCAAGCACAGGATCGATTTCGTTGACCTCCTTGGAATTAAACCACTCCAAGTACTCATCCATCAGAACCGCAACCTGGTCTGTTGGCGGAGGCATGAAAATGGCTTCCCGAGTGACGCGGTTCAGCACTGCTACTTGTTTATTCCGCAAAGAGCCTTCATCCGCAGGATTATCGAGAGCGTCTTTTGTGATTAGTTTATGGAGCTCGAGTAAGTCTGCCAATGCGAATGGCGTCTTCTCGGCAAACGTGGGGATTCTGTCTAAGGCTTCGAGGTAGTTCAGAACCTCTTGTTTGTCTTTTCTTCTCACCATGATATCCCGGCCAGCAGCTAGATCGGTGACCTGTTCGAGAGTGAGAGGGTTGCCTTCAATTGCGGTGGAGGAATGGGCGCTCTTGAGAAGCGCTTCTCTTCGAAGCGAGACCTCCCATTTCGGAATGAGCCGAGCATTGAGAATGACCGTACGCGCGGCGGCAGATGCAGTAAGATTATTGACAATCTTATGTGTATAGCGAAAATTTGGCTTAAACATTATTTTTCTCTATAAATCTCTTTGAGATAGCCCTCGATTTTCGCTTCGATCTCAGCGCTCTCTTTCTCGAGGCGGCGAAGGTCTTCCCATTCCTTTTCAACGTCTATTTTTTCGGCCTCTTCTTCAGGGAAAACGTAGAGCGTGACATTGAGGTTAAAATCGTTTTCTTTCATTTCGTCAAATCCGACAATTCTTGAAAAGCCCTCAATTTCTTTGAATCCTCGATAAGCTTTGGCGATTTTATCAATATGGGAATCGGCCGATTGATTAAGCTTTCGGACTTCCGGGTGCTGCTGATATTCCTTGCTGGCATTTATGAAAAGAATCTCGTCCTTTCTATCGGCTCGTTTGTTTTTATTGAGTATGAGGATTGCCCCGGGGGCACCGGTGTTATAAAAAAGCTTCTCGGGAAGAAGGATGACGGCCTCAATTTTGTCAGAATTGAGGGTAGCAGTTCTGATGACTTTCTCTTTTCCGCCTCGAAAAAGACAGCCGTTATCGATCACAACTCCGACCCTTCCGTCTTTGTCATCTGCTCCTTGGCGTAGCGGGCGATGGCTTCGTGGGTGGCAAACCAGACATTTTTGCGGGCCAGCATGTGCTCGATGAGCTTCTCTAACATGGCGATCCGGCTGCGGTGGCCGCTGTACTTTGGGTGCATGGTCAGGACAAAAACTGTGCCTTCCTCGTAGGCCTTGTCGAACTCGGCCGCCCAGATGGCCATGACATCGGATGGTGTAACGTGCGGCCGGACAGCGCTGTAGCGCTCAAACCCGAAGTACGGATAATCGTCGAGGAGCCATTCGACGGGAAGCTCGACGACGCCCGTGGGCTTTCCGTCTTCGACGAGCTCATAGGGCCGGTCATCGGCCATCAGGCTGCTGTCGTAAAGGAGGCCGAGCTCGCGGATGATCTTGAGCGTTGAAGGGCTGAAGTCCCAGGAAGGCGTGCGGATGCCGGCCGGCGGCTTTCCGATCGCAGCCTTGAGAGTATCGAAGGACTTCCTCATCAGGTCGCGCTCCTCTTCCTCCGAGAGGAGGGAATTGCGTTCATGGATCCAGCCGTGCATTCCGATTTCATGTCTCCCCTTGGCCGTGATGGCTTTGATTTCTTCTGGATGGAGGAGGGCTGTCACGGCGGGCACGAAGAAAGACGCGGGGATTCTGTATTTATCGAGAAGAGCCAGTATCCTTGGCACGGCTACACGGGCCGCATACTCCCCCTGGGAAAGAATCCCCGGGGAATAATCGCCGTCACGGAGGGCGTTTGTCTCGGCGTCGAAGTCAAAGGACAGAGCCACGGCCACCTTTGCCCCATCGGGCCAGGCCGGCGGCGTTAGGTCCTTTCCGGCCCTGACCTTGTTGACGACTGAGTTGATTTGATCAAGGCTCAGCAGCCACGGCTTCTTAGCTTCTTGGGCAGGAAGCTTTCCCAAAGTCAAAAGGAAAAGAACGCCAAAAAACAAGATGATGCTTTTCTTCATTTTTTCTACCCTCCTGAGATGTATTTTATTTTTATCACCAGTTTTTTTCCAGATAAATAATTCAGAGAGAGATTTGAAACTCGCTTCTTATCAGTAAATTTCCTCAATTGGGATGGAATAATCGTGCGCGAATGTGGACGCATCGTATCCGTAAGATAAAGGAGTCAAGAGGCTTTTTGCTGTTATTCTTAGGGGTGAAGATTTTCCTATATGTTGATCAGGGCCGGCCGACGCTCGTCAGGTAAAGGATGCTCTCTTCTTCCCCATCGACACCCAGCAGGGCGTTGACCTCATCGTCATAAAGCGCCGCCACTTGGCAGGAGCCGAGCCCGAGAGCCACCGCAGCCAGGGCCACATTCTGGGCGATATGGCCGGCGTCAAGATAAACGTAGCGATAAGCCCTTTCCCTGTATTTCCATTTGGACCGGCCGAAAACAGCCGTCCAGGCAAAGACGGCAGCCGCCTCAGCCAGAAAGTCCTGGTCCAGTGCTGCTTCAGCGAGGGCAGACCGGAAATCGCCCTGGCGAAGGAGCTCAAGTGTGTGCTCCTTGACGTTGTAATGATAGATACCGCGCTCTAACCCATCGACATTTTGGATGGATAGATATGTTTCCATAGGGTAGAGTGCTCCGGCCGACGGCGCCGCTCGAAGCTCGTAGCCGGAGATTTTTTTGGTCACGCCCTGGCCTGCCCAGATGAGCTGGCTGAGTTCGCTCCTGGTCAGGGGAATATTTTTGTATTCCCTGACGCTGCGGCGCCGGCCGATGGCTTCCCAGAGGGGCAACCCTCCTTCCCGCAGAGGCGGGTCTAACTTGATACGCGGCGCGCCGCGAAAGCTCTTTGTTGCTTCAGGTCTTGCCCGCCAGTCTAAGGATTCGCCTCCACGCCTTCCCCTTGCGTATTTGGTCTCTTCCTGAAATCGGTCGCCAATTCCCGTCTTCATTTTGTCCCTCCTTGTTTTTCCAGCGCTTTGAGCTTTGTCCTGGCGTTTTCATTCTGGGGGTCTATCTGGAGCGCCTTTTTCAGATAGTCAACAGCTCTTTCTTTCTGGCCCAGGGTGACACAGAAGTCGCTGAGCTCGACGTAGAGGCGCGTTTCTTTGGGGTAAAAGGTGAGGGCAATTTCCCCTAACTCGAGAGCCTCTTTGTTCTTTTCCGCCCGTGCCAAAAATCGTCCCGAAGCGATATATCGCTCGACGCTCACTGCCTGGTCAGTGGAATCGAGTTCGTGAGCTTGGCCGTAGAATGCGCGGGCTGTTTCAATGTCGCCTTTCCATAGATGAGCCAGGCCGAGCGATACATTGAGCGCTGGAGAAGCCGGGTAGAGAGGCTGTCCGGATTTCAGAATGGCAATAGCTCGGTCGGGATTATCTCTCCTCAGATAGTGTTCGGCTGCGCTAGATAACGCGGCCGTGAAATCAGGGTAGAGTGAGGCGCCGCTAAATTCTTTCTTGAGTCTGGCCATGATTCGGACAAAGTCAGAGCCGGGGGTAAGCGATAAACGCCGGACTTCTTCGGTGTAAGTCCGGCTCCAATCCTCTTGCCAGCCGGCCACGAGGCCTGCCAATTCGGGCCTGAAGCGAAGATGTTTTTTGGTCGCATTCTTGGAGGTCGTGAGCTTGATATAATCGTTAAAGAAGGCAACCGGGCCCTCCCTGAAGTAAGTTTGAAGCTTATCTTTCCCCCGCTGCTCCTCCAGAGCCATGGCCATGTAGATTCCCAGCTTGGTGAACGCCTGGTTAGAGGCCGGATGAACGCCGGCGAGGATTTTTTTCTTTTTCACCCCGAAATCCTGACGGAGCGCATCTTCATTGACGTTGTCATTGAAATAATCAAAAGCCTGCCCCAGCTCAATCTGATTCTGGGCGGTGAGTGAAGAGTTCCACTGGTGCTGACTCATCCCATGAGAGAAAACGAGATTAACGGCCGTATAGATGGATTGAAGAACTTTGTCGGGCGCATAGGCAGTGCCATCGGTGTCATCATCAAGAACGAGCTCGGTAAGTCGTCTGACATAGGGAACGAGGTTCGACCCCTCGAGGTTCGAAGCGATGGCCACGGCGAACCTGTCGACCGGGAAGATGAGAAGATGGGTTCTCGTTTCAGGCTGCGAGCCGCCGTGACTTGCAGCGAAATGGCCGTCCCACGGCTCCACGTCCCAGCCCATGCCGTACCACGTGAAAAAGCCGTTTCGCAGGGCCATCGGCGAGAACATTTTTTTCCAGGTCGCCGGGCTGAGAAGCTCTCCGTTGATGATGCCGCGGGCATACTTGAGGAGGTCAACGACTGTCGAGCGGACGCCGCCAGCGGCGAAGCGGCTGGAGACATCCACATACTCCGAATTTTTGAGCTCGCCCTTGACAATCTGGTAGCCGCGGACGCGGTCGGGGATTAAGTCGAGGGGATTATCTGGTCGGGAGCTATCCATTCCGAGAGGCTCGAAGATATGTTTGGTGATGTATTCTCCGTAAGGAAGGCCGCTTGCTCCCTCGACAGCAGCTCCCAAAAGGTTAAACCCGTAGCTTGAGTAGTTGTAGCGGGTTCCGGGCTCAGCGACGAGGTCAAAGTTCTCGAAGATGGCCAGGGCTTCCCGGGTGTTTTTTGGGACCTTGATGTGGCCTTCCGTGTCGTAATTTCTGTAGTGGCTGATGCCACCAACGTGCCCCAGGAGCTGGCGGACGGTCACCGGCCATTTTTTCCGCGGGAAATAGGGCACATAGGTTTGGATTTCGGCGTCGAGGTTGATTTTTCCTTGCTCGGCGAGCTGAAGCACGGCCACGGCTGTTATCGTTTTCGTCACGGAGGCCAGCCGGTAAGAGTTCTCTGCCTTGGCTGGGACTTTGTTTTCAAGGTCGGCGTAGCCGAATCCTCGGGCCCAGGTGAAATCATCCTTGATGAAGCCCACAGAAAGACCGGGCATGCGGTCTAAAAACATCTGCTCGGCGACAAATGCCTCAAACTCCTTGATGGCCGCAGCGAACCGGGAAAGCCTGTCCTCTTGGGCCGTTCCCGGGAAAAGGGCGACGCTGGTTAAGGCAAGAATAAGAAAAACGATGAACCCGGGTCTGGCCAGGCGTTTCATCTTTCCTCCAGTGTCTTACTCAATTGCTTATATCACAGCCCAATTTTTGGCGTCAAATTCGTAGTTCGATATTTCTTCTCTTTTTGGTTGACTTGAATTTTCTCCCTGCTTTAAACTGAATTCAGGCAAAAATCAAGGTGGTCTTGTGATTTCTCATCCTGATAAGTTGCCAAAGTCGCCGGCATTCCCCGGGGTGATAAAAATGGTGACCAGCCTGGTAAGAAGAGTCACTCTTTTTCTATGTGTGTTGTTTTTCTCTGCTGTTGTCTTCGGTCCCGAAATGAGGCAGCTCAGCCTTCTTGTCTTGGGAGATGAAGAGTGCCGTCAGTCTCACGGATGGAAGGCGGCTGCAGAAGAACTTGTGGCGCTGGCGAGCGTGAACTTCGAGAAATTCTTCGGGCTCAAACTTGTTATTGACGAGTTTGGAGAATGGACAACATCTGACCATTTTACTTCTTTGGACGTCCTGGCTGAGAGCCTGGAGATGGGCGTCGCCAAAGGCGCTCACGATATTGTCCTTGCCTTGACCGGTCAGAAAAACCTGGACGAGCGATTTTTTGGTTATTCAATTTTTCGGGAGGGAATCGTCCTCCTCAAGATGCCCACACGTGTGCCCCCAGGGGTCAAGAATCTGCAACATGAACTGGCCCATCTTTTTGGCGCAGTCCACGTGAACGACCCCGATTCCTTGATGGACATCCAGGGCCGCGGGGAGGGGTTCGACAACGCTAACCTCCGGATCATCCTTCTCCAGAGAAACAGGTCTTTTCATGGGACTCAGTTTCCGCTTCCCCAAGAAGCTTGGGAAGAAACGATTGCCCTCTATAAGAAAATTGTCTCAGGTATAAAGCGATGGGAAGGAACAAAGAGGCTGGAACAGGGGATTGCTCGGCGCCCGGGTCTTGAGGATGTTCACTTGCTCCTGGCGCAGATATATCTCGAGCAAAAAGAATACGGCGACGTCATCTCTGAATGCAAGAAGGCAATAGCCATGAATCCGGAAAGCCTAGAGGCGCATAACCTCTATGGTATTGCCCTGCGGCGAAGCGGGCGAGTCGACGAAGCCATCAAGACATACCAAGAAATCCTCGCCCGAAAGCCCGGCCACGCGCGAGTCCTTTATAACCTGGGCATTGCCTATGGGAAGAAAGGAGGACTCGAAACGGCACGCGATTGTTACTTGAGAGCGCTTGAACTGAAACCTAATTTTGCAGAGGCCCACTGCAACCTTGGAGAAATCTATCTTCGGTTAGAAAGGCTCGATGAGGCTGAGTCTTTTTTTCTTAAGGCAATCTCGATCGAGCCTCAATTTGCCCTGGCTTATGCCAACCTGGCTGAGCTGTTTTTAAGGAAAAAAGACGAGGCCAGGGCTCTGGAACTGGCAGAAAAGGCCGTCGGCTTGGACCCGGACCTGTCAGCCGCATACACCGTGAGGGGAAAGGTTCATCACCGGGCCGGAGAGACCGGAGTGGCCAAAAAAGATTTCCTGAAAGCCTTGGCCTTGGATTCAAAAGACGAAAAAGCGTGTTACAACCTGGGGAATTGCCATCTGGACGAAGGCCAGGTTGACGAGGCAGCGGCCATGTTCTTGCGGGCGACCCTTCTCAACCCTCGGTTTGGTGAAGCTCACGCCAGCCTTGGCTACTGCCTCCTTCTTAAGAACAGGCCAGACGAAGCCATCCGGGAGCTTCAATTGGCGCTCGACGGTGGCTATGAATCTTCGAATGTCCATCTCAACTTGAGTTCTGCCCACCTCAAAAAAGGGCAGTTCGACCTGGCTTCAAGCGAGGCAAAAAAGGCCATCTCGCTTGATCCCTCGTCTTCCCTGGCACGGAATAACCTGGGGATTGCGTATTCGCAGAAAGGGATGATTGAGGAGGCAATAGGGGAGTTCAGGACGTCTCTTGGACTTGACCCAAGTAACAAAGAAGCGCTCGTCAACTTAGGCAATCTCCATCTTGGACGAGGAGAACTCGAAAGTGCTTTAGATTTTTACATCCAAGTTTTGAGGCTCGATCCTGACGTGGCCGTTGTTCACAACAACGTGGCCGTGATCTATTTTAAGAAGAGAAACTACGAAAAGTCCTGGGAGCATGCCCGGAGGGCCGAATCGCTCGGCTTGAAGCCCCATCCGGATTTCTTGAAAGAGCTGAAGAAGAAGATCAACGCTTATGATTGAGATAAGGGCGCAGAAACCGGCCGGTGATTGATTTCCTGGACCTGGCGACTGCCTCGGGAGTTCCTGCGGCGACGATCTCGCCTCCTCTCTCTCCTCCTTCAGGCCCCAGGTCGATGATGTAGTCGGCGCACTTGATGATATCTAAGTTGTGCTCGATGACCACGACTGTGTGTCCTTCCAAGACGAGCTTCTGGAAGCATTGGAGGAGGACCGAGACATCATCCATGTGAAGCCCGATTGTGGGCTCATCAAAAAGATAAAGGATTCGCTTCTGTTTCTCGTGGACAAGATGATAGGCGAGCTTGATCCTCTGGAGCTCCCCGCCGGAGAGAGTCGTTGTCGGCTGGCCTAAGCGAAGGTAGCCGAGCCCGACTTCCTCTAACGGCAAGAGCTTCTTCCGGATGTCGGGCCGGTCGCCGAAAAAATCCAGCGCTTCCCGGACGCTCATGGCCAGGACATCGTCGATATTCTTGCCCTTGTACTTGATCTCCAGGATTTCGCCTCTGAACCGCTTCCCTTTGCAGGCGTCGCAGGTGAGGACGACGTCAGACAGGAACTGCATCTCCACGATTTGCTGGCCGGCGCCCTTGCACTCCTCGCAGCGGCCGCCCGGCGTGTTGAAGGAAAAATAGCCGGGCTTAAAGCCGAAAACCCTCGCTTCGCGCGTCTGGCTGAAAAGGTCCCGGATACCGTCCATGGCCTTGGTGTAAGTGGCGGGGATGGAGCGGGGCGAGGTGCTGAGCGGCGACTGGTCGACCATGATAACTTTATCGACGAGCTCTCTCCCTCTAATGGCCTCGAAGCCTTCCTTCGCTTCGCCACTCCAGCCGCGGTAAAGGACATCGGCCAGGAGCGTGCTCTTGCCCGAGCCCGAAACGCCGGTAATGCAGGTGAAAGCAGCCAGCGGAATCCTGATATCGAGATGCTTCAGGTTATGCTTGTGAGCGCCTCTGATCTCGATGAACGCAGCGGCGCGCCGCCTGGCTTTCGGGGGTTCGATTTTTTTTATCCCCTTGAGGTATTGTGCTGTCAGGGTGTCGTGGTTTTTTAGAAATTCCGAGATGGGGCCGGAGAAGAGAACTCCGCCTCCGGCCTCTCCCGCTCCCGGACCCAGGTCGACGAGATGCTCGGCGCGGCGGATAATTTCAGGGTCGTGCTCAACCACTAATACGGTATTGCCGATTTCTTTTAGGGACTTGAGGATTTCGATGAGGCGGTGGTTGTCGCGGGCGTGGAGGCCGATGCTTGGCTCGTCCAGGACGAAGAGCGTGCCGACGAGCGAGGCGCTCAGGGCGGCCGCCAGGTTGATCCTCTGGGCTTCACCGCCGCTCAGGGTGAAGGTCATCCGGTCGAGAGTGAGGTAATCGAGGCCCACTTCAAGAAGGAAGCGCAGCCTGTTTTGGATTTCGGCCACCAGTTTCTCGGCGATGCGCTTCTCGAGCGGGGCAAGACCGAGACTCTGAAAAAAAGAAAAGGCTTCCTTGACCGTCATCCTGGCCACATCCCCGATCGACCAGCCCTTGATTTTGACGCTCAGGGCCTGGGGGTTAAGCCGAGTGCCTCCGCAGGCCGGGCAGGGGACATACCTCCGGTAGCGGCTGAGAAAAACCCGGACCTGGACCTTGTATTTTTTTGTTTCCAGCCAGTCAAAAAACCCCTTGACGCCATCATAGCCGTCTCCTCCCTCCATGACGAAACGCTGCTGGTCAGGTCTGAGATTATGGTACGATAGGTTCGTCGGGATGCCCTTTTTTCTGGCCTCGCGGAGAAGCTCTTTCATCCACCACCGCGAGACCGGCTTTGTCCAGGGTTCGACAGCTCCCTCTTCGAGGCTCTTCGTTTTGTCCGGGATGATCTTGTCTTCGTCAAGGACAGCCAGGTCGCCGAAACCGTGGCAGACAGGGCAAGCACCCTGAGGGCTGTTGAAAGAGAAAAGGTTGGGGAAAGGGGCCTCGTAGAGAACCCGGCATTCTTTGCACTCCAACCGGTTGGAGAGGAGGAATTCTTTTCCTTCATCCGTTCTGACTATCGCACGGCCATCACCTTTTTTTAGGGCAATCTCCAGGGAATCAACGAGCCGCTCTCTATCCTCGGGGTCGAGAGCGATCCTGTCGACGAGGACATCGACCGCCGCTTTGTGCTTTACATCGGCTTCTTCCAGGTTCGTGATTTGACCATCCTGGACGATCCTCGAAAACCCCTCCTTCTTGAGTGAAACCAGGCTTTTCTCGAGCGGCCAGGAGAAAAGCACGAGCAGGCGCGTCCGAGGCGGAAGCTGGAAAAGCGTTTCTACCGCTCCGTCAATCGTATCCCGCTGGACCGGCCGGCCGCAGCGCAGGCAATGGATGAGGCCGACGCGGGCAAAGAGGACACGGAGGAAATCATGAATTTCCGTGACCGTGGCCACGGTCGAGCGCGGGTTCTTGGTCGCGGCCTTCTGCTGGATGGCGATGGCCGGGGTGATGCCGTCGATAAGGTCGGCGTCGGGTTTGTCCATGCGCTCAAGGAACTGACGGGCGTAAGAGGAGAGGGACTCGATATAGCGGCGCTGGCCCTCAGCGTAGAGGGTGTCAAAAGCAAGAGAAGATTTCCCGGAGCCGCTTACGCCGGTGACGACGATGAGCTTGTAGAGGGGGAGGTCGAGGTTGATATTCTTCAGGTTGTGGACTCTGACTCCGCGGAGGATGATTTTTTCTTCCATAGCGCGCTGCCAAGTGATTTATTATAAACGATTCACCGCCCCTCTTCCATTTTGCTTGCCCCACGATTTTGTTGAGAAGCATTCGATCTTTTCATATATTTATAAATTTATAAGAAACTGCTTTTCCGCTGTGCTGGCTGGATGAGCATTTAGGCACCGATTTTTCCCTCCAAGCATCGTGAGGGAGTATAGATTCTGGCCTGGAGAGATGTCAAGGACAGTCGCGAATTGCTCATGGCGGGCCCGGAACCCTTTCTTTTGGTTTGACGAGCAGCAGCTTATCAATCGTAATAGCTCAGCCTGACTTCTTTTCCGTTGCAAGCTGCCCTCATCGTTTTTTCAAAATAGCGTTGAAAAAGCTGTTCTTTTTTTGGTTCTCTCTTTCCGTTTTCAATTCTTGCGCTACAAAAGCTAAAGGAAGAACAATAATGAAGGCAATAAAGGGGATAAGCTTTTCGCTTCCACAATGGAAATTCTATCTCATTTTGGCCAGAAGGTCATTATCCATATAGCAGCGCGAAGCTGTCCGGAGTTAGAAGCGCGGCCTCGCGGGGATCCTCGAGGAAGGGGAGAACGTCGCGGACGACTTCGTTCCAGTCGAGGCGCGAAGCCTTCGCGGCCACCGCGGACAGCCAGTCCCGTTTGGTAAGGCGGCGCGCCCCGCTGCCCTTCTGGGCAAGGGCGTTGTTGAGGAGGACGAAGTTCGGCGGCAAGTCTCTCCACTTGGAGCGGAACCAGACGAGGTCATAGACATCCCGACCCTTCGTATAAGGGCGAGTCAGGAAGGCGGCGATCTTCGCCGCGAAGAGCGAAGGCCTGTCGTAGTGGCGCAGCAACACGGGGATGTGCGGGTTGATGATGGTCCTTTCCTCGACCAAACCTCCGGGCGGGTTCGCGTCGATCTCGATGTTCACGGACAGCACCTGACCCTTCCGCCGGCTCAACCCGGATTCCTGAAGGATTTGCTTGAATCGGGCGGAGGCGCGGGCGACCGCCTTTTCGTCCTTAAACGGCACCTCGACGTCATAGCCAGACTTTACTAGCTCCTTCTCTAAGCGGACGGCCAGGGCCCCGAGACTACGCTTGCGCCACGACTTATCTGCCGAAAAATCAAGATCTTCGGAGAATCGTTTGGCACCGTAGAGGAATCGGAGCGCGGTGCCGCCCACGAAAAGAAGATGATCCCAGAAGCCGCCGGTCTGGATAATGAAAAGAATCTCGTTCTGGACGTATTCGCGAAGGACATTGAGCTTTGGGGCGCCGGAGCGGGCCGCGATCTGGAGGGCGATATCTTTCATCGGCGCTCCTTTTTCAATTTGCGGATGAGATCGGCGGCGGCACCGAGGGCGGCCCTCAGTCCCCACCTTGAGCTCTTGTCGGCGAACGAGAGAAAGATTTCGATATCGAACGCAGCGAGATTTTGGAGTCTAAGCTCGGCCAGCCAATCCGCGGAGAAGCGATGGCGCAGAACGTGGAAATAGATCTTATCGAAGAGGGCTTTTTCGGGCGAGGCGATGGGGACTTGCCAGCTGTCTATGGGAACCAGACTGAACCCCTTTAGAAGTCCCTGTTGGACGTGGTGGTATAAGAACATTCGACCCAAGGCCCGGATCTGACGCGGCTGCGCCGTCGTCGCCGCTGTCGGGTTCTGAACGACGTCGGGGATCAGGCCGTGGTGTTGGAGTGCCCACTCGACAGAAAGATAGGACGGCTGGACGATTTGGGTGGCGACGTAGGCTAGGGGAACATTCTTCGTGCGCCAGGGTTCTTCGACGAGGTACCACTGCCGTCTGAGGCGAGCGAGGCGGCCCGCCCTGACCCACCGGGAGAGCTGGACCTGGATAGTTTCGGGATCGTCTGGAAATACCTTGAGCATGGACGAATGGAACAGCGGCAGGTCCGCAAACCGGGTCAGGAAATCCCGCCATTTCATGTATATAACTTATCATATTTGTTAACTTATTACAATATTTCACATTGGGAGCGACAGGGAGACGGTCTGCAAAAACTAACCGTCGCCCTCCGGATTCATCGGCTTGCCCCGACGCCGCGGCGGCAGTTCGTTCGATTGTGATAAAAGAAAGCGCATAATCTCCAATCCGCTCTGAAGCGAGCTCCTTCTCAAACTTTTGGATCAGACTCGATAGATTCTCTTTTGCTTTTTCTTTTGTCAGTTCCATAACACGAAATGCTTGCGATTGATATATTTATAACACACAAGAGCAGGGTTCTCAAGAGAAAAGGCAGGGAGGGATGTCGAGTCGCGCGCCTTCCGATTTCCTTGAGAAGCATTTGGGGTTTGACTATAATGAGCGGAGCTTTAAGAAAGGAGGCCGCTCATGCCAAAAGGGACAAAGCTGGCCCTCGTCTTCGGCTCCATCCCCTTTCTGACCCTTGTTTTCGCCCTGCCTCTGGTTAACAGAATTAAGCCTATCATCTTAGGCTTTCCGTTCGTCCTTTTCTGGATCATCCTCTGGGTATTTCTAACGCCTTTCGCCTTGATGGCCGCTTACTGGGCAGAGAAGAAATTCAATAAGAGAGACGGCGCCGGGAACTCATGAAT
>CAZKBY010000032.1:0-19149 GCA_964550915.1 uncultured Eubacteriales bacterium | reverse complement strand
GACCTGGTCCATGTCGATGAGGCGTTTCTGCTCGTCTTCTATCAGAAATTCCCGGGCCTCCTTAATTTTCACTTTTCGCTTCTTGGACTTGCCGCCCAAGAAACCGGGCAGGATCTCCTGGATGTGGATGCCGATTTCTTCGACCCCGGTGTTGGAGAAGATTTCAAAGGGAGGGGCCACTTTTTCTTTTACTTCAACTTCGACAATCCGATCTTCAAGAAGGCCCTCGTTCAGTTGCTTCCGCAACTTTTCCCGCGTCTCCTGAAAATGGCTCTGGTCGACTTCTGTCAGGGCGCTTTCGCGTCTTCTCAGCGGCGGGAGGAGGAGGTCGAGGATCTTCTCCTCGACATTGTTTTTCGCTTTCTCCAGGATTTCGTCGATTTTTTCCTGCTTGACCATGTCCACTGAGATACGGACGAGATCCCTGATCATCGACTCGACGTCCCGGCCGACATAGCCGACTTCAGTGAACTTGCTCGCCTCGATCTTGAGGAAAGGCGAGGATGTCAGTTTGGCCAGCCGGCGGGAGATCTCCGTCTTTCCGACTCCTGTCGGTCCGATCATCAGGATGTTTTTGGGGGCGATTTCGTCGGCCAGCTCGGCTGGAAGTTTGCGGCGACGGTAGCGGTTGCGGAGGGCGATGGCCACTGCCTTTTTGGCCGCCTTCTGGCCAATGATGAATTTGTCCAGCTCGGCCACGATTTCCTGGGGGGTTAGCTCGCTCTCCCTCACCTCATCGGCGGGCCGTTCGGCAGTCTTGACTAACGCCACAGCCATTTAAAGCTCCTCAATGACAACCTGATCGTTCGTATAGACGCAGATGCCGGCGCTGATTTTCATGGCCTCAAGGACAATCTCCCTTGCTGAGAGGTTGGTGTGAGTGATCAGGGCTCGGGCTGCTGCCAGAGCCAAAGGTCCCCCTGAGCCGATGGCGATAATTCCGTCATCTGGCTCAACGACATCGCCCGTCCCGGAAATCAGGAAGGAGCTCTCTTTATCGGCAACGACCAGAAGCGCTTCGAGCTGCCTGAGGGCTTTGTCCAGACGCCAGTCTTTGGCCAGTTCGATGGCGGCCCGGGACATGTTGCCCCGGTATTCCTCGAGCTTGTTTTCGAAACGGGAGAACAGGGCAAAGGCATCGGACGTGGCGCCAGCAAACCCGGCCAGAACTTTGTCTTTGTAGAGCCGCCTGATTTTCCTGGCCGTCTGCTTGAGGATGGTCTGCCCCATCGAGACCTGGCCATCTCCCGCCATGGCCACCTGACCCTTATGGCGGATGCAGATAACGGTTGTGGATTCGATCATTCCGGCACCTAATTCTTCTGATTATAATAATTCATACCAACTCATAAGTAAAGTCCGGTAACGCGCCAAGAAGTATTACCAGGTTCTCTTCCCTTGATATCCAGATCGGGCTATAATAAGCGAACCGCGAAAATGCCGAAGAACAAATACATATCAGGGGGAAGCTTGGCCCTGTTCTTGCTCTTTGTTCTCGGAGCCTGTAAGAAAAGCCCGACCACAGCCACGATTAACCTCGGTGGAAATTCTATCCTTGTCGCCTGCGATCCGGCCTCAGCCGGACCCGGCACGACCGTCGCCGTCGCCGTTTTAATCGTTGAGAACTCCCAAGAAATCCGCGTTTTCGGGTTAGAGATGTCTTTTGATTCTCAAGTGTTCGAGTATCAGGAGGTCTCGAGCGGCAACCTCACGAGTGGCTGGACAGCCGTTGACGCGAACGAAGTCAACCCAGGCACGTTAAGGATCGGGGGATTTGCGGGCGGAGGGAGTATCATCCCTGGGGGAAGCCGGGGTGCTGTGGCTGTCGTCCGGCTCAAGGTTGCCGCTGCCACATCAGCGAGCAGCGAGCAGAGTCAGATCTGTGTCCATCATCTGACCGACGACCTCAGCGGGTTTCAGCCTGAGCCCGCCTGCGCCACCTTTACTTTAAAGAAATAACAAAGCGCTTGCCAAGTCCTTGTGGATTTCTGATAATAGCAGAAGCGAGGGAAATCATGCGGTTCGGCGTCAGGGAAAAGGGCGACGTCACGATCGTGGACCTGGCCGGAGAGATCAGGTTCACTGCCGAAGCCTCAGCCTCAGTCCAGGCCTTGGTCAAAGATCAGCTTGCTGCAGGCAAAAAAAAGATCCTCCTCAATTTCAGTCAAGTTGATTTTCTCGATAGCTATGGGGTGGGCGATGTCCTGGCCGCCTACGTCTCCACCCAGGACAAAGGCGGAAAACTGAAGGTCTTCCACCTTTCCAGCAAGATCTGGCTCATTTTCAACTATTCCGGCCTGAACAGGATTATCGAGACGTTCGACACGGAGGACCAGGCTCTCCGAAGCTTCGCCTGAGGTTTTTCTGGAAAAACTCAAGAGTCTTCACTGGCTGCGTTACGAGACTGGCTAACCCAAGGATTAATTTCCCATGTGTCGATAGATTAAATAGAATCTATATGAAAAGTAGAATGAGGAGCAAGAAATGAGGAGAAAGGACACAGTCCGGGACTATCGCGTTCAAAAGAGTCTACTTGCCCTCTTCTGCTTCTTTTTGTTAGCCAGACTTCCTTTGGCAGCTCCGGCCAAAGAAACGATCATTGTCCGGGGACTCTCCAGGCCAGTCGAAATCATCCAAGACCGCTGGGGAATCTCTCACATCTATGCCTTGACGGAAAAGGACCTTTTCTTCGCGCAGGGGTTCAACGTAGCTCGCGACCGGCTTTTTCAGCTTGAAATCTGGCGACGTCAGGCCACAGGAACCCTGGCTGAGATCCTGGGGCCAAGAGCCCTGCAGCACGACATCGGGGCCTGGCTTCTTAAAATCAGAGTGGACATGAAGAAAGAGCTCAATCACTATCATCCTCGAGGCGAAGAAATCATCACTTCCTTTGTCCGAGGAATCAATGCTTATATCGACCTGGCCGCTGCTGACAGTCGCCTCCTGCCCGTCGAGTTCCACCTTTTGGGCATCAAGCCAGGCCTCTGGACGCCCGAAGTCGTTGTGTCGCGTCACAACGGGTTATTCCGCAATGTCCGCGATGAGGTGGCTCTGGCCAGGCTCGGCCAAATCATGGGCTTTGACAAACTCGAGCGCCTCCTCGACCTTCACCCGGGAAAGCCAGCTCTTCGGGCAGAGAAAGGGATAGATTTGGCTGCGATCCCGGCCAACGTGCTGGAGCTCTATCTGTCCTCGCGGCGGCCGACCGAGTTTGAATCCGGCGATATCGTCGGTCTGGCCGGCCAGAAAAGCCAGCTCCTCCTACCCGCCTATTCCCGCCTCGCTTTTCCTTCCTCTTCCTTCCTTGATCTCGGACAGGAAGGAAGCAACAACTGGGTGCTCTCGGGAAAACGAACGGTGTCCGGCCGGCCGCTGCTGGCCAACGACCCCCACCGCCAGCAACAGATTCCGTCCCTCCGCTATTGGGTTCAGCTCGTCGGGCCAGGATGGAATGTCATCGGCGGCGGCGAGCCGGCCTTGCCCGGCGTGTCAATTGGCCACAACGAACATGGAGCCTGGGGGCTGACGATATTCGCCATCGACCAAGAAGACCTCATGGTCTATGACCTCAACCCGGAAGACTCGGATCAATACGGGTATGACGGCCGATGGGAAAGGATGAGCATCGTTCGAGAGACGATCCCTGTAAAAGGAGAAGCTCCCTTTCAAGTTGACCTCAAGTTTACCCGACACGGCCCGGTTCTTTGCGATGATGAGAAAAATCATAAGGCCTACGCCCTGAGAGCTGCCTGGCTCGAGGTGGGAGGCGCCCCCTATCTGGCCAGCCTCCGTCTGGATCAGTCCAGGACCTGGGAAGAATTCAGAGAGGCCTGCCGCTATTCTCTGACTCCTTCAGAAAACATGGTCTGGGCGGATAGACAAGGAAATATCGGCTGGCAGGTCGTCGGGGCGGCGCCCCTGCGGCCGGGATGGGACGGGCTTCTTCCCGTGCCGGGGGATGGACGGTTCGAGTGGAAAGGGTTTGTGCCAGTCTCAGAACTCCCCCATTCGTTCAACCCGCCCGAAGGTTATATCGCCACGGCCAACCAGGATAACATCCCCTCCGGCTATCCCTATCCTCTTGGTTTTCTCTGGGCAGAGCCGTTTCGCTACTCTCGAATCGTGGAAGTCCTGAGCTCGGGGAAGAAGATGACCCTGGCCGATATGACGGACCTCCAGCAGGATGTCCTGTCCATTCCGGCCCGCCGGCTTGTTCCCCTGCTCCAAGGCCTTTCCTCAGGCATCCCCGATGTAGAAAAAGCCCGGCAAATCCTCCTCGCCTGGGATTTCCGTTTAACTCCTGACTCAACCGCCGCGGCCATTTATGAGAGCTGGCAGCGGAGGCTTTCAGAAACGGTCTGGAATCTCTATCTTCCCGAAAACGCCCGGAGTCTTTATTCCTACCGGTCTCTCAGCAAGATGATCGAGTTCCTCATAAATCCTGACGCCAAAGTCGGCCTCGACCCCGGCAGTTATCGAGACGATATTCTTTTGGTCGCCCTGGCCGAAGCCATGGAGGACCTGACGAAAAGGTTCGGCCCTGAGCTGAGTCAATGGAAATACGGACACCCTAAGTTCCACCATATCGAGCTCTTTCATCCCCTTAGCCGGGCGATGGCTGGCAAATGGCAAGGGAAATATGACTTGGGCCCTCTGCCAAGAGGCGGAGACGCCAACACGGTGAACAACACCTCGGGTTCCGATAACCAGACCTCGGGCGCTTCCTTCAGAATTGTGGCTGACCTGGGAAACTGGGACAGCTCGTTGGGCACAAACAATCCCGGCCAGAGCGGCAATCCTTCCAGCCCCCACTATGCTGACCTTTTTAGCCCGTGGGCCGACGGCACGTATTTTCCTGTTTATTTCAGCCGGTCCAAGGTTGAATCGGCGGCCGAGAAAGTTTTCCTCTTAAGGCCGCCCCGCCGATAGGTCTCCGCCACTCTTATTTGTCGAAATCCTCGATCCGCGGATAATTCCTGAAAAACTCCCTGGCCGTCGCAGCCACCGTGCCGCTCAACAGCGTCAGGGCGATGAGGTTGGGAAGAGCCATGAAGGCGTTGGCAATCTCGCCGATGTAGAAGACGAGCTCGATGGAAATGACCGAGCCGCCGGAACTGGATGAACCGCGTTCTGATGGCGAGCCAGGCTCCCACAGCAAAAAGGAGGAAGAGGAGATAGAACCAGATGTTGTAAGCCGTTAGATCGACCCATCTCGTCAGGTTTTCATAAAGTTGTTCCATCGGTGACTCCTTTTACGCCTTTATCTCTGCCCACTTTCACTGAACCCGCCGGCAAATTTGACAAGGCGCTTATCGCCATTTCTTTTGCAGTCTCCAAAGCCCAGGTCTCAATCAAACGAAGTCCTTCTAACACAAAAACATTTCGTCCTTAACCTCAGCATGTATTTCGAAGCAGCAAAACGTTAGTGGTGCATTGGACCGGCATCAAGCCGCCGAAGATGAGAGGTCAGACGTATTGTTGGTAACCTCCCCAAGTCTTTCTACTTCTGTGTGTTTTGGGGTGATGCGTCTTCTGATGATCCTTAAGGAAAAAAGACAGTCCGCCGCAACGAGATGAGCCTAGGGTCGCCTGAGTTTCGCGGCCTGGCCGTTGATGTAAAAGAAAAGCTTGTCACTGGCCCGGGAGAATCGCCGCCGGGATTCGTCATGGACAAGGAAGCGGTCAAGTCCCTGGGCATTCGGAATGGGAGGAATGTCTTTTGGCTCGAGAAAATCAAGCGCCCTCCGCCAGACGTAGATCTTGTTTCCTGACTCGTTGCTCACGGCCCAGACATCCTCCGGCAGTTCTCGCTCCTGTCCTAACTGTCGCTCGATAAAAACCTCCGGCAGCGGATCATAGATCCATGGAACATGATCATAGAGCCAGCGAGAAAGCCAGGTCGGCCGGAGATATTCTTCGCGCCTCGTCGGAAAAAAGGGAATCGCCTGAAGAATGACCAAAGCTGCTCCCAGCCCGATGAGAAGGCGCTTGGCCGGAGGGACGCTTCTCGCCAGAAACAGGGTGACCTGCCAGATCATAAAAAAGAAAATATAAAGATACCACAGGGCATACCGGGAGATGTGGACAGTTCCGCCATGGTTCACGTTGAAGGTCCGGGACTGGCTCCACAGGAGCAGGGGCAGGGAAATGATGAAAAAAGCCGCGGTCCGCGACCGGAGCCCGACTTTTTTCTTGATGGCCAGGACAATAAAAATTGCTAACAGACCGAGGGACAGCGGCCAGTTGGAAAAAAGGCCAATATCCGGGTCGAAGATGAAGCAAGTCATCTTTTTCGCTGACAGAATTTCCTCGCCCATTCTCGCACCTCCGGTGGCGACAACGGGGTTGACAATTCCATGTCGCAGATAGTAGTAGGCCGGCTGAAGGGCGACCAGAAAAACGACGGCTGGCCAGAGAAAAATGTTTTTTCTGACAAACTCTCCCCTTCTCCTCAAAAACCCGAAGAGAATGGCGAGGGCTGAAAGCAGGGCGAAGGGCAGGTTCTGGGTGGAGGCGACAGCAAAACAAAAGGCGGCTGCAGCAAAATCGTCCTTGATAAAAAGAGCGAGGCCGAGGATTGCCAGGATGACCGTAAAGAACTCAACCTGGACCTTGTTGGAAAACCATAGCAAGGGGGAAAAAAAGACGAGCAGGAGAAGACTCAAGCCCGCCAGGCCGCCTAATTTCTTTCTAATAATGAGGAAAGACACGATGAGCAGAAGAATGTGGAGGAGCATGAAGCAAAAACCCGGGTTTGTTGAAACGAGCTTCACCAAGGGGTAAAAGACAGCAGCAGCCAGGGGATAAAACCAGAAATGAGGGAAATCCAGGTCTCGGCCTTTTTTAAAGAGTGGAGCGAACCGAAGGCTGAGGTCTTCATAAATGCCTTCTCCCTGCTCAAAGGAAGCGACCCCGAGCCTTTTCAGGGTGGACGAAAAAATCCCTCTCGAGACAGAGGGCCGGAAATCCTCAGACCAGCTGACCAGCATGGCTTGATACTCCAGGCTATCGCCCGACCTCGGGTTTGGCCCGGGGTAAACCAGGGTCAGCAGAATAAAACCAATAATAAAAAGCGCCGACAGCCGGTCTTCAATTTTCCCGGGGAAATAAAGACGTTTCTTGATCCACTTTCGCCACACAGCCAAGAAGGGCGCAAAAGAAACCACCCTCTTGGCTGCCCTTTTCAGGAACCGGTTGCCATCATAAGAAAAGGACAGGGCAAAATAGACGGAAAAAAGGATGACCGCTGATTTCAGCTCCACAAGCAGCCTGAACCTGCTGAGGTAAGGCAGAAGGAGAATAGCCAGAAACAGGAACAAAATGAGCCAGCAGAGAATCGTGTCAGCCCTGAAGAAACGCCGGGGCGGGGGCCTCCGCAGGAGCGACAGGAAGTTTAAAGCAAAGGCAACCCACCAGAACAGGAGAAGGCCGAGAAGGCCAAGAAATGAGGAAGGCCAGCCCAAAAGATTGGAATACTGGTTGTCCCTGTGAAAAAGAATAGCGGAGAAGATGCCCGAGGAATAGCCATAGACATTTTTTACTCGTATCCTGCGGAAGGTCCAGGCCTCCTCCGAGCTTACCTCAAGAGTATTTTTCCCCTGGCGGAGCCACGATTCCTCGAAATCCAGGAACATCTTTTTCCCCTTGACTTGTACCGTCTCCAGATGGGTGCCGTTCAGAGCAAGCTCAAAGGTCTTCCTTTTCCTGATCTTTTCGAAAAATTCTATCTCTATCATCCAGCGGTTTCGTTCTCTTTCTTTCTCAATATCAAACTCCCTCGAAATGCGGGAAAAGGCGATATCCTTGCGCCCTTTGTACATGACGATGGATTTATAGAAAAAACGGTAGGAACCGAGAAGGAGGACGGAGGCGAAGATCGATGCCGCGATGAGGGAAAAAGCGGCTGGCCGCAAAAGATGGCGATCATTCAATGCCTTAATAGACATGGCTTCAAGCTTGCGGCGCTTAACTCATATAACACAGGAAGAGCGCCTTGGCAAACGCCCCTTGCCGCCCAGATTTGCCGATAGGAGTTACACATTATCCAAAACTGCTCGACTCTTAACAGAACTGCAAAAGAGATGTCATCACCCAATGGGTGGCGCGGTTTAGAAGCCCCCCGCCGACCCGAGATTTGGATGCCGCTTATCTGCCAGCTTGATACTAAACAAGATCGTCCGCGAGAGGGCGCCGTGGGTGAATCGCGACAGGACCCGTCGGGTGATTCTATCGGCAAATTTGGATACCGCCTGATTCTTGACGGAGAGCCAAAGCGGTAATATACTTCCCGAGGGCGCCGGGGAGCATATTTTTAGCCTCTCCGGCAGAAAAAAAAGAGAGGAAGGTGTATCATGGCGACCTCGACCAACCGCAGGAAGCCCAAGGTATGGGCAGCCATCCTCTTAGCGGCCGCTTTTTCCTCTCTCGTTCTTTTTTCCGGGTTCCAGACCAAAGTCTCTCCTCGCCCGGTTTCTCCCCGCGGGCCTTTACTTCCTGGGGAGGAGGCCGCCATGGCCATCTTTGAAGAGGCCAGACCCTCGGTCGTCTTCATCACAACTCTCGTTTTCAGGCGAGACCTCTTCACCTTCAACATCTTTGAAATCCCCCAGGGAACGGGTTCTGGCTTTATCTGGGACGAACAGGGACACATCGTCACAAACTTCCATGTCATATATGAAGCCGAGCAGGTCCGGGTGACGCTGGCAGACCGAACACAGTGGAAGGCTGAACTTGTGGGATATGCGGCGGATAAAGACCTGGCCGTCCTCAAAATTGATACGACAACAAAGAAGCTGCGGCCAATCCGCCTGGGGACATCAAAAGACCTCAAGGTGGGACAGTTTGTCTTTGCCATCGGCAACCCTTTTGGCCTTGACCAGACCCTGACCACAGGAGTGATTAGCGCTTTAGGACGGGAAATCGAATCCCTCTCCCGGCGCCCCATCCAGGGAGTCATCCAGACCGACGCGGCCATCAACCCGGGGAATTCGGGAGGACCGTTGCTCGACAGCGCTGGCCGGTGCATCGGCGTGAACACGGCGATCTACAGTCCTTCTGGCGCTTATGCCGGAGTGGGGTTTGCCGTGCCCATCGACACGGTTAACCGGATCGTTCCCCAGCTCATCCAGTACAAAAAGGTCATCAGGCCGGGACTCGGGATTCAGCCTGCCGAAGACTACCTCGCCCGGGAAATCGGAGTCGAAGGTGTCCTGGTGGTCGATGTGGATCCCAAGGGAGCGGCGGCGAAAGCCGGGTTCTTGCCAACCCGTTACGATGAAGACGGAAACGTCGTCCTGGGAGATATCATTGTGGCCATTGACAGCCAGCCGGTCAGATCGAATGACGACCTCTACAAGATTCTCGACAACCACGAGGTAGGAGACGAAGTTCAGGTAGAAGTCGTTCGCGGCGGAAGGCGGCGGATGGTGACTGTCAAACTCCAGGCCATCTGAGCCCCTGAAAGGGCCGGGCAAATATATGAGCCGGATCAACCGAGGCAGAGTCGCTGTCCTGTTCAACCCCGCTGCCGGAAAAGGGAGGGCGATCAAGACCAGGAGACAACTGGAACGTCTCCTTGACCGGAACGAAATCCCTCACGATTTTTACATCAGCCAGAGCGTCCAGGATCTAAGAGAATTGACGCGCCTCGCTTCGCGGCGGTACAGAACTCTTGTCGGAGTGGGCGGAGATTCAACATTTCAAATTATCGTTGACGAAGTCATGAAGACGGGAAGCCACCCCGCGCTCGGGTTGATCGGACTCGGTTCCTCCAACGACATTGCCAGGGAATTCAAGGTGGAAAGTTTGACTAAAGCCTGCTCGGTTTTAAGGCAGAGAAGAACAACATCAATCGACCTCGGCTGCTTCACCAGGGAGGGAGGGCCGCCCGTTTACTTTCTGGGACAAGCGAATATCGGCCTGGGAGCTTTCGTGAACCGGTATATTGAGCAGCTCGCCGAGCGAAGTCCGCGGATAAGCAGGCGGCAGACCATCTCCGGCCTCTGCGGCATCATCAGCGCTTACCGCTCCGGAAAAATTCCGGTTCACCTGATGATCGAATCAAACGAAGAAAATATTGACGGCATGTTCATCGCAGCGGTTTTCAGCAACATCCGCTACTGGGCCACAGGAAAGCTGATCAATCCAGGGGCTCAAGTTGATGACGGGTGTCTCAACGCCTGCCTCATCCGGGAGTGTTCCCTGCCGCGCCTCATTCTTCTGGCCATTCTGGCCAACAAGGGAAGGCACGTCGCCGCCAGGGAAGTCGTCTCCCTTCGTTCCCCGATTTTCACCGTTCGCTCGGAAACGGGGTTTGCCATCCAGGCAGATGGCGAGATCGTCGGCGGGTGGCGAACCCCCGCTCTCACGACAGAAATCCAGGTTCGGGTCATACCCCGGGCCCTAAAGCTCATCTGCTGACACTTGACGGAGCCCGCCAGCCAGAGTATTTTTTAATTGTCAATCAATGAAAAAGCGCCTCTCTCTCAGGGGAACGGCCAGATGGCTTTTTGTTTTCTTTTTTTTGTCTCTCGCTGCGTCCTCCTCTCAGGAAATGCCGGATTTTGGGCCGGACGGGTTGGCCGGCCTCAATCTTGAGCAAAGGCAGAAACTTTTCGGCGGCGCAATCATCCTTCCCGAAAGCATAACGCGGACAGCCAATGGAAAGACGATGATCCAAGCCGCTCTGTTCTTCGAGAGGCCGCCCCAGGATGTCTGGCAACTTCTTGTCAGGACTGAAGACCAGATCAAGTACCTTGACCATGTCGAGAAAATTGAAATCATCCGCAAGTCGCCCACCGAAGACACGCTCGAATTCACGACTAAGATTATGATGAAGACTCTCCTCTTCCGGATTTGCCATGAGTTTGATGATAAGAGCCTGTTCATCCGGTGGACCCTGGACCCGACTTTTAAGAACGACCTCAAAGAGCTCCAGGGATTCTGGCGGTTGTATCCCCATGAGCGGAACAAGACGATCGGCCGGTACGGAAGCCGAGTGACGCCCGGCTTTCCCGTGCCAAGGTTCATCTTTAATGCCCTCGTCAAAGACGACCTTCGCCAGGCCCTCGCTTCAGTGAAGAAATACGTAGATTCGGGAGGAGTCTGGAATAAGGGATTATCATGACCAAAAAAGACCTCCTTGGCTCCTTCCAGAAGATCCGCGTGAAAGCCTCGCTCTTTGTCCTCCTTCTTCTCGTCTCGACGACACTCGTTTTTTATGTCGTCACCGTCCGGATCGTGAACAACCGGGTCCTCGACGAGCTCATCAGGAGGGCTGAATCGCTCAGCCAAAGCATCGCCTCGACGGCCGGATACAGCCTCCTTTCTCAGGATCTTCTTGGACTGGACAACACGGTCTATAGGATGAAGAAATCCAACCCTGACATCGAGTCTATCGCTCTGGTCAATGAAGAGAGCCGGATCATCGTTCACATCAACATCCAAAAAGCCGGGGAGGACTTCAGCCCGGCTGAAGGAACAGTATTCAGGCAGGAGCCGGACGGCACGGAGATCAGGGAAGCCACCGGCGCTTCCGGAAGCTTTTTTCAGGTTTCCAGCCCCATCCGGTTCATGAATAAACACCTCGGAGCGGTCGTTGTTGACATCAACAAATCGGTTTTGACAACCGCCCAGGAGGAAGCGCAAGCGAAGATTGCTTTCGCTTTGGCGGCTATCTTATTGCTCGGCATGGCCAGCAGCTTTCTCGTTTCCTCATTCCTGACAAAGCCCATTCAGGAGCTTTCTGTCGGCGTTGCAGAGCTCAAAGAAGGAAAAAGGCGACAGCCGCTCCGCATCTATTCTCGGGATGAACTCGGACGCCTGACCCAGAGTTTTAACGAGATGACCGCCCTCATTACGACTCAGCAGGACAAGCTCAGCAAGTATGCTCAAGACCTCGAGGAAGCCTATGTGTCGACGGTGAGAGTGTTGGCTGCGGCCATCGACGCGCGGGACACCTATACTCTCGGCCACTCAACTCGAGTAGCCCAGCTATCCGTCAACATGGGGAAAGAAATCGGGCTGGGAAGTGCTGAGCTGGAGGATCTCGAAATTGCCTGCCTCTTCCACGATGTTGGCAAGATAAAAATCCCCGATGCTATTCTGCTTAAAAAGGGAAGGCTCGACCCCCTCGAACACAGAGAGATGGCGAGGCACACTGAATACGGAGCGGAGATTCTCAGCAAAGCGCCCTCTCTGTTGAAATACATCCCGGCTGTCCGGCATCATCATGAGTGGTATGACGGAACGGGCTATCCCGACGGCATAAGTCGAGAAAAAATCCCGCTGGCTGCGGCCATCATCTCACTGGCCGATGTCTACGACGCCATGACGTCGGACAGGCCGTACCGCGAAGCTCTGACCGAGGGAGAAGCCCGCCAAAAGATCATGGAGCTCGCCGGCAAACAGTTTCATCCAGACTTAGTGAAAATCCTTATCCGGATATTAGAAAAAAGAGAGGCTGGGGCAAAGGAGCAGGAACAAACCTAAATATGAAACGCAGGGCGAGGAAAAAGACTGGAGTTAGACTCCTGGTGGCTTTGATCCTCGTTTTTTCTGGCTGCGCCACGAGAAAGAAAATTCAGCCGGAGCAGGTTCTCAGCCTGCCCCGGCACCACTTAGAAGCGGGCGAATACGGTCAGGCCATCGCCGCTTTTTCCTCAGCCTACCAGGCGCATCCTGGCGAGAAGGCTATCCAGGAAGCGTTTATCAACGGTCTGGAAATAATCAGGCAATCTGCCGATCGGGCCTTCGAAAGAAAAGATTATTCCTTGGCAGAAAAGACTTATTCCCTCCTTTTCGAGAACGTCCCCGCTTTCAAAACGTTCCAGGAATCATTGTCTTTTTCTCGGAAATACCTGAATGAGCGGATAAAAGCTTGCCGCCTCGGCCGAGCCAAGGAGAAGACCGGCAAGGCTTTTGAACTCGGGGACTTCGAGCAGGCTCTGGCCGAGATGCAGTCGCTCGTCCGCATCTATCCAAGAGATGCCGATGTCCTGGCCAGCCTGATCAGCCTTAGCCGAGACATTAAAAAAACCGTTGACCTCGCCCTGGCGAGGGAAGATTACATCACTTCAGGAAAAGCGAGCAGCGCGCTCCTCAAAAATTATCCACTCCTGGAGAAGACGGGCACAGACTTGCCGTTTTCGTCCCGTGGCCTGGAAGAAGGAATCCAGACCTGCCGGGCTAAGCTGACGAAAAAAGGACTAGAGCAGTACAGGAAAGGAAACCTTTCTGAGGCCATCTTCCTCTGGCAAGGACTGCTCGCCTTCGACCCGGATAACACGGAGATCAAGAAAGCCGTGGAAACCGCCGCCGAACAACTCAAGAAAATCAAGAAAAAATAGAAGAACTGCTTTTCCGATTGCGGCAAGCCGGAACTATCGGTATAATTCAGCCACATGATTTGAAGAGTTCTTCTCCCGGAGGAATGACGTTGACGAGCAAGGACAAATTCCTTACCCGATGGGGCTTCCTGGCAGCCGCTATCGGCATGGCCGTCGGCACGGGCAACATCTGGCGTTTCCCCCGCATGGCCGCCCAGTACGGCGGCGGCGCTTTTATCCTGGCCTATACTCTGGCCCTCTTCCTGTGGTCGGCTCCTCTCCTGATGAGCGAGATGGCCATGGGCCGGAAGACGCGCCGGGGACCGATCGGTGCCTTCCGCGATTTTCTTGGCCGGCGTTACACCTGGATGGGCGCCTGGATGGCCCTGGTTTGCCTGCTGATCACCTTCTATTATTCTGTTGTCACCGGATATTGCCTGAAGTACTTCGTCCTGGCCATGCAGGAAGCATTCAAAGAGGGTGTCGACACAACGGTCTTGTGGAATAATTTTCTCTCCAGACCTCTTGAAACAGTCTTTTTCCATGCGCTGGCCATCGGGTTCTGCGGCCTGGTCATTTACAAAGGCATTCAGAGCGGGGTCGAAAGAGTCTCCAAGCTGATGGTCCCGGCGCTTTTTCTGTTCCTGATAGTCGCGGCCGTCAGGGCCGTCACGCTCGCTGGAGCTGGCGAAGGCCTGCGGTATCTTTTTGTCCCCGACTGGTCAAAGCTGGGCCAGCCTGCGACCTGGCTTCAGGCCTTCACCCAGTCGGCCTGGTCAACCGGCGCCGGCTGGGGACTGCTCCTGACCTACGCCATTTACACGAACAAAAAAGAGGATATTTCGCAAAATTGCCTGCTCGTTGGATTCGGCGACCAGACGGCCGCCCTGCTGGCGGGGATGGCCGTCATTCCGACGATCTTCGCCCTCTCTCCAAGCCTTGACCAAGCCAACGCTGCCATGGCCAGCGGCAACACAGGCCTGACGTTCATTTTCCTGGCCCAGCTTTTCCCTAAAATGCCCGGCGGAGTCATCATCGCTCCTATCTTTTTCCTGGCCATGGTCTTCGCAGCCTTCACGTCTCTCATTGCCATGGTTGAGGTTGGGGTCCGCTCTCTCATCGATACCGGGTGGGACAGGAAAAATAGCACCCTGCTCATCGTTACAAGCTGTTTTTTCTTGGGCCTTCCGTCGGCCATCATCCCCTCCTTCCTCGACAACCAGGACTGGGTCTGGGGAGTGGCCCTTCTTCTGAGCGGGTTCTTTGTCATCCTGGCCGTCTGGAAGTTTGGCGCGGACAGGGTTCGCCTGGAGCTCATCAACCCGAGCGCCGACATCAAAATGGGCGGCTGGTGGAGTTTCACGATAAAGTTCGTCTCGCCGGTCGTCTTCCTGGTGCTTGCCGGCTGGTGGTTCTACAGAGGGGTTGTCGACAATCCGGATAGCTGGTGGAGGCCCTTCGGTACGTTCACGACGATGACAGTCCTCTTCCAATGGGCCTGCCTACTCGCTGCCGTCCTGGCAGCCAACAGACTCCTGGCAAGATGGGTCAAAGCATCTCCTCCGGAGGTGGACTGAAATGAAAACGTATCTCTGGATGGCCATCATGTTGACAATCAATTGGGGCGGCTTCATCTATTTTCTCATCCGGACCTCGCGGAAAGAAGCAGGGAAAGCAAAGCCCGGGAAATAAGTCCCGCGCTTAGAAAGAACTCAGATTAGAAAAAAAGGGAAGAAAAGCAATCGCTCTCCGTCTAAATTATGATGAACATAGAGGTCTATATAAAGTGCGCCTATTAGAATAAGGAGGCAAGCGATGATCAGGAGTCTCAGAGGAGGATTGGTGGCCATGTGCTGTCTGGTTTCTCTCCCCCTTTTCGGACAAAAAGAGGAAAACACTCTCTCCCTTTCTCTCGCCGAATGCATTCAAAAAACACTGAAACATAACCTTGCTCTGGCCGTTGAGGTTCTCACTCCAGAGATTGCTGACCTGTCGGTGGCCCTGGCCAATGAAAAATTCATGCCCGCGCTATCCCTCAGCTACACCAAGCAAGACACCAAGACAGCTTCATATTCTTTCCTCGATGCCGAGCAGACTGTGGCCACGCTTCAGAATGATTATTCCACTCAGGTCTCCCAGCTTGTGCCGACCGGGGGCAGCCTGACCGTGAGCCTGACGGGCTATCTCATTGACACGAACAGACGGGCCCAGACGATCAACCCTCGGTACGGGAACACGCTCCGTTTCACCTTCAGTCAGCCGCTGCTTAAGGATTTCGGGATCAAGATGACCCGCCGCGAGATCATCTTAGCTCAAAACAACAGAGATATCTCAGAAAAAAATTTTGCCGAAATGATGGAAGAAACGATCTACAACGTCGAAAGTGCCTACTGGAACCTCGTCTACAGTATAGAAAACTTGAAAGTCCGCCAGCAATCATTAAAACTCGCCCAGGAACTGCTGGAGAAGAACAGGGCTGAAATCGAAGCGGGCACTCTCGCGCCTATTGAAATCCTCACGGCTCAAGCTGACGTGGCCACGAGAAAGGCGGACATCCTGGAAGCAGAAGCCATGGTCAAGAACAATGAGGATCTTCTCAAGACCATCATCAATCTTCAGGCAGAAATGGAAAATGCCGAAGCCGTGAGAATCGTTCCGTCTGACAGTCCTTCGGTCATCAAAGAAGAAACGAGCGTCGAGAAAGCTCTCCAGGCGGCCATGCAAAACAGACCAGACCTTCAGGCAACGAGAATAGATGTAGGGAACAAAGAGCTCAACCTGAGCTATGCCCGAAATCAGCTCTTTCCCGATCTCAGGCTTCAGGCTTCTTACTGGAGCCCGGGAATCTCAGGAGATCAAGTTTTGTATGAGGGCGGGAATGCGCTGACAGGCAAGATTATCGGAAAAATCCCGGGAAAAAGCACCGATGCCCTTAAAGATACCTTTGACTTCAAGTACAAGAACTGGTCTGTCGGGCTGACCCTCTCCTTCCCTCTGAATAACCTTTTCAGCCGGGCTTATTATGCCCAGGCAAAGCTCAATCTCGAGCAGGCCAACTTGAGAATAAAAAACCAAGAGCAACAGGTCTTCCTGGAAGTCAAAACCGCAGTCCGGGCGGTCCTGACCAACTACGAGCGAGTCGAGGCCTACCGGGCAGCCCGGGAGCTGGCTCAGAAAAAGTTAGAGGCTGAGGAAGAGAAATTCAAAGTCGGGTTGAGCACGAACTATTTTATCCTTCAATACCAGAGAGACCTGGCCAATGCCCTGGTGACGGAGCTTAGAGCCATCGTGGATTATAATATCTCGCTGGCCTATCTTAACCGAGTCCAGGGGACAGGTTCAGAAAGCCAGATGAGCGGCGGTTTCAAAGGAAATGAGACGGCAGCCAGCCCATTTTAATTGAAAGGACAGATGTTGAGCAACATGACGAAACCAAGGCTAAAAGATAAGCTCATGAAAAAGAAAACCCTGATCTTCCTGGCCATCGCAGTTGTCATTCTTGGCTATGTCGCCTGGAAAATAGTCGGGGCAGTCTTACTAGCCAAGAGAACGCCGGGAATGGGACAGAGAGGCATCTCTGTCGCCGTCGAGATCGCGCCCATTGAGAGAGGGGCTATCAGAGACGCGGCGCAATTCTCAGGAACCCTGATTCCCAAGTCCCAGTTCACGGTCGCTCCGAAAATCTCCGGACGGCTCAACCGCCTCCTGGTGGACATCGGCGACCCGGTCAGGCGGAACGAGCTCGTGGCGATGTTAGAGGATGAAGAGTATCAGCAACAGGTCATCCAGGCAGAAGCAGACCTTCGTGTCGCCAGAGCCAACCTGGAAGAAGCCAAAAGCTCTCTGGAAATGGTGAAGAGAGACCTCGAGCGGGCCAGGGCTCTTCATCAGAAGGGCATTCAGTCGGATTCCCAATTAGATGCGGCTATCGCCCAGTCCGAAGCGCAAGAGGCCGCCTATAAGGTTGCCGTGGCCCAGCTGGCCAATAAAGAAGCCGCCTTAGAAACGGCCAGAGTACGTCTCTCCTACACTCGGATCAAAACCTCATGGGAAAAAGGGAGCGAGATAAGATACGTGGGAGAAAGGTTTGTCGATGCCGGGGCGATGCTTTCCATCAATACGCCCATCCTTTCCATCATTGATCTCCAGCCGATGACAGCCGTCATCCACGTAACTGACAGGGATTATTTCCGCCTCCAAACCGAACAAAAAGCGACGATCACGAGCAGCGCTTTCCCGGGCAAGACATTCCTCGGCCGGGTCGTCCGGATTGCCCCGCTCCTGAAGGAGACTTCCCGACAGGCACGAGTGGAGATTGAAATCGACAACCCGGAGGGGCTTCTCAAGCCGGGCATGTTCATCACGACGACGATTGAATTCTCAAGACGCGATGAAACAACGGTGGCTCCATTTAGCGCCTTGGTCAACAGGAATGGCCAGCAGGGCGTTTTCCTGGCTGATCTCGAAAATAAAAAGGCCCGCTTCCAGCCTGTCCAGGTTGGCATTATCGAGGGAGAGCGGGCTGAGATTCTTGAGCCTTCCTCAATTTCTGGGTATGTCGTAACGCTCGGACAACATCTCCTCGAGGATGGCGTGGGCATCACCCTGCCTTCAAACCGAGATCTTCCCTCAGAAACTCCCGCTGCGCCTCCCGGAAAAAAGGTCAAGGTCAAAAAGACCGATCCAGGAGGGAAACGATGAGCCTGTCTGAATTCTCGATCAAGCGTCCTGTCTTCACGGTAATGATCACCCTCGCTGCCATCGCGGTCGGCCTGGTCTCGGTCAGCCGCCTACCGATCGACCTGATGCCAGACATCACCTACCCCACTCTCAACGTCATGACTTCCTACGAAAACACCGGCCCTGAAGAGATTGAACAGTTGATCACCCGGCCCATCGAAGAGGCGATGAGCGCGGTGCCAGGGGTCTAGGAGGTTTTTTCCATTTCGTCTGAAGGAAGCAGCACTGTTCGGGTCATGTTTTCTTGGGGAGTTGACCTGGATGCGGCGGCCGACGACGTCCGGGAGCGCCTTGACCGGGTCATTCCCCGTCTGCCGGAGGACGTCAACAGGCCCACACTGCGAAAATTCGATCCCGCCCAGTTCCCCATCCTGATGCTGGGCGTCGTGAGCAACCTTGACCCAATCCAGACGAGGCGGATCATCGACGAGCAGATTTCCTACCGGATTGAACGAGTTCCAGGAGTTGCTTCAGTGGATATCTGGGGAGGGCTGCAGCGGGAAATCCAGGTGAACCTTTATCCCGACAAAATCAAGGCTCTGGGACTTCCGCTTGACCTGATCATTACCAAGATCAGACAAGAGAATATCGACCTCCCCGCCGGGGTTATCGAGAAGGGAAACTATGAAATTCTGGTCCGGATCCCCGGCGTCTATACAAACCTCGATGAACTCAAAGAAACTGTCGTGGCCATCAGGGAGGGAGTGCCGATTCAACTCAAAGACATCGCCAGCATCGAGGATACCCATCAGAAAATAACCCGCATCGCCAGAATCAACGGAAAGCCTGGAACCAGGATTGCCATCAACAAACAGTCGGGGAAAAACACGGTCAGAGTGGCGGAAGGCGTGCTCAAAGAAATTGAGAAAATCCAGCAGGACCTTCCCCAGATCCAGCTCATCCCCGTTTCCAACAGCTCTCAGTACATCAAAAGAGCGATCAATAATGTCAGCAACGCCGCCCTTTATGGCGGCCTCCTGGCCGTGGTTGTCCTGCTTGTTTTTCTCGTCAATATTCGGAGCACGCTCGTCATCGCCACTGCCATTCCCATATCGATCATCGCCACTTTTGCCCTCATCTATTT
>CAZKBY010000031.1:0-19293 GCA_964550915.1 uncultured Eubacteriales bacterium | reverse complement strand
CATCATTGCCGCTGTAAATCTCAAAAGGGGAACTCCATCCTGCGCCAGTGGAATATGTTCTCAGCTTGACCGTCGTTTTATAGTCGATGTAAACGACATAAATATTATTAGAGCCGTCAATGTCAATGCCCACAGGTCGGTATTCGCTGCTGTTCACCTGGGCCGTGTTGCTGAGGTTGAGCGGGGTGCTCCATGACTGAGTGCTGATGTCATACTTCGAGTAGAAAGCATCGCCGGTCCCGGAATTCGGGGCCTCGGTGGGAGGGCTATAATACTCAGCCCAAACGACGTGGAGGTTTCCGGCCGAGTCAACCGCTATTCGGGGGGCCCAGGAGGCTACGTTGGGAGTCTGGGAAATATTGGCGGCTGCCTCCGCAGAGACGGCCAGAAAGAGGAGAAACACGATTGTCCCGAATAAAAACAAGCAATTCTTTGATTGAATTTTCATGCTCAACTCCGGCCCTTATATTGCCGTATGTTCCGAAGCCTTGTCAAGGAGAAAAGCTCGTCACCTGCCTTTTCTGGGCGGCACCTATTTAGTCGATGAGAGGTCACTGGAGGTAAACCACGACAGAACCCGTCGGGCAATTCTATCGACAAACCTTGCTTCTCTAAGAGCCGAGAAGATTCCCCGAAGAATTGTTATAATTATAGGCTTAAGGAGGATAAGCATGGAAATTAGGGTCATCAAGATCGACAAGCCAGACGAGATGAATTTCATCCTTGGCCAGTCCCATTTCATCAAGACGGTCGAGGATATCCACGAGGCTGTTGTAACGACGGCGCCCCAGCTTAAATTCGGCCTGGCCTTCTGCGAATCCTCAGGACCGTCGCTCGTTCGCTATTCGGGAAACGAGGAGAGACTTATCGAACTGGCCAGGAAGAATGCTCTGGCGATTGCGGCCGGACACAGCTTCATCATTTTCATGGAGAATGGCTTTCCCATCAACATCCTCAACGCCATCAAGAATGTTCAAGAGGTCTGCGGCATTTTCTGCGCCACGGCCAACCCGGTCGAAGTGATCGTCGCTGAGACTGATACAGGCCGGGGCATTTTAGGGGTCATCGACGGCCTGAAAACGAGGGGGATCGAGGGGGAGGAAGATATCGAGTTCAGGAAGCAATTCCTGAGAAAGATAGGGTACAAGTTGTGATGGGAAACTTGAGGGTCACCATGACTGACTCTCTCGTCTCCAGATGGGAAGAAATACCTATTAAGTGTATTACGTATGGCGTCCCCCGAATTCAGCGTCCCCCGAATTCAGGAGCAGCGGTTCCAGCCGCAGTTGGGGCAGACCGGGCATTTCTCGTCCGGGAGCGTAGCCCCGCAGACCTTGCAGATCGTCTGGAAGACGTCCTTGGCGTTGTTCTGAACCTGGCCGATGTGTCTCTCCAGGATCTTGGCGATAGCGTCGGGGATGGACTGGACGAGGCCGCCCTCAGTGAAAATCGGCTCTGACCCGCCGATTCCCTTGAGCTGACTGATGACTTCCTTGGCGTCAACGCCGCTGCGGAGGGCCAGCGAAATCAGCCTTCCCAGAGCTTCCGCGTCGGCCATAGTCGTATAGCCGCTCTTGCCGATGCTCGTGAAAACCTCGAAAGGTTTCTGGTTGTAATAAGAAATGGTCACGTAGAGGTTGCCGAAACCGGTCTTGATCTTATCGGTAACAGAGGGCAAAGAGATCGGCCGCCCCTTGGGATAGAGCTTGGCTTCGGGCGACGCTTTGTAGAGGACCTGCTCTGCCCGGCTTCCGTCGCGGTAGATCGTGATCCCTTTGGTTTCGAGTTCATAAGCTAACAGGTACGCTGCTTCGACATCCTTGGCCGTCGCTTTATTGGGGAAGTTGATTGTCTTGGACACCGAGTTATCCACGTGCTTCTGGAAAGCGGCCTGCATCCGGACATGCCATTCCGGCGGAATATCATGAGCTGTACGGAAATAATCCGGGAGTGGCTCGCTGCCGTGCTTGTTTTTCCATTCCTCGTAGAGCGGATGGACATCCTTGATCTCGCCGTCGATAATTTTCGAGGTGAATTCAAAAGCAAAAATCGGCTCGATCGACGAGGAGCAGCCGGCGATGCGGGAGATGGTGCCGGTCGGGGCGATGGTCAGGGTCGTGGCGTTGCGCACCTTCTTTCCCCTGAAAACGGACTTTCCGATGTTGGGAAAACTGCCCCGTTCCTCGGCCAGCCGGGAGGATTCGGCCATGGCCTGGCGGCGCATGAACGACATGATTTTTTCGGCCAGCCGGGTTGCGGCTGCTGAATCGTACTTTATTTTCATCAGCAGGAGTAAATCTGCCCAGCCCATAACGCCCAGACCGATGCGGCGGTTGGCTTTGGTCATGTTTTCGATCTCGGCGAAAGGGTACTTATTCACGTCGATGACATCGTCGAGAAAACGGACGGCCAGGCTGATGACTTGGCCGAACCGTTCCCAGTCGAACCGGTCTTTTTTCTGGGGGCTGTAAAAGCGGCTGAGGTTGATCGACCCGAGGTTGCAGGATTCGTACTCGTGGAGCGGCTGCTCGCCGCAGGGATTGGTGGCCCTGATTGGCCCAAGACCGCGGGTGGGGTTGTGTTTGTTGATGCGGTCGATGAAGATCAGCCCGGGATCGCCCACGGCCCAGGCCGATTCGAGGGTCATATCAAATATCTGGCGAGCCTTTTTTTGGCCCACCACAGCTTGGTGGTAGGGATCGAAAATATCGTAAGCGGCGTCGTTCTTTACGGCTTCCATGAAAGCGTCGGTCGCGGCCACCGAAATGTTGAAGTTGTTGACGCTCCGGCCGTCTATTTTCATGCGGATGAATTCCTCGATGTCGGGATGGTCAACGCGGAGGATACCCATGTTGGCGCCGCGGCGCGTGCCTCCCTGCTTGACAGCCTCGGTGGCCGCATCGATGACCCTGAGAAAAGACACGGGACCCGAGGCAATGCCCTGGGTCTTGCGGACGAAGCTCCCTTTGGGACGGAGCTGGCTGAAGTCGAAGCCCGTCCCGCCACCTTCCTTGTGCACCAGGGCGGCGTTCTTGACCGTTTCGAAGATCGAATCGAGCGAGTCCTCGATGGGCAGGACAAAGCAGGCGCTCAGGCACATATCCCGCCCGGCGCCGGTCAGGGTTGGGCTGTTGGGCAGGAAATCCCGGGCCATCATGGCCTCGAAGAACTTCCGACCCCAGCTCATCTCGTCTTTTTTCGTTTTTTCGGCTGAAGCGACAAACCGAGCGACGCGCCAGAAAAGATCGGCCGGCTCTTTGTCGAGAAACTCGCCTTTTTCGTTGCGCATGAAATAGCGGGCCCTGAGGATCTTCAGGGCGTTTTCCGAAAAATCCTTGGCCTCGGGCATGGGATTTTTCCTTTATAATAACTATATATTCTATCGTTTCGATAAATATACTTAATAGGCAGTATACAGGAGAATCAGCCGCAGAGCAACACCCATCATAAAGATCGTATATTTTGAGATGCTTTGACTTATGCCTGAGTTTAGCCGCGAATTCGGAGGATATAAGGTATCGTTCAGGGCCGGGCGAAAGGGATAGGCCTGGCCTGTTATTCTTTCCCTACGGCCTTGAGCTTGGAAGTGATGGTGGCCTCTTTGTCCAACCGATGATCGACCCGAAGGTCAATGTGGATCCTCTTTGCTCCCAGCTTGAGGACGGCGGCGTGGGCCTCTTTGATGACCTGGAAAAGGCTATCCAGGTCCGCTGCTTCGATGGTCGTCGACATCCCTCCCGTCTGGCTGTGGAGGCCTGAAGCCTCTATTGTCCGGATGGCTTCCCTGACGAAACGGCTGACAGAGGCGCCCTCGCTTGTCGGAAAAATTGAAAACTCGGCGATGATCATGGTCTTTTCTCCCTTGTCGGCGGCGCTGGCGAGGCTTGCTTGCCGATCGTTCTTTCGCCAGGCCCGTATTTCTATGCCAGGATTCTATTCTAAGCGCCGGGCTGGCAAATTTCAACGGCGCCGCCGTCGGTGGGGCTGTGGGGGGCTCTGTGACGAAAAGTGAGGTAAGCAAAGCACGATGAGAAGATCATCCGCCACGCGCCTCGCTCCCGTTCAGGTTTTTAACGCCGAACCTCAAAGCTTGGCTCGGTGGCTGCGGAACTCGCCACTCTATCAAGTCTACCTTCCCCCTGACACTTTCCATCCCTTCCTCTCTGCGCTAGATCTTTCTGGGCTCAGACATCCTCGCCTCCGACCTTTGCCGAAACGCCAGCCTTTTTGGCCACTCCTAATTGCCTAGGAGGGGAAGGGGTGGTTAATGCGATTCAAAAAAAGTCTTGGGGCGTTTCGGGCCGTACGGTTCCCTCGCCAAGCCAGTCGGGAAGGCTAAACCTTCAATGGTCGCAACGGCTCGTGGCGGATGATCCTGATCTCAGCCGTAGCCCCACTTTTTTTCATAGAGCCGCTGTGGAGTTGATTTGGGGAGCAAATTGGCTAAAATAAAAGCTCCCCAATTCCGGAGAGGAATTTTGATGGCTCACGAATAGGAGAGGAGAAGATGACTAACGAGCTTCCGGAAATCGGAAAAATCTCGGCCGAGATTTTTGACGAGCTCATTTTCCCCCGCCTGGGAAAACGCAAGAAGTCTGTCCTGGTTGGCCCCAAGCACGGCGTCGATATCGGGATCGTCGATATCGGCGGCGGCAAGGTCATGGCCATGACGACCGACCCGGTCTTTATCGTCCCTGAGTACGGTTTCGAGAGGGCGGCCTGGTTCGCCATCCACATCCTCTGTTCGGACGCAGTCACCTCGGCCCTCCGTCCGTCCTACCTTTCGATTGACCTTAACCTGCCGTTAGGCATGACCAAAGACCAGCTCGATGTCGTTTGGAAAACGATCGACTCGGAGTGCAAGAAGCTGGGCGTGGCCATCGTCTGCGGGCACACGGCTCGCTACACGGGCTGCAATTATCCGATGGTGGGCGGAGCCACGGTGATCAGCGTCGGCGAGAAGTCGCGCTACGTCACTCCCCAGATGGCCAGGTGCGGCGACCTCATCGTCATCACGAAAGGGGCGGCCATCGAGGCGACCGGAATCTTCGCGCTTGCCTTCAAGGACAGAATTGCCGAGCATTTCGGCCAGGAATTCAGCCGGCGGGCGGAAAAGATCTTCTACCAGATGTCTGTCGTCGAGGACGCGCTTACGGCCGCTTCGGTCGGGACGCGCCAGGACGGCGTGACGGCCATGCACGACGCCACGGAGTGCGGCGTCTGGGGAGGCCTTTACGAAGTGGCCAAGGCCTCGGGCGTGGGCATGAGGGTGGAGAAAGAAAAAATCATCATCCTGGACGAGGTCGAGAAAATCTGCGACCGGTTCGGGATGGATCCCTATTCCTCTATTTCCGAGGGGACACTTATCATCACCTGCAAGGAGAAAAAAGTCGACCTGCTCCTGAAGAGGCTCGCCCGGAAAAAAATCCCGGCCTCGGTTGTCGGCGAGGTCATCCCCGAAAGCAAGGGGATTGTGCTCGTCGAACAGGGGAAAGAGCGGCCGCTCGAGCACCCCCGCGTTGACCCGTTCTGGCCCGCCTTTGCCCGGGCCCTGGAGGAAGGAAGGACGTAGGTGACAGTCAGTTCATGATCTTGCTAATTGTCCGGATTATTGGCCTGAGACACTGTCGACCGATGGCCTTGAGAAGCTCTTTATCCCGGATGAAGTCGGCCAGGCCAGGGCTTATCCTGTAATAAACATTCACAAAGGCACGTCCCGCGGGGTAGGGAAGAAGGTATTTATCCCTGAAGGCGCAGAGGATTTTCACTTCCTCGGCCATGGGCGTCCCGAAACAGGCAGTTGCGATGGCACAGCCGCCGCCCTTGCTTCCGCCGGTGCTCCCTCCCGTGGTTCCTCCTGAATTTCCGCCGCTGCTGCTCGATGAGGTTGTTGCCTGGGCAGTATTGGAATAGCTGGAATCTCCTGCCTCGCTATAAGCTCTCACCCTGTAAGAATAGGTTGTGCTCGCTGCCAGGCCGGTATCGTTATACGTTGTGACGTTGGCCCCGACGGTTGCAATTTGAGAAAACGCTTCTGTTTCGCCCTTCTTTCTCTCGATCTTAAAACCAATCTCATCGTCAGAATTATCACTCCAGCTCAAATTAATCTGATTGCTCGAGACTGCGGTTGCCGTGAGTCCGGCCGGGGCAGGATCAAGCTTGAAAATGCGGATGGTGCTGTCCCCATACCCGGCAACTAAATATTTCGCATCATCTGATACGGCGACGGTAATGGCTCCCCTGTGGTTATGGTCGTATTCATAAGGATAGCTGATTTCTCCCGTATCCCGGCGGTCCTGAGACTCATGGCTCCATAATTTGCTCCCGTTTTTGTCCATGAGGACAAGGCTGCCGCTTTGTCCAACCTCACCGGCCGTCCCGACTAAGATCCAGTTTCCATCCGGAGTCATGTTAAAAGCATTGTGTCCCTGAAGATTGCCGGGCAGCGGCCGTTGCCACAAAACATCACCGTTCTTGCTTATGGCGATTGCGTGAGCGCCTACCGTCCCGAAAGCTATGTAGCTTCCATCATCACAGATGTGGACTGAGCCGTCTGACGGGGAATGATTGGCTATCCGCCTTCGCCAGCGCAGGTTGCCGCTCGCGTCATAAGAGAAAATTTCCCGGTTTTTCCCGCCGGCATAAATATTGTATTCTTGATCGATCTCGAGGACCATCGGGAACTCGCCGATGTAAGCGGTCCAGAGAAGGGCGCCGGTATCGGTCATCATGTCGAGCCGGCCGCCGGAAAACCCGGCGATGATCCGCTTCCCATCCGGGCTGAAGCGGCTGTGGCGAAGCCACTGACCTACATTCTGCCCCCAGACAATGCCCCCCGTTCCTGCCGTGACGAGAGCGGAGTCATAGCCGCCGTAAGGACCCGTGAAAAGATAGTTTCCATCCGGGCTGAATTCGACCTCTCGTACCATCAAGCCTGCGCTGACTGTCCAGAGAGGATTACCTGATGAGTTGACCATGTACACGGTGCCGTCGTGACTTCCGGCCGAAATAAGGCCGTTTGTGTGGAAATCAACCCCCCAGCATTCATCGTCCGTGACGTGTCTCCACAGCTCAGTGCCCGACAGATCTGTCATCAGTATATGTCCGGGGACATTGAGAGAAGCGGGATGGCGGCCCTGAACCGCAGCAAACCTTGTAAAATCCGCGTTGGGATACAGCCACCAGTATCCATGGGGAGTTTCCGTTTTCAGCTCTCCGATTTTTTGGTAAGAGCGAAGATTGACCCGCTCAATCGAAAGGTCCGCCGTTACATTCCCTCCTCTGGATGGTTTAATATCCCCTTTATAGCCGAGAGAGTAGCCTTCCTTGTCAACAAGGACAAAGTAGCCTAAGGTGTGATACGGGAGGGGCCTTGAAGCAAAGACAGCTTCTATTTCTTCCATGGCCGGACAGGTTATGCTGTAGTTGCCCTGGGAATCAGTGGTTGCGTTTAAACTATCCCGACCGTTATATGAATAGAGCCTGACATCTGTATTGGCCATGGCCTGGTTCGCGCCAGTGGTTATCCGCCCCTTGACGGTGGCATTAAGTGGCAGGTCGCGAAAAGAGGGGCTTTTCGAGGACTTAACATTGAGGTAAAATGTTGCCTGCTCCCCGGTCTCTTTTATTTTGAATCGGAACGGCAGAGTGACGTTTGCCTCTCCCTCGTTGGTAAGCAAGAACTCCAGGGTTGCCTCTTGTCCGGGATTCAATCCGATCCCCTCGGGGTCCACGGGGAAAAAAGCGAAGAAATGGATCATCCAGTCCTTGTTGTTTTCGGCTATTTCTTGAAGCGACGTGAAAACAAGCGTAACCCTCTGGCTGCCGTTATTTCGAGCTGTAAAATAGACGTTTGTCGTGTACTCAATGCCCGGGATGACCACAGGGCTGTAGGTCGTGAGCGTCACTGGGCCGACATCGATACTGGCATTCCCGCTAGCTAAAGCCACAGCCTGGCCGGAAGGTTTTGCGGCCAGAAGATTCCCGGGCTCAGTGGCCAGGCACGAAAGGACAACTGTTAAAGTCAAAAAAAGGAAAAACAACCGATGGCTTTTCATCCAACGCCTCCTGCACATCAACAAAATTCACTTGTTTTTGTTCTTGTAAAAATTGTAACTTTCACTAAATAAAGAGGCAAATAGCCTTCTGAGGGGATTTTTCGGGTGATTTTCTCTCACCCTTTGTTACGGTGTCTCTGGCGGAAACGGCGGACTTTCATCAGGTTGGCACAGGTCGCCTGTTCGCACCATTTGCGGCTGCGGTTTTTGCTCCTGTCGTAGAACACCCAGCCGCAATCCTTGTTCTGGCAGATTTTCAGGCGCGTCGGGTCATCGCTCGTCAGAGCCTCGGCGAATGCGCCGGCGATGCTGCCAAGTGCCGACTCAAGCCGCCCGGCTGCCGTGACGAGCATTAAGTGAGGCCGTTTATTTTCGTAAGCCAGACGTTTGGTAAGAGGAGCCCGGTCGAAATAACGGTTGAGGCTGACCAGAAGCTCCGGGCTGATCGTTTTTTCCGCCGCCACCTGTTCGGTGATCTGACGAAGTAGGGTCCGCAGCGAGCGCAGGGATTTTCTTAATTCTTCTTCCCGTACTCCCGGAAGAGAAAGATTCCAGCGTTTGAGATACCGGCGGAGCCAGTCAGAATTCTCAAGACGGTCCTCGCGCTTTCCCGTCCCCCGGTAGTCTCGCCAGTCGCTGTTCAGCAAATCTGTCCAGATGGTCTCATCCATGGTAATTATCTATTCTACTATTGACAATTACACAAAAACATAGTATTTTTCAACTGTAACTGGCAACAATTATTTAGCTAATTACAGCGCCAAGACGCTCTTGAGGAGGTTTTGAGTGATGATATCGGAGACGTTAATCGAATGGGCTCGCCAGAGAGGCTACAAAGTGGGTTTCGCCGGGGTCAGCGTCTTAGAAACCGTGCAGGAAAAATTAACTGAGCGGAGGGAAAAGGGAGAGTTCGCGCCGGGCTTTTTTGAAGAGAACCTGGGTGTTTTCAGGTATCTTGAAAGGGTCTCGATACGGCAGCCTGAATCCATCGTCGTCGTGGCTGTGCCGCGCCCGGCTCATATCTTGAAATTTGAGCTTGAGGCCGGGCCTGTTGAGACAGTCCTGCCGCCAACGTATGTTCGTTACCGCGGCCTGTTTGAGAGTGTCAGGCAAGACCTGGAAATTGCTGCCTTCGGCCGGGACGGACATGTTGAAACCGTCCAGGCTCCTCTCAAGTCATTGGCAGTTTGTCTGGGGCAGGCCTCCTACGGCAGAAACAACATTACTTATATCCCTGAGTTTGGCAGTTATTTCCAGCTCGCCGGCTATGTCACCGACGTCTCTCTTGGAACGACTGCCGAAAACATTCAACTCGAGCGAAAGCTCGGGTCGTGCTCTTCCTGCCAGGCTTGCCTCAAGGCATGCCCCAGGGGAGCGATCGCCGAGGACCGTTTTTTGATTCACGCAGAGAAATGTTACACGCTGTGCTCGGAATCGGCTAATCCAATTCCTTCGGATGCAGTTCCGCCATCACCCGATTGTCTGATCGGCTGTCTGAAGTGTCAGGACGTGTGTCCGGCCAACAAAGGGCTCTTAAAAAGAGAAAACGCCGAGGTCTCGTTCACCAAGGATGAGACTCTATCCCTGCTGGAAGACGGGGACTTCGGGGACGGAGATATTGCCAAGAGCATTCAGGTCAAGTTCGGGACTCTGGCCTTGAGCGAGAGTGTGCCGATTTTCCGGAGAAACTTGCGCCTGTTGCTTAAGCTCAAATCCGAGTGTCGAGACCTTCTCGGCGGCGGCCAGAGGGTATAATTTCGTCGGCCAGCTCGGTTGTGTCATACAGCTTTCGGACGGCTTCTCCTATGCTGGCATAGTAAAACCGCCCTAATAAAATCAGAGAAATATCAAGGTCAACAAAGGGTGTCCGAGGGCTATTTTTTCATACACTCTTTTGCGGGCTGAGAGCCCTCTTGATCGCAGCGGTGCTTCGCCATCTGGCCCATTTTGTGGCTGCCGCAGCCGCCGCTTCCACAGCTGCCCCCGCCCTTGCCGTGACCGTGATCGAACCCCGCGCCGCAACCCATGCCCCCGCATTCCTGGTCGAAGGCTTTCTTCTGCTCATCCGTGAGCAGGCCGCGGATTTCGGTCCGATGGGCCAGGCATTTCTTCTGGATGTCCGCTCTGGCTTTGGCCAGCTCGTCGATCTTGGCCTCGAGTTTCTTCTGGTCAGCGCCTTCCATCATCAGTTGGCGAAACTCTAACTGCTTTGTTTTCAGCGCTGTCTGGAGGCTGAGGAGCGCTTTTTGATGCTCGAGCGCAATTTTCTGGATTTTGGCCGTTTGCTCGGGCGTCAGGTTGGGGATGCTGCAGGCCTTCTCGCAGGACCCCATCCCTTCTTTCTGGGCTAAGAGAGGGAAGGTGAAGATGAGGGCAACTCCGACAAGAGTCGCCAGCGTTTGTTTGGTGAATTTCATTAAGACCTCCTTAGTGGGAATTCAGGCAATCCTGATGTTTATCCGTGGCTGAATCCTGCCCGTGTTCTCCCGGGCAGACATGATTTTCAAGCATCTTGAGATATCGCCCCTTTTGCTCGGGAGTCAGGAGTTTCTTTTCCTGGAAGAGATGGATAATCGCCTTTTTCTGGATTTCCGCCTGCAACCGGCTGATCTCCTCGATGAGCTTATCGATGGATGCTCGATCGAGCGTCTCTTTTTTCATTTCTTCGACGAGGAACTTTCTTTTTTCCTGGAGCTGACTCTGAATCTCTTTAACCTCAGCATGATACGAGGCCATGAGGTCTTTGAAACAAGTTTTTTGCTCGCCGCTCAGGCAGAGGTGCTCCTCGAAAGCAGGGCTCGACGCAGCGTCCTTCACTTGCGGCCGGAGCCAGCGGTGGTAGGCGAAGGTGACCAGAGCAGAAATGTTGATAACGACTGCCAGGACAAGCCCGGAGGCGAGGATTTTATTTTTCATTTTTTTTCTCTTTCTCCACAATTTGCCGGCCGACATAAAAATCAGCTACCGAGCCCGGGGAAATATCCTCGAAGTTCTGGAGGAGACGGCCAGCGAAAGAGTCCTCGGGTCGGGTTCCATCTCGGGAGATCTTTCCCAGTTCATGCCCGGCGAGAATTCCGGCCAGCAACAGGAGGGAGGCAACGGCCGGCCGGAGAAACCGCCTGACAAAAATAAAAATCTCCGGCCAGCGGGTAGGATGATCATCGTAGGCGACCACTTTTTTCATTAAATTGGCCAGAGAAACAGAGGAGAGGGTCAGTTCCTCCTGGGTGAAGATATTTTGCCAGGCGCAAGTAAAGTTCCGGGAGAGGCGGGCGCAGCGCTCGCAGAGTTGCAGGTGCTCCTCGATTTCGAGAAATATCTCCTTTTCGAGATGATTTTCAGCCAGGTCGACCAGGTTTCTCTCGACCACGCGGCAGGCTTTTTTTCTATTCAAGATCTTTATTGCTCCTGTTCCTTATTAAAAGACACGCCAGCGGCATAAAAACTTGCGGCCTCTAACAATTTTCCTTAGATTTTTTTTAAGCGAGAAGCCAGCCTTTTCTGGAGATTCACCCTGGCCCGGTGGAGACAGGCCTCCACGGCCGAAAGCGACGTCGCCAGAACCTCGGCGATCTCTTGATAGGACAGGCCTTCGAGCTTGTTCAAGATGAGCATAGCCCTCTGCTTTTCTGGGAGGGAGGCGATTGCCTCCCGGATGAGCTGTTTCCGTTCGACCTCCCTGAGCGCCGACTCGGGATCGTTCTCATTTGAGGGCCGGAAAGCGTCCCTCCAGCGGGCTTCATTTTCTGGAGCTTGATCGAGCCGGCCCAGCCAGCGGAACTTCCGGTTATCGCGGTTGAAATTCAGACAGCGGTTAATGGCGATCCGGCGGATCCAGGTTGAAACGCTTGAGTCGTGGCGGAATTTCGAAGCTGACTTATAAACCTGGAAAAAGACTTCCTGGGCGATGTCCTCGACATTCTCGCGGTCCTCAAGCAAGCTACGGCAGGTTCTTAGCACTAACGCTTGAAACCGATTGACGAGTATCTGGAAAGCCAGGTGGTCTTTCCGGGCGATTCTTCGGATAAGCTCTTGGTCTTCCGGCATGCGCTTAAAAGAGAGGCCTCAATTCAGCCCGAAAAAACTGGCGACGAAAAAACATGGTTTATATTATATACACCTGAGAGGCAAAAAGCTTTTGCTCTTTTTGACTTATCTCCTGGATGTCGGAACGATTTAAAAATTTTATCAAAATCCATTGACGAAAAAGGAGTGTTCATGTATGTTGAAATATGAATATATTATCATATATTCATGGTTAAGATGATGATAGAAACAATCGATATTTTAAGCGGTCTGGCCAATGAAAACCGTCTCCGGCTGTTTCTGGTTCTCTTGGACGGGGACTTTTGCGTGTGTGAGCTGCAGGAGATCCTGAACATGGAGCAATCTCGCCTCTCCCACCAACTGCGCATTTTAAGGTTTTATGGTTTGGTTGAGGCCAAGCATGATGGCAGATGGATCGTCTATTCAGTTTCAGAGGAAGTCAGGAAGAATCCGGTTGTTGAAGCGATCAAGCATAGCACCGAACTCTCTCCCTCCATGAGGGAGAAAATTCCTATAGTCAGGATTCGAGGGATTCGAACAAATAAAGACGTGTACTCAGGAAGGGAGAAACAAGAATGATCTGGGAGATTATCACAGGAGGCTTTATTGCTCTGAATGAATACATCGCCCTCCATGTTTTAACCTGTCTTATTCCGGCTTTTCTATTGGCCGGCGCCATGGTCAGCTTTATTTCCAAAGAAGCGATTATCCGGTATCTGGGCGCAGCCGCGAATCGTCTCTTTTCTTTTCTTTTAGCCGCGGTCAGCAGTTTTTTTGTCGCTGTTTGTTCCTGCACGGTAATTCCTGTGGCCAGCGGGTTGTATTATCAGGGAGCGGGCGTTGGCTCAGCCTTTATCATCCTTTGGGTTGCCCCGGCGGCAAATATTTTAGCCTTGATGTATACGGGAGCCATTCTGGGCTATAGCATGGCTCTCCTAAGGATTATCGCGGCTTTGCTAATGGCCTTTGTGGTCGGAAGCATCATGAGCACCTTTTTTGTCAAGGAAGAGAGGGGCCGCGAGTTCCAGATTGAGACCGAAACCAAGAGAATCATAAAGCGGAACGACATCGTTTTGCTCCTTCTCATTCTTGCTTCACTCTTAGCGCCAAATTATTTGATAAGAAAAGGCCCTTATCTTCATAAAATTTATGTCTGGGCGGCGGCGACTCTTCTCGTCGTTGGGTTCGCCATTTATGCCAAATCCAGGGAAGAAATTAGAGGTTGGCTCACAGAAACATGGTGGTTTGTAAAAATTATCTTCCCTCTCCTTTTAATCGGGGTTTTTATTGTCGGAATCATAGGCAAAATTTTGCCGCAAAGTTTCATCCAGAACTGGCTCGCAGGAAGGGGGGTTCTCCCCTCTTTTCTGGCGACGCTCATCGGAGCCATCAGCTATTTTGCGACCATGACGGAGGCTCCCTTTGTCGATACTCTTTTAAAGTTAGGAATGGGTAAAGGCCCAGCCTTAGCCCTCCTTCTCACTGGGCCGGGGATGAGCCTTCCCAGCATGCTGGCCATCACGAGAGTTTTTGGCCTGAAAAAGGCAGCTGTTTATATCGTCACGGTCATCCTTTTAGGCACAGTCGTAGGTTGGTTTAGCTCGAATTTTGTTTTTTAAATCAAAAATGGGAGGTTAAGGATATGGAAATCAGGATTTTAGGGCCGGGATGCCCCCGCTGCCATGAAGTGGAGAAGAGAACAATCAATGCTCTGGCCGAGCTCAATATGGGAGCCGACGTGCAAAAGATCACGGATTTCAAAAAAATCGTCGAGTACAGAATTATCGGCGCACCCGCTCTGGTGATTAACGGCAAAGTGAAATGCTACGGCCGCATCCCGTCCGTTGATGAGATCAAAGAATGGATCAAGGGAGAATCCTAAGGGGGAAGAGAAGCCGATGAAATGCACCTGTTCGATGTTGCCGTCGAATGTCAGAATAGTTAAAGTTGGCGACGGCGATGTCGGCATCGTTGACCTCGAAAAAACTGTTCGAGAAGTCTATTTCCTCTTATGGGGTTAGAGTCAGGACAACAAATTCCGCCCTGCCGGATGGACCATGATGTCATATTCGTCGTCCTGGAAGGAGAAGGGAAAATCATCGTTGAGGGAGAAGAGGAGGAGTAGGATTATGTTCGTTCTATCAATCTGGATTCTGGCAGGTTTGGCGCTGGCGCTTTCTTTAGTCAAGAGTAGAGAAAAAACAGCCAGTTCTCTCCTGGTTGCCTGGAACTTCTTTCGTTCCATGGGCCTGCCGGTTCTGGCCACACTTTGGGCGATTGGCTTCCTTCTGACTTTTCTTTCGCCCCCCCTTATTTCCCGAGCGGTCGGCCAGAATTCAGGATGGCATGGAGTCGTTCTTGCCGCCCTCTTCGGGTCGATTGTGCTGATTCAGGCATTTATTGCTTTTCCTCTGGCCGGATCAATACTTAGGCAGGGGGCGAGTGTGAGTGCTATCGCCGCCTTTGTGACTACCCTGGTGATGGTCGGAGTGATCACGGCGCCCCTTGAGATGAAATTTTTTGGAAAGAAATTCACTTTCTGGAGAAACCTCCTCAGCTTTATTTTCGCCCTCATCATCGCCCTGATCATGGGAGCCATACTCGCATGAAGAAGATTTTTTCTTCGAGAAACTTGCTCTTGCTCCTGGGCTTGGCCACAATCATCGTCTCCATTTTCGATCGCCCAAAAGCCTCTTCAGTCCTCCTCAATTCCAAAACTTATCTTCTGGAGATGCTTTCCGTGCTGCCTCCGATCCTCATCCTTATTGGGCTTTTTCAGGTCTGGGTTCCCCGAAAGGCGGTGGAGAAAGCGATGGGAGGTTCCTCAGGCCTGAAAGGAATTCTGATGGCCATCTTCGTCGGAACCGCAGCCATGGGACCCCTTTATGCGGCCTTTCCTCTCGGCGTATCGCTTTTAGAGAAAGGGGCAAGTCTATTCAACATGGCGATTTTTCTTTGCGTCTGGGCGTCGATAAAAATTCCCATGATTCTTTTTGAAATCAAGTTCCTAGGTCCCAATTTTGCCGGCCTGAGGTTGGTGCTTACCCTGCCGAGCATCATTGTTATTAGTTTTTTTCTTAATGCCATTTTGAAGGGGAGAAATTTTTATGAAAAGACTGAAACCTCTTAATTGCGTTCAACTTGGACTTTTACTGGCTGTGCTGTCAATGCTTCTCATCGCAGGTCAATCCTGCCAGAGCCGGAGCGAAGGCCAACAAGAGAACATGGCCTCAATGAAAACCATGAAGGGCGAGACAAGCAAGTCCGCAAATGATCGAGCGGGCGAGGCAGGGGAGATCCTTGTCACTTTTGATCTTGACCTGGATTTCTCAAAGCATAAGGTAACCTTCATCGAGCTCGGGGCGGACCGGTGCATTCCCTGCCGGGCCATGCAGCCCCTCATGAAGGAAATCGCAAAAGAATATGCACGGAAAGTCCGGGTCGTGTTTTACGACGTATGGAAGGATCCCCGGCCGGCCCGAAAATATGGGATTCAGCTCATTCCGACCCAGGTTTTCATTGATCAGGGCGGCAAAGAGATCTTCCGGCATGTCGGGTATTTCCCCGAGGAGGAAATCCTGCAAATGCTCAAAGAAAAGGGAATCCTTTAAGCGGTTCAGACAATGGAAAGTGTTTTCGGCGATATCCAGCAACTCATCCAGAACAATCCCTGGCTGGCTATGGTGGCGGTTTTTATCGGGGGAATTGTGACGGCTTCCAATCCCTGCGTTCTGGCCATGGTTCCGCTGATGATCAGTTTTGTCGCCGGGCAGAAAGGGTCTGTCAATCTAAGAAAATCATTCCTTTTTTCACTCCAATTCATCCTGGGCTTATCCATAACCTTCACCATCTTGGGGTTTGTCTCCGCCCTGATGGGCAGGATGTTCGGTGATATCGGGGCTTTTTGGAAATACGCAGTGGCTGCCGTCTGTCTGGTGATGGGTGTTCATTTATTAGGCCTTCTCAAGATCAATTTCCCCGTTCCGAAGGCTTTGAGCGTCGAGAAGACACAAGGCTTAGGGGCATTCCTGTTGGGGCTTCTCTTCGGAGCTGTCTCGACTCCCTGCGCGGTGCCCATTTTAGCCGTCCTCCTGGCATTCATCGCCAGTAAGGGGAATATCCTCTATGGGGGTCTTCTGCTTTTTATTTATGCCCTGGGGCATTCGTTGCTCATCCTGGTCGCCGGCACGTCCATGGGCGCGGCCAAGAAATTGATCGAATCAAAGGATCTTCGTAGGACCAACCTCGTTCTCCAGAAAATTGCCGGTGTCATCATCCTTCTGGTCGGCGCCTATTTTGTTTTCCAATGAAATAAAAATAGACGAGACTTATCGATTGCGTCTGGGAGCTTTTTATAAAAAATTAAAAAGCTGAGTTAGAATTTGTAAAGGAGGCATCTGATGTCTGAAGCGAAACCTGCGCGGCTGGCATCGCTCGACCGCTTTTTGACGTTCTGGATATTCCTGGCCATGGGGTTCGGGATTCTTCTCGGGTATATCGCGCCCGCAGTAAGCCGATTTATCGCTGGTTTACAAGTAGGGACGACTTCGATCCCGATCGCCGTCGGGCTCATTTTAATGATGTACCCACCGCTAACCAAGGTGAAATATGAAGAGATGGGAAGGGTTTTCCAATACAAAAAACTTCTGGCCTTCTCCCTTATCATGAACTGGATCATTGGGCCGCTGGTCATGTTCGGGCTGGCGATTCTTTTTCTTCGCCACCACCCCGAATACATGATCGGCGTCATCCTTGTCGGTCTGGCCCGATGCATCGCCATGGTCATTGTCTGGAATGAACTGGCAGGCGGAGATAGGGAGCTTGCCGTTGGGCTGGTCGCCTTCAACGCAATCTTCCAGGTCCTCTTTTACGCTGTCTACATTTATGTTTTTATCACCGTTTTTCTCAATGCACTCGGCCTCGCCAAGGGAATTGATGTCAGGATTTCTGTATTCGAAGCGGCCAAGACAGTTTTCATCTATCTCGGCATCCCGTTCCTGGCCGGAGTCATCACCAGATTTACTTTGCTGAAAGCCAAAGGCAAAGCCTGGTTCGAGACGGTCTTCGCTCCCAAGATCAGCCCTATTACGCTCGTTGCTCTGCTCTTTACTATCGTGGTCATGTTCTCGCTCAAGGGGGAATACATCATTACCCAGCCGCTGGACGTCGTCCGAATCGCGGGACCTCTCGTCATTTATTTCTTTTTCATGTGGTTTGCGGCGTTCTTTGCCGCCAGGAAAATGGGCGCCGGCTATCCTCAGACTACTGCCGTCTCCTTTACAGCGGCGAGCAACGACTTTGAGCTGGCTATTGCTGTGGCTGTGGCCATCTTCGGTATCACTTCCAGTCAGGCTTTCGCTACGGTCATCGGACCTTTGCTTGAAGTCCCCGTGCTCATCATCCTGGTCAACGTCGCCCTAAGGTTCAAAAAGAAACACTTTCGGTTGAGTTGAATATTAAGCGAAAAGATCGAAAAGCGAAAGTCAGCTTGTCATTATTTTCCTTGACATTTCTTGGAGCCGAGATTTCTACCTGTGAGGGAACGGGAGAGACTCACTTGGCCACTCCAGCCCAAAATTTAATTTTCATCAATATTAGGAGGGGAAAATTCTGCCAAAAACAAAAGTCGGAAAATGGGCGGGCGGATAGTTAGTGCTTTTTCTTGTTTCTCTTATAGCGCTTGTCCTTGGCATGAATGTTGCAGGATGGCAACCAGGGACTCCACTTAGCCGTACAGTGGGAATGTGTATGGTGATTTCTGGACTCGCCACCTTCATTCCCGGGATAGTAGCCTTAATTAAGTTCAAGGATCGCTCGTTCGTCGTGATATTGGCTGCGATCCTCGGGTCCTTTGCCATCCTCGTCACCATAATGGAGGTGGTGGAGGCTATTACATACCGCTTAACACATTAGAGGATAAAGTAAAATTTTGGAATGTGTCCCCCTGTTTTGAGCTCAGCTTGATATCTCTGAGATCATGTTTTGCAGCCTCTCCAAGTGGCCTTTATTTTGATGGCTGCTCTGTTCTTGCCTTGAACCGAAGGAGCCTTAATCCAGCCAGTTTTCGATCCTGAGCCCTTTGATCCGCCGGAATTCAGCCGTATTGTCTGTGACTAAGATGGCAGCCAGGCTCTGCGCATGGGGCCCGATCTGCGTGTCGAGAGGACTGATCGGCGGTCCGGCGCTTTCGAGATCGCCTGGACCATCCCTTAGGCAGAGGCTGCCCTTTCGTCGAAATCGGCGACTTCTAAGGGAAGCAGAAATTCCTCCAGGGCCTGCCTGTTTCTTTCTATGCTCCCGCTTTTGGCAACTCTATAGCGAAGTTCGGCCAGAGTAATCGTCGAGATTCCGATGTCCCCCGCAGACAGCCGATCGAAGCGTTTCAGGGCTTTCGGCGGCTTTCGCTTGGTGAGGGCGATGCAGATATTGGTATCGAGCATGTATTTCATCAAAGTGGCTCGCGTTTTTGAGTTTTCGGCTGCCGGCGTTCGGCCATGAAATCATCGGTGAACTTGTCGAGACTCCAGATGCTTCAGGGCAAAAAAAGCCGACAAAAAATTCTTCCTCTTCCCTTTTTTAGAACCTGTTGACCCTACCGCTTGAACCCAATCCGTGGCCGTATAATAGCCAGGGCCATTCTTGGGAGAAAAAATCTACCGGGTGAGCAAAGAAGCTGCCATGAGGGGCTGGTTTCTCTTGACGGACTGAAGGTCAAGATGTATAAAAAACTCTGCTTGATGGATTAGCGATCATAAGTGATTCTGATGGTCCAAGGTGCTTCAGATCGCCGGTGCGCCAGCTTCTGAAGCTACGCCTGAGGCCAGTTGGGCTGCGAAGGCCGACTGCAGCAGCCAGCGGCGTGAACCGTTATCACTCTCAGGCCGCTTAACCTTGTGGTTTACTCCCGGCTGCGAGCCCATCGCAGTCCAGGGGAGGTGAGCCGTGAAAATATCCCTTCTCGTGCCCGAACCTCGGGAAGCTATTGCCACAGGGAACACCGAGGAGCTGCGTCTTTTCTGCCGGTCGGGGCACCCCAGCGTCATTGCTGATTTTGTTTCGGCGCTCACACCTCAAGAAGCCTGGGAAGTATTGCGTCAGGCGCCGCTTCCTCTCCAGGCTGAAATTTTCAGCCACCTAGCCTGATTAATTCATAAATTTCCAAAAAACGCAAGGTTGGGCTCATGAAACA
>CAZKBY010000030.1:0-19670 GCA_964550915.1 uncultured Eubacteriales bacterium | reverse complement strand
GTCGAGATGCTTGCCATCCTTCCCCAGTCTCTCTGGCCCAAATACGGCTTCCGGCTCTCCATCCCTTTTTTTGTCCTCGCTTTTTTCTTGGTTGGTCCGGGCCTCTTACCCAAAGCCGTTCCGGATATCGGCATCCCCGGAGTCTTTATGGCTTCGAGCTTGGTCGGGATTCTCTGCGGACGGCCGTTCAACTTTTTCCGCGTCACCCAGAAAGCCGTCGAGGAGGCGATGCCGATCATGGCCATCCTGGCTGGCGTGGGAATGTTTATCCAGGTCATGACCCTAACGGGTGCCAGAGGCTGGACCGTCATGTCCATCCTATCTCTGCCTTCATTTCTTCTTTACCTCGGGATCGCCTTGAGCATGCCCGCTTTTGGAGGCGTCTCGACGTTCGGTTCAGCTTCGATCTTGGGAATTCCATTCATGCTCGCCCTGATCAACAAGAACGCTCTCCTCACCTCTTCGGCCCTCTCTGCGATCACCGGCCTGGGTGACCTCGTGCCGCCGGCGGCGATTTCCGGGAGGTTTGCCGCCCAGGTTGTCGGCGAGCCCAATTTCTTCAAGATCCTCCCCTACTGCCTTTTGCCGGCGCTTCTTCAGATGGCCGCCGGGATCGGGATGCTCCTCCTGGCGCCGTTCTTGGATAAATTCATATAGAGGCAGACATGCGTACGATCTATCTTCTAATCGTCCTCTATTTGAGCGGACACTTGGTCTGGCATCTTTTTCGCCAGAAAATTTTCTGGAGCCAGGCCTCGACGGTCTTAGTCCTTGTTCTCTTCCTGCTCCGGCTTTTTTTGATCAAGTAAACCATGAAAGAAGCTAAGGGAACGAAGCTCTCGGCGCTCTTCTTTTTTCTCTTGACCCTGGCCGTATGCATCTTCTCAGGCCGCAGCTTCCTGAGCCTCCATCAGCCCGAGCCTCTCTTCCCGGGAGCCGGGCTCACCGAGCAGAAAACACTCAGCGCCTATTTTCCTCCCCTCAAGAGCACTCCCGGTGATACGGCTGTGTACATTTTCCGGGGCAAAGAGGAGGGCGGCAGAGTGCTCATCCTGGGCGGAACGCATCCCAATGAGCCGGCCGGGTTCGTCACAGCCGTCCTTCTCATCGAGAATATCCGCGTCGAGCGGGGAAGCCTCTTCATCATTCCCCGGGCCAACTCAAGCGGCTTCAGCCACAGCGATCCTCAGGAAGGCAACCCGCAGCATTTCACCGTGCCGACGGCCTCGGGGCCGAGGCTCTTCCGCCTGGGTTCGCGGCTGACCAATCCCGTTCATCAATGGCCCGACCCGGCCATCTACATCAACCCGACCGGCCAGAAGCTCTCCGGAATGGAAGCGCGGAACCTGAACCGCTGCTATCCGGGAAAAGCCAAAGGATACCTGACCGAAAAAACGGCCTTTGCTATGATGGAGCTTATCAGAGCGGAAAGGATCGACCTCGGCATCGACCTCCACGAGTCGGCCCCTGAGTATCCAGTTATCAACGCGATCGTCTTCCACGAAAACAGTTCAGAGTTAGCGGCCCTAGCTTTGATGGACGTTCAGGCGCAGGGGTTTGACATCCGCTTGGAGGCCTCGCCGGCGAACCTTCGCGGCCTCAGTCACCGCGAGTGGGGGGATCACGCCGGGATCAAGGCCGTCCTTGTCGAAACGCCCAACGCCTCTCACGGCCGGCTTAAAGGAAAACCGTCCTCGTCTCTGATCGTTGACGGAAAAGACAAATTCTACGCCCGGGCTTCTCGGCTTGGCTGGCTTTTCGTTCCCTACGGCGAGGAGGGTATCCCCCTCTCCCTCAGAGTGGCTCGCCACCTGGCGGCAATTAACGCCCTGCTCACCAGCCTCGAAACGCTCGAGCCTGAAAAAAGCGTGATCTGCACGAGCGTTCCATCGCCTCACCAAGTCCTCGAAAAAGGGCTCGGCTTTTTCCTCCATCCTCCTCGCTAAACGACGGGGACGGTCCTCAAAGAAGACCGTCGCCGGATATCTGCTAAGTTCAGGTTTTACCGATACTTATGGTCGGCCACTTTATTGACAAAAGCTTTTTTCTGGGATAGTATTAAGGGCTGTTTTTTTCTCCATGGACATCATCATCGCTAAAAACTGCGGCCTCTGCTACGGCGTCAAACGGGCTTTGGAGCTGGCCAAGAACACACGACATCGCCAGCGGGGGAAAGTCTTCACTCTCGGCGAACTCATCCACAACCCCCAGGTTATCGCCCGGTTGGAGAAGCAGGGAATTCATTCGGTCAAAAGCCCCGGGTCCATCAAAACCGGCCTGGTGATCATCCGCAGCCACGGCGTGGCTCCCCGCGTCTACGAGCAGCTCGAGCGGAAGAAAATCAAGGTGGTGGACGCGACCTGCCCCATCGTCAAAAAAATCCAGCGGCTGGTCGAATGTCTGACCGATGAAAACAAAGAAGTCATCATCGTCGGAAACAGGCAGCATCCGGAAACAAGGGGGCTTATAGGATACAGCACCCGGGGGAAGGGAAGAATCATTGAAAACGAGGCCCAGGTGCAATCGCTTCCCCGCCGTAAGAAAAGGGCTGTCCTGGCTCAATCCACCCAGGACAGCTTCCTGTTTGGCCGGATTGTGGCTGCGCTGGTCGAGAAAACCGACTGCCTTGAAGTCCATAACACTATCTGTCATTCGACCCAGACCCGGCAGAAATCGACCTCAGAGTTAGCCGGGCAGGTTGATACTCTGTTTATCGTCGGTGGGAAAAAAAGCTCCAACACAAATAAACTTTACGAAATCTCTCGGCGCATCCAGCCGAATACATATTTCATCGAAAACGCAAGCGATATCACGTCGCCGATGCTCAAGGGGGCACGAAAAATCGGGCTTTCTGGAGGAGCCTCGACTCCTCCCGAGGTAATCGAAGAAGCGGTGGCCAGAATCAGAAAAATCTTCAATCGTCAGTCTCAAAGGGAGAGTATCGTCCAATGGCAGAGCTAAAAAAGCAAGCAGAAAAAGATGAAAAGATCAGTTCTGAAGACTACGCCCATCTTCTGGACAAGTACCAATTCCACGCCAAGGAGATTTCACCCGGCCGGATCATCAAGGGAAAAATCATCAAGATCACTCCCACGAGCGTTTTGGTGGATGTGGGGTTTAAATCCGAAGGCGTCATCCCGATCGAAGATTTCGAAAGCACGGAGGTCAAGAAACTTCGACCGGGCGATGCGGTGGAAGCGCTCCTCGAAAAAACGGACATCAAAGACGGTTATCTCCAGCTTTCCAAAAAGAGAGCCGCCGCCCTTCGCGCTATCGACCAGATCGAAAAGGCTTACAGCTCCAACGGCTGGGTGACCGGCAAGGTCACCCAGAAAATCAAAAACGGCTTCACAGTAGACGCCGGCATCGAGGCCTTCCTCCCTGACTCCCATGCCGATATTAAGACCGTCAAAGAGCCGGAAAAGTTCATCGGCCAGAGCTTCAAGTTCAAGGTCGTCAGGTTCGACCGGAAGAGCGAGAACGCTGTCCTGTCACGGAAGCTCTTTCTCCAGGACGAAAGAGAAAAGAAAAAAAAGAGGGTTTTTGGCCGTCTTGTTAAGGGAGAAAAGGTTAAGGGCCAGGTTAAGTCGCTGACAAATTTTGGCGCCTTTATTGACCTGGGCGGAGTCGAAGGTCTTCTCCATATCTCGGACATGTCCTGGGGAAAAATCGGCCATCCCTCGGAACTCTTCGAGGTCGGGCAAGAAGTGGAAGTTGTCGTCCTAGATTTCAACGAAAAGGACGAACGGATATCCCTCGGCTTCAAGCAACTAACTGAGGATCCCTGGAAAAACATCCTCGACCGGTACAGAGTCAGCCAGAAAATCAAGGGCAAGGTCGTCAGCCTGACCGATTTCGGAGCTTTTGTCGAGCTGGAAAAAGGAGTGGAGGGTCTGGTCCACATCTCTGACCTGAGCTGGTCCCGCAAGCTCGTTCATCCCAAGAAACTCCTTTCTATCGGCGAGGAAGTTCTGGTCACAGTCTTGGACATCAATCCCGAGACAAAAAGGATTTCTCTCGGCCTCAAGCAGTCGACGCCCCATCCGCTCGAGCTCCTCAAACAGAAATTCAGCCCCGGTTCCCGGATCAAAGGGAAGATAACGAGCATCACTGATTTCGGAGCCTTCCTGGAAGTGGACAAGGGCATCGAAGGTCTGATCCATATCTCCGATATCTCCTGGGAAAAAATAAAGCATCCCTCACAGAAGTTAGAGGTGGGACAGGAGGTCGAAGCCATCATCCTGAACATCGATGTCGAAAAACAGAAAGTCTCCCTTGGCATCAAGCAGCTCGAAGGAGATATCTGGGAGGATTTCTTTGCCCGGCACAGGATCGGCGACCTGGTCAAGGTCAGGATCGTCCGGCTGGCCGATTTCGGTGTCTTCGTGGAGATTACGCCAGGAATCGAGGGGGTCGTTTTCCTCTCCGAGCTCGATGAAAAGAAGATCGAAAGCCCAACTGAATCCTTCAGCGTGGGGGAAGAGCGGCTAGCCAAGATCATCAAGCTGAATTCCAAGGAAAAGAAGATTTCCCTTAGCTTCCGGCTCGCCCAGTTAGAGATGCAGAAACTCGAGTACCAGAAATTTGTCCGCAGTCAGGATGACCGGCTCACCCTGGGCGACCTGATGAAGGATCAGTTTAAAAAAATCAGTTCTTCCAAGAAATCCAGCCCCGGAAAGGAGGCCAAAAAATGATTAAAGCCGATCTTGTCAACCAGATCGCCAAAGACATGGATATTCCCAAGCAGGAAGCTGAGGAAGGCGTCAACCTCTTTTTTAAGACGATCAAGGATGCCATCCTGAAGGGAGAAGAAATAGAAATCCGCGGCTTCGGAAGTTTTCGTTTTCGGAAGAGAACCTCGCGGGCCGGCCGGAACCCTAGGACGGGAGAGCCGGTGAAAGTTCCTCCCAAGAAGGTCCTCTACTTTAAGCCGAGCAAACTTCTCAAAGAGCTTGTCAATAAGTGATGGAATACATCTCCGCTCCCTGGAGGGAGGAATATGTCAAGGAGGTCTTCCGGATGAAGGGATGTGTTTTCTGCCGCGCCCTCAGGCTCAAGAACGATAGACGCGCCCGCATCCTTTTCCGGGGCCGGCACAACTTTATCATCCTCAACAAGTTTCCCTACACGCCCGGGCACCTGATGATTGCGCCCTATCGTCATATGTCCGCGATCGACCGGGTTTCCAAAGAAGTGAGTGATGAGCTGGCCGACCTCTTCAAACTGAGCCTCCGGATTCTCAAGAAACGCTATCAGCCTCACGGGTTCAACGCCGGCATGAACCTCGGCCAGAGCGCCGGGGCCGGAGTCGTCGATCATTTTCACCTCCATGTGATTCCCCGCTGGCCGGGCGATTCGAATTTTATGCCTCTTGTCAGTCGGACTCGTGTCCTGATCGAAGACCTGGACAGGACATACGAGCGGCTTTACCCGCTGTTCTCGAAGCACCGACAAACCAAACCAAAACGAAAGGCACGATGAACTTTAAGCTCAGTGAAGAACAGGTTTTGCTCAGGGATATGGTCAGGGATTTTGCTGAAAAAGAGATGGCTCCCCGGATCAGCGCGCTTGAAGACGGCCACCTCTTCCCAGCCGAAATCATCCGGAAGCTGGCCGAACTCGGGCTTCTCGGAATGACCATCCCGCCCGAATACGGAGGCATCAAGACAGATTATCTCTCACTCATCCTGGCGCTGGAACAGCTAAGCCGCGTCTCTCCGTCGGTCTGCCTGATCGTCAGTGTTCACTCTTCCCTTTTCTCAAAAGGCATCCTCGAATTCGGGACGCCACTCCTTAAGCAAAAGTATCTTCCCGGCGCTGCTCGCGGCGAGATACTCGGGGCCTTCTCGCTGACAGAACCGCAAGCAGGCTCCGATGCGACAGCCCTGAAAACGAAAGCGATTAGAAAAGGCCAGGAATACATCTTGAACGGGACCAAGTCCTGGGTTTCCGCGGGAAGTGAAGCGAATGCGATCCTTGTGTTCGCCCAGACAGAAAGGCCACAAGGGCCGGCCAAGCTCAGCGCGTTCGTCGTCGAAAAGACCTTTCCTGGGTTCAGGGTGGCCAGAATCGAAGAAAAAATGGGCCTCCACTCTTCCCTGACTGCTGAGATTGCCCTTCAAGACTGCCGGGTTCCGGCGGAAAACCTGTTGGGAGAGGAGGGACGAGGAGCATCCATCGCCCTCCACCTCCTCGACGGGAGCCGGATCGGCATCGCGGCGCAAGCTGTGGGACTCTCCCAGCGGGCCTTGGAGCTCGCCGTCCGCTACGCCAAACAGAGGGAAGCTTTTGGCCGGCACATTTCAGAATTCCAGGCAATTCAGTTCATGCTCGCTGACGCGGCCACTCTCGTCGAAGCCGCCCGACTTCTCACCTACCGGGCTGCCGACTGTTTCGACCGCGGCCTTCCTTACGGAAAAGAATCGGCCATGGCCAAGCTTTTCGCTTCCGAGGCGGCTAACAAAGTGGCCTCCCAGGCCCTCCAAGTTCATGGAGGCTACGGCTATTCTAAAGAATATGAAATCGAGAGAATCTATAGGGATACTCGGGTACTGTCCATCTATGAGGGAACCTCTGAGATCCAGCGCCTGGTCATAGCCAGAAATCTCATTAAAGACTCCTGAGACAGGTGAAACGATGCTCAAAACGATGAGGAAAAACGTCAAATCTCTTGCCCCCACGCTGTGGATCGTCATCGCCGCCTTCGTCATCGCCATCTTTGCCGTCTGGGGAGGGGCGGGGCGGCTGGGCGAAAGAGCCGGCAGCACCACGATTGCCTCCCTGGGCAAGGAAAAAATATCCACCGAAGCTTACTACAGTGCTCTTAGGCAGAGGCTGGAAAGCCTCCAGAAGGAATTCCGGGAGCTTAACAAATCGTTCATCCAGCAGCTTAACATCCCGGAGCAGGTCCTCGAGCAGATGATCCAGCAGAACCTTCTCCGGCAGGAAGCCCGCGAGATGGGTATCGGCGTCACGGATAACGAACTCCGCGAGAAAATTATCAGTCTCTTCCAGAGGGACGGCAAGTTCATCGGCTTTGCCGAATACCGGAGGATCCTCGAATGGAACAGGATGTCGGTCGCCCAGTTCGAGGAGAGCCTCAAGGAGGAAATTCTCCTCAACAAAACCATCCAGCTTCTGACCGCCGGCATCGCTATCACTCCCGAAGAACTCTGGGAGAATTATAAAAAAAAGAACGAAACGGCCCGCCTCGAATACTTGCTCCTCCAGGAAGGCCAGGTCGATCTTAGCCAGGACCTGCCCCCGGCGGAGCTCGAGACATATTTCGAGAAAAACAAGGAAAGATACAAGATTCCGGAAAAAAGAGAGGGCTCCTACATCTTTTTCTTTACCGATGATCTTAAAAAGGACATCCAGGTCGTGGAATCCGAGGTGGAAAAATATTATCAGGCAAACGAAGCCCAGTTTCGAGAGCCGGAAAGAATCAGGGTGAGTCGGGTCCATCTCCCCTATGCCGGCCAAGATAAAGCGGCCGTAAGGCTACAGGCCCAGAGCCTCCTGGAAAGGATATCCAAGGGGGAAGACTTCAGCCAAATCGCCAAAGCCGCCTCCCGGGATGAAAAAGCCAAGGATGGAGGGGACTGGGGATACGACGACTGGCGCGGACTCCCCGCCCGAGAGAGGGAGGAAATCAAAAAGCTCAGCCGGGGAGAAACGTCCGGTCTCATCGAGACAGAGGAAGGCGTGTCGATCCTCAGGGTCTCTGAAAAAGAACCTGAAAAAACAAAACCTTTGGAAGAAGTGAAGGCCAGGATCAGGACGATTCTCGAGGACGAGAAGGCCCGGAACTTGGCCGCTGAGAAAATAAGCCAGCTCGAAAGAAGCGCCCGCCGGGAAAACAGCCTGGACATGGCTGCCCAGAAAGCCGGCCTCAAGGTCAAGAGTACCGGGCTGCTCAAACAAGGGGAGCCTTTCGGAGACTTCGACACGTCCGGGTCCATCAGTCAAACGCTTTTCGGGCTTAAAGAAAAAGAGATCTCTTCGGCTGTTTATACCTTCGCCGGAATCGGAATCGTCCAGCTTGAAAGAATTGAGTCGACCAGGCCGGCTACCTTCGACGAAGTCAAGCAGGATGTCGAAAAAGACCTCCGTAGCACCAGGAAAAAAGACCTGGCCCTGGAGAGAATCAAATCGGCTCGGGGCCAGGTTGAAGGGAAAGACTGGGAAGAATTAGCCTCCAAGCTCGGCCTCGAACACAAAGTCGTCAACGAGCACCGCCGCGAACAGTACCTGTCCGTCCTCGGTGAAAGCCCGGAAGTCGACCGCCTGGCTTTTTCCCTTCCCCTCAACCAGACGAGCGAGCCCGTTGAGTTTCCGAGCGGTTATGCCCTCGTCCGCGTCCTGGAAAGGAAGGAAGCCAGCCGGGAGGAATTTGAGAAGAACAAAGAGACAGAAAAAAATACTCTTCTTGAGACGAAGAAAAATAAGTTTCTCCAGGCCTATCTCAGCAGGCTGAGAGAGGAAAAGGAAGTCCGCATCAACTCAAACCTTTTCCTCCAGGTCAACACCGACATCCTGTCCCGTTTCGAAGAGAGAGAGTAGGGCTGAAGGCCATAATAGCCAGGGCGATTGCGGCTCAGGCGCTGAGGAGTTCGAGAAAGAGGGCTTTGACTCGAGCCTCGAGAGCGTCCCTGAAGCGGCAGACCGTCTCATCAAATTCGCCCCCAAGATAATCGACGATGTACATCGGTTGTCCGACGTTGACCCGAATCTTCGCTGGGACGAGAAACGGAATATGCGTCCCGAACATGGCCAGGGGAGTGACAGGGACGGATATCCCGTTTTCCTGGTAGAGAAGATAAGCAAGGATTGAGGTTCCCCTCTTGAATGAACTGACATAGGGATGGGCTGCTTTAGGGAAAATCCGGCCTCTCCCCTGAAGAGTGATGATGGCCCTGCCCTTCTGGAGGTATTCCTGACACCGCCGAAAAGCATCCCGCTTGTTGGAGTACAGGTCAACCGGGATTGTGCCCACCTTGGCGATATTCGCCGATAAGTAACGCACGAAAAGATACTTGAGGGGTTTGAGCGCGGAGTTGACAACCAGGCCGAAATCCTTAAGGTGCCTCCTGAGATGCTTGCGGATCAGGAAGTCAAACTCTTCTCTCGAAAAGATCATCCTATTCGCTGTGAAAAAAATCGGCCGGGGGACAATCCGTAGGATGATGGCGACGTCCTTGAAGCTCCCGCTGTGGTTACCAACGATGATACTCGGACCTTCCTTAACAAAATTTTCGTCATGCCTGACTTCGACTTTCTTCCCCAGAAGGGCAAGAAACGACAGCCTGCGGATGACGGGCTCAAAACGGCGAAGCTCTTCCTCGAAGCTGGCCATCGTCACTAATATGTTATTCTATCAAATAGAAGAAAAAATTCAAAAATCTCGCCGAACCGGTTTGCTTGTAATTCTCTCACTATCATGATAGTTTAGTCGAAAGAAAAAACCGCTTGAAGCTGCCTGACCATGACTCTAATCGGGAGGAAGCAGTGATCACTCTTATCAAGAATGGGCTTGTCTACGGCCCCGAAAATATGGGGAAAAAGGACATCTTGATTGCCGGCTCCAAGATCATCAGCCTCACTGATCCGGGCAAGTGCAGAATCGAGGGTGCGCCGGTTGAGGTTGTTGATGCCTCGGGGAAGACCGTTCTTCCTGGGTTCATCGACCCCCATGTTCACATTCTTGGCGGCGGGGGGGAGGGCGGACCGGCTACCCGGGCCCCGGAGATCAGCCTGGAAGAAATCGTCCAGAGCGGTGTCACGACCATCATCGGCTGTCTGGGAACAGATGCTATCACCAGGCACCTGGAATCTCTTCTGGCCAAAGCCCGTGGGCTCGAAGCCGAAGGGATAACGGCCTACATTTTCTCGGGTTCCTACGAAGTTCCAGCTGTCTCGCTCACCGGAAGCATTCGCCGCGACCTTGTTCTCATCGATAAGGTCATCGGAGCGGGCGAGATTGCCATCTCAGACCACCGGTCGTCCCAGCCGACGTTTGAGGAAATTGCCCGCCTGGCCGCTGGCTGCCGGGTTGGCGGCATGTTGGGCGGCAAAGCCGGAATCCTTCATCTCCATCTTGGAGAAGGACCTCGCCGGCTTGAGCTTCTCTTCCGGCTTGTCCGGGAAACCGAAATCCCGCCGACTCAGGTTATCCCAACTCACGTGAACCGGACCAGAGACCTGCTGGAAGAGGCGATAGCTTTTGCCCTCGAAGGAGGCTACCTGGACCTCACGGCCGGCGAAGAACCCGAGGATGAAACAAGCCCGTCTGTAAACGTCGAGGACGCCATCCTCCTCTGCCTGAAAAAAAATGTTCCTCTGAGCCGGGTGACCATAAGCTCTGACAGCAACGGAAGCCTGCCTGTTTTCGACAGGGCCGGGAACCTTGTCCGCTTGACTATCGCCACAGAGAGGGATTTGCTCAGGAAATTCCGCTCGCTTGTGAACAGAAAAATTATCGGCCTGGAGGAATGCGTCAGGCTTTTCTCCACGAACGCCGCGCAATTTTACAAGCTGTCTCAAAAGGGAGAAATTCAAGCCGGAAAGGACGCTGACCTTATCCTTCTCGATGAAAATCTTGAGCTGCGCGACCTTTATGCCCTCGGCCGCAGGATGATGGCTGGAGGAAAACTTTTAGTTAAGGGGACATTCACCGGCGCCGGGGAGGAAGCCTCATGAAACAAGAGACATCGAAGGAGCCAAAAAGACCGAGTTTTGCCATCGCCTTGATTCCCCTCCTGGCCATGGGCGTTTTGTTGGGCGTAGGTTACGGAATCTACAGAATTCGCCCCCAGGTTCTGCTCGTGGCTGCGGCCTTCCTGACCGGCTGCCTGGGGTTTCTCTTGAAGTTCCGCTGGGAAGACATGCAACGAGGCATCGTCGATAGCATCCACAAAGCCATGCCCGCCATCCTGATCATGCTCTGCGTGGGCATTCTCATCGGCTCCTGGATTGCCTGCGGGACGATCCCGATGATCATTTATTACGGGTTAAAGCTCATCTCGCCGCAATATTTTTTGTTCACGGCTTGTCTGGTCTGTAGCATCACCTCCCTGGCCACGGGCACCTCATGGGGAACAATCGGGACTCTCGGAGTTGCCTTCATCGGCATCGCCATGGGACTGGGGATTCCGCTCGGACCGGCAGCGGGAGCTGTCGTCGCCGGGGCCTATTTCGGGGACAAGATGTCCCCCTTCTCCGATGTTGCGAACCTGGCTCCGGTGGCCGCCGGCTCCAACCTGTTCGACCATATCAAGCACATGCTCTGGTCAGCAGTTCCAGCCTGGCTTTTGGGCCTGGCGGTTTATTTTTTCATCGGGCTGGGCTACAAGAGCCAAGCGGTCGAATCAGAGACAGTCAGCCTCATCCTCAAAACACTCCGGGAGAATTTTCGGTTCAATGTCCTCCTCCTGCTGCCATTGATCGTTGTGTTCTATTTTGCCTTCACCAAGAAGCCCACGATCCCCGGCATGCTTCTCTCCTCCCTCATCGCGGGAGCGCTGGCCATCATCTTCCAGAAGGCCTCGGTAGCGGCTGTGGCCACGGCCATGAATTCAGGTTACATGGCCAAGACAGGAGTTGAGGCCGTGGACAGGCTCATCTCCAAGGGAGGCATGATGAGCATGATGGAAACCCAGCTCGTGGCTTTCACGGCTTTCAGCTTCGGCGGAATCATGCAGCGGACGGGCATGCTAACTGTAATCCTTGACAGAGTCATGGTCTTTGCCAACAAGGTCTGGTCGATTGTCGTCACCACAGTCGTGGCGGCCATCGTCTCGGCCATGGTTACCGGAAGCTCTTACCTGTCGATGATTATTCCGGGCGAGCTTCTGGCTCCCATCTACAAGAAAAAAGGGCTGGCCGCCAAAAACCTCTCCCGGATCGTTGAGGAGAGCGGAGCTATTATTGTTCCTTTGATCCCCTGGAGCATGGCCGGCGTTTATATCACCGGAACAATCGGCGTTCCAACGTTTTCCTATCTTCCCTGGGTGGTCATGAACTATGCGGCGGTCGTCATCCTGATCATCTTCGGTTTGACCGGTTTCACGATGGCCCCGAAAATCAGAGAGGACGAAACACAGATCGGCAGCTAAAAGCAGGACCTTTTTTCTCCCTTTGGCCCTACCCTTGCCTTCTGGAGAAAGGTTCTGACCGAAGCCCTTTATCCTTCTTTGTCTACCTTGCTTAACGCCCTTTCGAAGGCTTGCTTGGCTTTTTCTTTTTTTTGGCGTTCAAGCTCAGCCGTTGCCTCGAACTTGCGGTCAAACTCATCCTGCCGCTTCTTCTCCCTTTCTAACAGGTCGTCCAGGGTTCCCTTCTTCTTGGCAGCGTGCTTTTCTGTCTTGATGATTTCCTGGCTGACGGCGTCCACCCAGAGGACGGACTGGCAACAGGGGCAGACGACTTGAAAGACGCCGGGTTCTCTCTTTTCCTTGGTCATGGTGATTCCAATGTAGCAGAAAAACCAAAAAGATGAAAGAGATTGAGGAGATTACCCCAGGCCGTGCTTTTTCAGCAGCTTGAAAAGGCCCTGGCGGGTCAGGCCGATTCCCTCGGCCGTTCGCGCCTTGTTGTAGCCAAAGCGGCGGAGGGCTTGGCTCAAGAAGCGTTTTTCGAACTCAGTTTTGGCTTGAGAATAGCTGTAAGAAACCGTTGAGCAGACTTCTTTCTCTGGGTTGATTTTCGGCGAAAGATATTCTTCCTTGATCAGGCCGCTGTCTCCGGAAAGGATCAGGCATCTCTGGATTTCACTCTGAAGCTCCCTGATGTTGCCCGGCCAGGAATAATCCATCATGAGGTCCAGGGCACGCGGGGAAAAAAAGGCTTTTTCTTTTTTCATTTCCCGGCAATACTTGTCCACAAAATAATTAATGAAAAGAAGCAGGTCGTTCCTCCTCTCCCTGAGCGGTGGGACTTCGATCGTCAAGATGCGCAGGCGGTAGTAGAGGTCCACGCGAAAATTTCCCCGCTCGATCTCTTCTTCGATATTCTTATTGGTCGCACTGATAAAGCGGACGTCAACCCGCTTTGTCCGGTTCTCGCCAATCCTCCTGATTTCTCTTTCCTGGAGAAGACGAAGAAGCTTGGCCTGAAGCGGCAGGGGCAAGTCGCCGATTTCATCCAGGAAAAAAGTGCCGCCGTTGGCTTCTTCGATGAGCCCAGCCTTGTCTCGGAGCGCGCCGGTGAACGCCCCCCGGGCGTGGCCGAACAGCTCGCTTTCCAGAAGATGGTCGGGGATGGCACCGCAGTTCACGGCGACAAAGGGCTTTGTTTTTCTTGACCCCCTTTCGTGGATGGCCCGGGCGATGATCTCTTTCCCAGTCCCGCTCTCGCCATAAATGAAGACCGGCGCGTCAGTGTCTTTGACTCTATCAATCAGAGTCTGAATGAGAAGGGAACTCCGACTGACCCCGATCACAGGCCCGGTCTCAGACGGGATTTCAGCCCTCTTGTCCGAATCGTTGCCAACCAGGCTGCTTTTCAAAATCTGGATAAAGGGAGGGGAAATGGCCAGCAGGTATTCCAGATCCTCAAGAGAGTAGGCCTTCTCACGAGTTCCCCGGGAGAGGCAGATGGCGCCGAAAGGCCGATCCTCCGTTAGGTAAGGAACGCAAAGGACGTTATTCCCGTAACGCCCGCATTCGTCGGAGAGACCTGCCCAGGAAATCGAGCTCGCCCGGTCACTGAACAAAGGATGCCCGTCGCTGACAGACTTACGAATTGACTCCACGACAAAGCAGGGAACCGGGCCGTCTCCGGCTGGCCAGGATTGCCAGAAGGCAATCTCGTTGTTCTTTCCAAAAACGGCGATGTCAGCCCGGGCCGAAGGAATTTCTTCCCCGACCGTCTGGAGAAGCCTGGCCACAAAGGACCGGAGTCGCTCAACTTTAATTCCCACACCTAATGTAACGACAGCGGAAGGCAAATTTTCTCAGCCGTCGACTTCAGCTTGCGGCACGGACAGGAAACGGCTATAATGATTTTTAATCCCGGGCCAGTAAGGGATTCTCCCTTTGGGCGAAAAGCAATCACTCGGCAGAAAAGGAGAACCAATGAGGATTGTCCGTTTAGGACCGATTGCGATCATAAGCTTTGTCTTCGTTCTCGTTTTTTTTCAGGGTCTTCGATCCCAGGGAAAAATCAAAGCTGGCGATGACGCGCTCGGATCGCGCCGGTACGATGATTTCCAGACACCCAGCTTCTGCGGAACATCCTGCCATGCCGACTTTTTCGAGCAATGGAAGCAGGCCATGATGTCCCAGGCTTACACTCATCACTGGGACGAAATCGAGTATTTCAAGCTGGCTGTTCCCCATGCCGAGAAGGATCAGGCTGTAGCCGGAGTCAAAGCCGGCTGCAACGGATGCCACTCTCCTGTCGCCTTCCTGGCCGGGGACGTGCCGCCGCCCAGGCCTTCAGCCAACAGCCGGGCCAACGAGTCGGTTTCTTGCGACATCTGCCACACGATCACCGGTTTTTCGGGTGATGAGCCTTTTAACTACAACTGGATTGTGGAGCCGGGAAAGACAAAACATGGCCCGCGCGCGGGGAAAAATTCTCCCGAGCATAACCTGATGAAGTCGGAATTTTTGGGGACGGCGGAATTCTGCGGAACTTGCCATAACGAAAAAAGCCCTTTTGGCGTCTGGGTGAAATCCACCCAGCTCGAGTGGAAGGCTGGTCCGTATGCAAGAGAGGGCGTGAAATGCCATGACTGCCACATGACCTATGCCGAAAGCAAGACCGCCACCATGGGAAATACCTATCCTGACGCCCGCCAGCACCTCTTCCACGGCGCCCACGACCCGGGTAAAATCAGGGGGACGATAGAGCTCCGGGTTCATCCCGACATCCGGGAAGCCGAGCCGGGCGAAAAGGTCAGGTTCACGATCGTCCTGTTTAACCAGAAAACAGGCCACAAATTCCCCACCGGATCTGTCGAGGATCGGATCGTCTGGCTGCATGTCGAGGCGGTTGACGCTAAGGGAAGAGTTTACCACCTGCCCGTCGACAAAAAAGGGTTTGAGGGCGAGGAATTCACGATCGGCGCCGACACACTCGCCTATCAGGATATGGGGATCGCCCTTGGCGACCCCGGCTTTCCCGGCGTCCAGCGGGATGGCATCCCGGTCGGAGACCGTATCTTCAGGATGGCCTACTTCGACCCTCAAGGCCGGATGACCATCCAGCAGTGGAACACGAAGTCTCTGGGAACCGATTACCGCTTCGGTCCGCGCGAAACCAAGATTGAAACCTGCACCTTCACGCTGCCCTTTGATATCTCAGCCGGCCCCCTCAGAGTCACAGCAGTCTTGAACTACCAGAAGCTCCTCAAGCCTGTGGCCAATTTCTTGGCCGTACCCGAAGACGAATCGGAAATCATCAAAGTCAACGAGCATTCGACGGCCATCAGGGTGCTCGAGTGAGGCCTGTCATGAAAAAAACAGTTCTGTTAGCGATCGGCATGGCCGTGCTGTTTCAGGCGGCCGCGGTCAGTCTTTTCGCCATCCCCGCTTTTGCTCGCAAGTACAGCCTGACCTGCAAGACATGTCACAGCCCTTTTCCCAAGCTTAAGGATTACGGCGATGAGTTCGCCGGCAACGGATTTATCATTGCCGACAAGGAGGCTCCGCGGTACACGATCGACACGGGCGATAGTTTCCTTTCGCTTCTCCGGGAGATTCCGGTTGCCCTCCGCCTGGAAGGATTCCTCACCTACAACAACTCCCACGCCAGGCAATGGGATTTTACCTCTCCCTATATCCTCAAGTTTCTCTCGGGCGGCGAGATCACGAAAAACATTTCCTATTATTTCTACTTCTTTTTTAGCGAGCGCGGGGAGGTGGCAGGAATCGAGGACGCTTTCCTGATGTTTAATAACCTCTTCGGGTCAGACTTTGATTTCATCATCGGCCAGTTCCAGGTCTCAGATCCCCTCTTCAAGCGGGAACTCCGCCTGACTTTCGAGGACTATCAGGTCTACCGAACCAGAGTTGGGGAATCCAGCGTCAACCTGACCTATGATCGAGGGATCATGCTGACCTACGGCTTCCCTTCGGGCACCGATTTCACGCTGGAAGTCCTCAACGGCACAGGAATTGGCGAGGCCAATCCGCTTCGTAACTTCGACTCAGACAAGTACAAGAACATTGTCTTCAGAATCTCTCAAGACATTGGGGATCATTTTCGGCTTGGCGGCTTCACCTATCTTGGCAAGGAGGAAAAGAGAGGAATCGGCAATTCCGTCTGGATGCTGGCCGCCGATGCGACAGTGGTAGCCGCGCCTTTTGAGCTCAACCTGCAGGTTGTCGAGCGCCGGGACGATGATCCATATTTCGCCGCCAGCATGGACCCGGCAGTGAGGACGAGGGGAGGATTCGCTGAGCTCCTCTTCTTGCCCGAGGGCGACGATAGCCGATGGTACGCGGCGGGCCTTTGGAATTGGGTTGATTCGGACATTCACGGACTGGATTATGACTCACTGACTTTTCACTTCGGCCGGATGCTACGCCGCAACATCCGGGCGACTGCCGAGCTCACCTATGTTCTTAATAGCTCCTACGAGAAACACGCCCGCTTCGCCCTCGGCCTGGGCACAGCGTTTTAGCTCTCGGCCGCGCTACCGGCTCAAGCTTTTGATCTTCTGGCCGACATCCCTGTAGCGAGCGTTCCATTTGCTGACTTGATCATAAAGCTCCAGGGCTTTCGGCTTATCTCCCGCCTCTTCGTAAAGAGAAGCCAGCTCGTACTGGAGGGCATAAAACCGGTCGGTCCCCTCGCCCGCTACCTTGAGGCCTTCCTTCAGCCACTTCTCTGCCTCCTCAAAATTTCCCTTTTTCCGGTAAGCTTTGCTGATGATCGTGTAGCATTCAAGAGTCCGGCCGGGGTCCTCTGAAGCCAGCAAGAACTCTTCGACCGCCTCCTCCAACAGGTCCTGTTCAAGGAAAGCCAGCCCGAGATGGTAACGAGCTTCGTAATCTCTCGCCTCGATTTTCTTGCGAACCTGAGTCCGGAACTCGCGGACGATATCGCTCAAGTCCTTTTCCAGGATGGCGATGTCACCGCGGAGCTGCTGGCTGAAGACATTCCTGATCATTTCCAGCTCCTCGTCGATTCTCTCGGACAGGTCGTAGTACTGCCTTCCTCGAGCCTCTTCTGCGGGCAGGGGGAGGATTTCCGTGTCAGAGAATATGTCAGCGGCGGTCAGCCTTTTCTCCTCGCCTTCTTTGTCCTGGAGGAGAGAAAAAAAGGTCTTGGCCAGGTCCGGTGTTGCCTCAATCTTGTCTTCAATCTGCTGGACCTTTTCCACGCGCAGCGGGATTTCCTCTTCTTTTATTTTCGGCTTCAGTTTTTCCAGGCTTTCGAGTTTCGCCTCAATCCTGGCCGAATCAGGGAACTTATGCTTCAGGTCTTCCAGGATTCTCCTGGCGTTCCGAATGAGTCCCTGGCCGATATAGAGGTCTGCCTTTGCCAAAAGAAGGTCGGTATCTTCTTCTCTCTTCGCTCTGGCCAGCAGTTCTTCTTCTTCCTGTCTGTCATCGAAAAAACCGAGCCGACGGCGCAAGTCCCAGTATTCTTTGGCCAAGACTTTATCACCCGGGCAGAGCTCCATCAGATCAGTCAGGGCAACGAACATCGTTTCGCCAAGATTCCTGGCCTTGGCTTCCTCCAGCAGGACACGGCAGACAACCTCCTGGTTGGCCTTTTGATTTCGGGATTTATAGATGGCCGCCAGTTTTTCTAAAGCGGGCAAATAGACCGTTTTGGCGCTGAGAATTATACCTAAAAGCCCGATTGCTTTGTCCTCTTTTTGTTTCTTCAGCAGGTTGTCAATAAGGGGTTCAAAGATGACATAGGCCTTTTCCGGTTTATCCTGCAGCGCATAGACTTTGCCCAGCTTGATCCTGGCCCGAGCCTCCAGAGGGTCTTCAGCGATGATATCGGAAAAGACCTTCTCGGCCTTATCAAGCTTCCCATCCTCAAGATGAAGATCGCCCAGGACGGTGCGAAACCGGACGTTCGTCTCGTCCCGGCTAAGGACATTCTGGACAACCTCAACGGCCTCGTCCCGGCGGCCGCTTCGCTTGTAGACCTCGATGAGGTTGGTCAGAGTTCGTTCATCATCAGCTTTAAGCCGCCTGGCTCGCTCGACGACCTTCTCGGCTTCCTTGAGGTCATCCCGGCTGAGGAAAAGCTCGGCAGCGTCGTTGAGCTGGACCAGGGCTTCTTCCACAAATCTCTCCTGCTCAAAGAGCTCCGACAAGGACAATTTGAAGGAAACATTCTCCCTGTCTAGTTTGATCAGCTTTTCGTACAGGAACATGAGTTCTCTCTGCCTTTTTTCCTGCCGGAGAATCTGTTCGGCCTTTAAGTATTCCTTTTTGGCCTCGGCCGTAAAGCCCTGGGCGGCGTAGAGATCGCCCATCTTGACGATGGCAACGACATGGCTCGGGTCAAGCTTGTTTATTTTCCTGTAAACGGCCAAGGCCTGCGAATGGTAGCCCTTTGACTGGTAGAAACTGCCCACACTCTGGAAAGCCTGGACCGCATCGCCCAAGCGGCCGAGCTGGATGTAGAGGTCCCCGATGAGGTTGTTGATGCTCAAGTCGGCCCCTTCCCCGGTTGAGAGTTTCTTGTACTCAGCGATAGCTTCCTCAATCCGTCCGGCTTTGACCAGCCTTTCGGCTTGCTCGATAACTCTCGTTTTGTCGACTCTCTCGTTCATCTCGAGCCCGCCCCACCCTCAAGATTAAAGCTCAGGCGATGGAGAGGAGTTGGCCCCTTTTCCTTCAGGGCTTGATAGTGCTCCTTCGTTCCATAGCCCTTGTTCTTGGCCAGGTTATAGCCGCCATAATAACCATCAAAGATTGTCATCAACTCGTCCCGGACGACCTTGGCGATAATCGAGGCTGCGGCAATCGAGATCGATCGGTGATCTCCCCCAGGAAGTCCGAGCTGGGGGCAAGGAAACCCGCTCCGGCAGTGCTGAAAACCGTCGATCAAAACGTAATCCGGCTCTATGGCCAAGCTTTCCACTGCCCTTCTCATGGCTTCAAACGAGGCCCAGTAGATATTCAAGCGGTCAATCTCCCGGTTTGTAGCTGATCCCAGGCCAACCGCTTGAGCCTCGGCTAAGATAAGGGCGGCCAGTTTCTTCCGCCGGGAAGGAGAAAGAGACTTGGAATCATCAACTTCTTTCAGCCAGCCCCTGACCGGGCGGTCAATCAGGCAACGGGGCAGGATGACGGCAGCAGCGATGACAGGGCCAAACAGAGCCCCTCTTCCTGCCTCATCGACTCCCGCGAGGACCCCGTTTTTTTCCCCGAGGATTTTCCTCTCGACCTTAAAATTCGCCATCTCAGCCCTTAAGCAGGACATAAGCGCCGGAGTTCAGCTTTCACTTAGCTTCTCTGATTTTGGCGGCTTTTCCCTTCAGGTTCCGGAGATAATAGAGCTTGGCCCGTCTGATGTTCCCTCTCTTGATGACTTCGACCCTCTTTACCATCCTCCCATGAACGGGAAAAATTCTCTCCACTCCCACCCCGAACGAAATTTTCCGGACCGTAAAGGTTGCCCCCAAGCCCCGTCCTCTTTTGGAGATCACATCGCCCTTAAAAACCTGAACGCGTTCTTTATCGCCTTCCTTGATT
>CAZKBY010000029.1:0-19805 GCA_964550915.1 uncultured Eubacteriales bacterium | reverse complement strand
TGAAGGTAATCGCCGGCACATGATTCCAGTTAATGGGCGATGAAGAAGGCATGGTCGGCCCCGATGACTATATCGACAAGCCGGTCAAGCCTGATGACCTGCTGGCACGGATCGCCAAACTCCTTAAAAAATAGACTCCATCCGTCTCTTCCTTATTATCCTTCCAATCCTGTCTGGAAAAAAGTATCTCCAAATCTGTGCAGTCCCCAAGAAACAGAAGAGGGGAGTGGCGTGGCTTGGGGCCCCCCGCCGCCCGGAGCGCTTGATGCCACAGGCTGTTTGAAATTGAAATCAACAAGATCGACCGCGATGCGCGCGGGGGGTGAACCACGACAGGCCCCTTTCCTCACGGAGATAGAGATGCTCTCCATGAAAAGTCTGGGCTGAAATGAATCGCGATTTGCGCTAAAATAGACCCCATGGAGAAAAGCCGTGGCCGAAAAAAAGCCGACTATTCTTGTGATTGACGATGAAGAAGCCATGAGGGATTCTTGTTCCCTCATCCTAGCCAAGGGCGGATTCGTCTCCGTGACCGCCGAAAACGGCGAGGCCGGGCTGGAAAAAATAAGGGAGCTCAAGCCCGAAATCGCCATCATTGACCTGAAGATGCCTGGCATTAGCGGGTTCGAAGTCTTGGAAAAGATAAAGGAGATCGACCCTCTGCTCGTTCCCATCGTCATTACGGGGTACGCGACCGTGGACTCCGCCGTTGAAGCGATGAAGAAAGGCGCCTATGACTTTCTGCCAAAGCCTTTCACGCCGGAGGAACTCCGGCTGATCATCGGCCGGGCTCTGGAAAGAAGGCGTCTGGCCCTGGAGGCCGACTCTCTGCGGCGCGAAAAGAAGCTCCTGGAGGATAATTTTATCACCATGGTCACCCACCAGCTCCGCAGCCCGCTGGTGGCCATTCAGCAGTATTTCGAAGTCATCCTGGCAGGATTGGCCGGTCAAGTCGATAAGACCCAGCAGGAGATGATCCTGCGGGCCCGGGAGCGGCTGGACAGCCTTCTGCGGTTGATCAATGACTGGCTGGACCTGGCCAGGATCGACCAGGGAAAGATTGTCGCTAACCTCAAGCCTGTGGGGCTCGAAAGGTTGCTCCAGAAACAGGTTGATTTCTTGGAACCGCTGGCAAGGGAGTATGGGGTGAGCCTCAAGCTCGAATCAGCCAAGGGGCCAGCCTCTGTGTTGGGGGATGAGCAGATGCTGGAGCAGGTTTTCTCCAATCTCATCACTAATGCTATCAAATACAACAAACCCGGCGGTTCGGTCGTGGTCACTCTCGGTGTGGAGAATAGCTTCGTCATCGCCGTTGTGAAGGACACAGGGATCGGCATCGCCAAAGAGCATCTTCCTTTTATTTTCGATCAGTTCTACCGGGTAAGCCGCCGGGAGGATCAGAAAATCAAGGGAACCGGCCTGGGGCTTTCGATCGCCAAGAAAATCGTGGAAGCTCACGATGGTTCGATTCAGGTCGAGAGCGAGCTGGGACAGGGCTCGACGTTCAGAGTCAGGCTGCCGCTGCCCGAAGATGAGAAAAAATGAAGACTCTTGTTCTCGGCCTGGGAAACGAACTCTACGGGGATGACGGGGTGGGCATCCAGGTCATCCGCCTGCTCAGAGAAGAATCCAAGAAAAGGCCGGCCGGCGCTTTCCGGAATATCGACCTGGAGGAATGCTCCCTGTCCGGCCTCGCTCTTTTAGACGTCATCGTCGGCTACGACCGCCTCATCCTTGTCGACACAATCAAGCGAGACTCTCCCCGGCCGGGGAAAATCCTGGTTTTAGGCGAGACTGACATCCGGGCCATGCCAGGACCGTCTCCCCACTACGTCTCGGTTCCCCAGACGATTGAAATCGGGCGAGGCCTCGGCCTTCCCGTGCCTTCCTCCATCCAGGTCGTGGCTGTAGAGGCAAAGAACATTTATTCCCTGGGAGAGGGGCTTTCGGAGGAAATGAAAGAGCAGTTGCCGGCCATTGCCGAAAAAGTCAAAGAAGTCCTGAGAAGCGCAGAGGAATAGGACGTGAAGAGAAAAGAGGTCCTTGTCCGCGAGGAGATCTTAGGCTCCAACAAGAAAATTGCAGCAGAAATCCGGACAAGGCTGGAAAAAGAAGGCATCCTGACGGTCAATTTCCTCAGCTCGCCGGGCGCGGGCAAGACAGCCCTTTTAGAGAGGATCGCGGAAGCCCTCAAGCAGAATCATCCGATGGCTGTTATCGAGGGCGATATCGAAACGGATCTGGACGCCGAGAGAATCCGGAAGAAAGGTGTCCCGGCCTGGCAGATCACCACGGGCGGCGCCTGCCATCTTGAGGCCAAGATGGTGGCCAGGCTCATTCCCGAAATTCCCTCCGGGACCAAGTTTTTATTCATCGAAAACGTTGGCAACCTGGTCTGCCCGGCCAGCTACGACCTGGGAGAAAGCCTGCGCTGTGTGCTCCTGTCGCTTCCCGAGGGCGACGACAAACCCAAGAAATATCCCAAGGCCTTTGCCACGGCCGACTGCCTCATCTTCACCAAGGCGGACCTGTTGCCGGTCCTTCCTTTCGACCTGAGGCGGGCGGAAAAGGAAGCCCTGGAGATCAACCCCAAGCTCCGTGTCTTTCTGACCTCCGCCCTCAGGGGGGCAGGCATTGCCGAGCTCGTCCGCTTCTTCATCGAGCGCCGCGTCAACATGATCCAGCGCCATGCATGAGCTATCCATCATCGCCAGCCTGTTCGAAATCCTGGAGGAAAAAGCTCAGGAACAGAAAGCGCGCAAGATCGTCCTCGTCAAACTGAAGGTGGGCAAACTGGCGGGTGTCGTTCCCGAGTTCCTCGAAACCGCCTTCGATCTTTACAAGAAGGAGACAATCGCCCGAGATGCGGTCCTCGAGATCGAGGAAGTTCCGTTCAAGGTTTGCTGTCGCAAGTGTCAGGCCACCGTCGAAAGGGATGATTTCGTCTTCATCTGCTCGTCCTGTGGATCGACCGACCTCAAGACTCTCGAAGGGACCGAGCTTCTGCTCGAAAAAGTAGACCTGGAAGTTTAATCGCCCAGGAGGCCCTCGATCTCGGCGAAAATCTGTCGATCGCGGAAATGATTCTGCTGCGCAGCGCCGGAAGGGCAGGCCGCGACGCACGTGCCGCAGCCCTTACAGAGCGCCTCGTTCACCCGAGAGATCATTTCCTCACTATCGAACTCGATGGCCGAGTACGGGCACAGGTCGTTACAGACGCGGCAACCTGCGCAGACTTCGGGGTCGATCGCGGCCGTGATGCTCGCAATTTCGACTTCACCCTTTCCAATAGTCGCCAGGATCCGGGCTGCGGCAGAGCTCGCCTGGGCCACCGTGTCGGGAATATCCTTAGGTCCCTGGCAGCAACCGGCAATATAAACCCCGTCGGTGGCCGTGGCTGTCGGGTCTAGCTTGGGATGCTTCTCCAGGAAGAATCCGTCCGGGCTTCGGCTGAGCGAGAAAAGTCGCTGAATTTTGTCTGCGTCCTTTCCCGGCTCAACGGCGCTGCAAAGGATGACCATGTCCACGGGAATCTCCCTGAACTTCCTGATGAGGGTATCCTCGCAGCGGATCAGAAGTCGGCCTTCATCCTCCCAGGACCAGCCAGCCTTGGCCACCTCGGCCACCCTGCCCCGGATGACATTCACTCCCTCGTCCAGGATGCGGCTGTAAAACTCTTCATAGCCTTTGCCGAATGACCTCATGTCGATGTAGAACTGGTAGACTTCGGCTTCGGTCCGGTCCTTGATCAAATGGGCAAACTTGAGAGCATACATGCAGCAGATCCGGGAACAGTAGGGGTGGTGATTCTCATCGCGCGAGCCGACGCAGTGGACAATACCCACGGCCCGCGGCTCCTGGCCGTTCTTGAGCAGGATGCGGCCGCCCGTCGGGCCGCTCGAGTTGAGCATGTGCTCGACCTCCAGGCCGGTGTAGACATTGTCCAGCGTTCCGTAGCCGTACTGGGGCATCTTCCTGGCGTCGAAGAGGTCGTAGCCGGTGGTGACGAGGATCTGGCCAACCTCAATCTCCTCGATGCGCTCTTGCTGGCCGTGATCGATCGCCCGAGGCTCGCAGACTTTCTGGCAGATTTTGCACCCGCCCGTCTTGAAATGAATGCAGGCCGCGGGGTCAATGACCGGCATTTTTGGCACGGCCTGGTAAGTAGGGATGTAGACGGCGCTCGTTGGCCCGAGAGTGAGCTCTCGCACCTCACCCGGCCGCTCCCAGACGGGTTCGATATGGATACAGCCCGTCGGACAGACGCCGGCGCAGGCACCGCAGCCAATGCAGGCCTCAGGATCGATCTCGAAGGGCGTCGTGACTTCCCGATTGACGCCCCGGCCGGCCCAGCCGATAGCGTTCGCGCCGACAACTTCGCTGCAGATCCGCACACATAGCCCGCAAGCGATGCAATCCTCATAGAGCTTCTCGAACCGGGTCTCGGTAATCCCATGCTCCGCGGCCAGGTCTTTGATTACCCGAACTTCAGGGCAGCGGGCCAGGAGGAGCTCCAGGATCAACCGCCTGTTTTCTTTGACCCATTCGGTGTTGGTATAGATTTCCTCACCCTCTTGGGCAGGATAGTTGCAGGCAGTGACAAGCCGCTTCCTCTTCCCCCGCCTCACTTCCACTGAGCATACCCGGCAGCTTCCATACGGCTCGACGAAATCGTTGTGACAGAGGGTAGGAATATGGATGCCGAGTCTGGAGGCCAGCTTGATGATAGGAGTGCCCCGTTCGGCCTGGACTTCGATGCCGTCTATCTTCAGTGTGACCGTCTTCTTTTCTTCCTTGGCCATCGTTTCCTCCTACTCTTTTCGGACGGCGTCAAACTTGCAGACCGTATAACAGATATTACACTTAATGCATTTGGTCCTGTCGATCAGGTGCGGCTTCTGCTTGGCTCCACTGATTGCCTGGACCGGGCAGTTGCGCAGGCAGACCATGCACCCCGTGCACTTGTTGGGGTCGATCGACATCTCGTAGAGAGCCGTGCACACCCCAGCCGGACATCTTTTATGATCAATATGTTGATCGAATTCTTCCCGAAAATACTTGAGAGCAGTGAGGACAGGATTGGGGGCACTCTGTCCGAGGGCGCAGAGCGAGGACTGGATCATAACCTTGGAAAGATCTTCCAGGGCCTCGATGTCGCCGTTTCTTCCTTCGCCCTTGGTGATCCGGTCCAGGATGGCATGCATGCTGCGCAGGCCCTCGCGGCAGGGGATGCATTTACCGCAGGATTCCTCAAGCAGGAAGTTAATGAAATACTTGGCCAGGTCGACCATGCAGGTTTCCTCATCGCCGACGATCATCCCGCCAGAGCCCATCATCGAACCAGCCTCCGAGAGGCTGTCAAAATCGACCGGCAGGTCGAGCAGGCTCTCAGGCAGGAATCCTCCTGACGGCCCGCCCGTCTGGACCGTCTTGAATTTTTTTCCCTTGCCGATGCCGCCTCCGATGTCGAAGATGATCTCCCTCAGAGTGATCCCCATGGGGACCTCAATCAGCCCGGTATTCTTCACTTTTCCGGTCAGGGAAAAGACTTTCGTCCCCTTGCTCCCTCCCCAGGGATTTCGGGAGACATCGCCCGTCCCAATCTTGGTGAACCAGTCCACCCCTTTCATGATGATGACGGGAACGTTGGCCCATGTTTCTACGTTGTTCAAGCAGCTCGGCTTGTTCCACAGGCCGTATTCGACGGTGTGGATGTACTTGGCCCGCGGTATCCCCGCCCTGCCCTCGAGCGAGGCCATCAGAGCCGTCGATTCTCCGCAGACAAAAGCGCCGGCTCCCCGGTGGACTTCAATATCGAAGCTAAAATCGGTCCCGAGAACATGATCGCCCAGCAGGCCGTATTCACGGGCTTGAGCCAGAGCTATATTCAGCTTCTCCAGGGCGATCGGATATTCTTTCCGGATATACACATACCCTTGCCTCGACCCTATGGCATAGGCACCGATGATCATGCCTTCAATGACTGAATGAGGGTCGGATTCGATGACGCTGCGGTCCATGAACGCTCCGGGGTCCCCCTCATCGGCGTTGCAGATGACGTAGCGTTCTTCGCCTCTTTCCTCGCCGGCCTGGCGGCAGGTCTCCCATTTCACGCCAGCCGGGAAGCCGCCGCCGCCCCGGCCGCGCAAGCCTGAAGCCTTGATGGTCTGGATGACTTCCTGGGGAGACATCGAAGTCAGGGCTCTGGCCAGAGCGGCGTAGCCGTCCTGGGCGATGTAATCGTCGATATTTTCAGCCTCGATCAACCCTCGATGGCGGAGGACGATAAAGACCTGCCGTTTGAAAAACGGGTCGTCGGCCGGCAGCATCTTCTGAGAGACGATTTTCTTTCCCAGGACATGGTCCTCGAAAATGCGCTTGGCGTCTTTGGCGTCAACGTCAACGTACATCACCGGCAGTGCTCCGGGAATCTCGACCTGGACCACCGGCTCCCGGGAACAGATTCCGCCGCAGCCAGCGACCCTCAATTGAATGCCGTTATCCTTCTGGCCCTTGACGAGCGCTTGGAAGGCTTGAAGAACTTTTCCCGCTCCGGCGCTGAGCCCGCACGTCCCAGTATGGACGATGATCCTGGCCCGCCAAGGACCCGCCTCGCGGAGTTCCAGCTCGGCCTGCCTTTTTTTCTTGATCTCGGCCAAATCCTTGATCGTGATCGCGTTCATGTCTGACTCCCTGTCTTGGATCCGTCAGCGCCGGGGCATCTTCCGGTATTTCTCGACCACTTTCTTGACCTGGCTTGGCTCAAGCTTGGCAAGGATGTCTTGATTGACCGTTACGACCGGAGCCAATCCGCAACAGCCCAGACAGCGGACCGCTTCCAGGGTAAAATCGAGGTTCTTGTCCGTCCCGCCGAGTTTTATGCCCAACTCTCTTTCGAATGAGCCAAGGACGCTATCCGCTCCCTGAACATGACAGGCTGTCCCCTGGCAGACGCTCACAGTAAACCGGCCTTTGGGCGTCAAGCTGAAGGCTTTGTAATAGGTCGCGGCTTCATATATCTGATTGAGAGGAATCTCCAGGACCTTGGAAACTTCAATCAGCACCCCTCTCGGCAGATAGGAATAGACGTCCTGGATGTCTTGGAGGATTTCGATCAGAAAATCCTTTCGACCTTCCCATTTGTCGATGATCTCGCTAACCTTGGTTAGATCCATGGCCATGACAAACCTCCTTGCTCCTACCCGGCTTGTTTCAACTGATCTCCTTCAAGACCTTGTCCCTGAGCTTGATAACTCGCCTGCGGGGAATCCGGACAGCCGGGCAGGACGAATAACAGAGCCCGCAGCCGGTGCACTTGCTCTCGTCGATGTAGCGCGGCTTGCGCTTGACCCGGATCTTGAAGTTTCCGATCGAGCCCGAGACCTCTTCGACTTCGCTGAAGCTGAGAAGGTGGATGTTCTTCCTCTGGCCGACGCTGACCATTTTTGGAGTGAGGATACAGGCCGAGCAATCGAGCGTCGGGAACGTCTTGTCGAGAACGGCCATCCGGCCGCCGATCGAAGGCTCTTTCTCGATGAGGTAGACTTCATTGCCCGATTCGGAAATCTCAAGGGCCGCCTGAATCCCAGCCACCCCGCCGCCGACGATGAGAGTGGCCGGGTTGATCTTGATCTTCTTCGTCTCCAGAGGCTCGTTGAAAAAGACTCTGTTTACAGCCGCGGCAACCAGCTGCTTGGCTTTTTGCGTGGCCTGGCGTTTGTCCTTGTGCACCCAGGAGCAGTGCTCCCGGATGTTGGCCATCTGGAAAAGATAGCGGTTCAACCCGGCGCTCTCGCAGGTCTTCATGAACGTGTTCTCGTGCATCAGGGGAGAGCAACTGGCCACGACGACCCGGTCAAGGCCGAGTTCTTGAATGTCGCGCCTGATCATCTCCTGGCCGGGATCCGAGCACATGAACTTGTATTCCCTGGCCACGGCGACTGAGGGCATCTGGCTGGCTTTGGCCCTGACGGCATAGACATCAACAGTCGCCGCGATGTTGGACCCGCAGTGGCAGATATAAACGCCGATCTTTCGCCCTTTGACATCCTTCATGTCAAACCTCCGAGAATTTTTTCGCTGACGGGCACCAGGTTCTGGTCAAACCCTGCCTCTCGCCTCGAAGCCCCCATGGCGTAAGCCAGAAGCTGGGTGAAAAACAGGACGGGCATCTTAATGCTGTAGCCGTATTTTTTGTTGATTTGACCCTGATAAGCGTCCAAGTTGATCTGGCAGAGCGGGCAGGTCGTGATGAGGCAATCGGCCCTGTTTTCCACGGCGCACTCTAAGATTTCCTTGTTCAGTTTCAGGGCCACGTCTTGAAAGGTTGTCATCAGCATCCCGCCACAGCAGCGCAGCTTTACCGGAAAATAGACGATTTGGGCGCCCAGGGCCTGAAACAGCCGGTCCATCGTCGTAGGATTTTCTTTGTCATCAAAAAATCCGTCTGGCCGGACAATCTGACAGCCGTAGTAGGGAGCGATCCTGAGCCCATTAAGCCCGTATTCAGTCCGGGCCTTGACCGTCTCGATTCCGATATCATTGACCAGAACATCCAGAGGGTGCCGGACTTTCGTCGTGAGGTTGTACCTCAGCCCCACCTTCTTGAGCGACTGGTTGACCTTTTCCCGGAGGATGAAATTCTCCTCCAGGACATGGTTTGTTTTATTGAGGATTGTGTAGCAGGAGCTGCAGGGCGCGATAAGATCCGCCTTCATGCGCTCGGCCAGAGCCAAGTTACGGGCGGAAAAAGCCAGCGAAATCGTCTCCTTGATCGACATGTACATCGTTGCTCCGCAGCAGTTCCAGTCCTCAAGCTCGACCAGCTCCTGGCCCAGCTTGTTGAAGACCCAGCGGGTGGACCGGTCATAAGACTTGGCCGAAGACTCTAAGCTGCAGCCCGGGTAATAAACGTACGGCATGGGAACCTCCTCAGAAACGTCCTTCCATCAGGCAGGGATGCTTCTCTGCCGATGACCTCCGGAAGAGGACGAGGGCAAGGCTGTCATGGGCACGATCATTTCCATGATCTCCGCTTCCCCCAAAATCGCCGACAGTTGTTTCCGCTGCTTGATCCTCCTGGGCAGAACCCCGATCCGGCCCTTGCGCCACAGCCGGTAGCCCAAGGGCATCATCTTGAAAAGCTTGAAGGGGTTGGTCCGGAGGTAAAAAGCCGCCAGTAAGCCGATTTCGTAGCTTCGGCCGAACAGGTTGATCAAGCCGACAAACGACCTGGACAGGACATAGACGGGGAACCTCTTAGGAAAAAGGTTGTTATCCATGGCCATCCTTTTTAAGGCATAGAGAATATCGGTGACCTTGATCCCCATGGGGCATCGGACCGTGCAGGCGTAGCACGAAGCACAGATCCAGATGGTGCGGCTCGCCAGGATGGATTCGATATCGCCGGCCCGGAAAAGTGCGATGATTTCCCGGGGCGGGATATCCATTGTGTAACTCACCGGACACGATCCCGTGCAGGTGCCGCACTGGATGCATCTGTTGATCTTTTCTCCTCCGGGGATGTTGGAGACCTGGTAGAGGAAAGCAGCACGAAGTTCACTCTCTTTCTTATCCAGAATTCCCGGCTCCTTGGTTACTTCGAGGGCCATGTTCTTGACCTCCTCAGGCTTTGGCTCAGCATTCCTTGGTCTTCGTCTGTGACGAAAAGCGAGGCCGGCTAAAGGGGCATTCTCAAGCCTCGGCATTAGTCAGAAAAGATTGCAATTTTGATACCAAATTCAGCAATAAAAACCGGTTCGCCAAGATGCTTATAACCTGTTGATATCAAACAAATAATTGAATCAAAAAATTCTCAGAATCAGACCCTTGGAGCCGTCGCTGAGGAGTTTTTCCCCACTTTTGGGAAATTTTCCCAAACCAGGCTACCATAGCCTCCTTATGGTATAATAAACCGCCGAGAGTTCCTGGAGGGTACGCCGATGAAAAGCCTTAATGAGATCGCCGCCAAGTCCGTCCTTTCCGAAAGCCAGCTTAGCAAGCTCGAACGTATCATTCTTCATCAAGGGCCCTACACCCCGGAAGCCGTGCGCGAGGAGTTAGACTGGTTCTGCTCCGGGCTGGGCATGAACGATTACTACTTCCGGACTACCCCCCTCAAGACCATTGCCAACCATATCCAGGCCATCAAGGCCGCCGAAATAATTGCCACCATTAAGCAGGAAAAATCGGTCAAAATCGACCTGGCCACCGAGCACGAGAATGAAGCCATTTATCTTGTCGATGATGTCCACAGCCGGGCTCTCGAAATCGAGCGCCGGATAGAAGAAAAATACCCGAACTGCCGCCTCCAGTCCTACCGGACTCAGCGCAAGGTCAGGGGGCTGGAACATCTGAGGATGTACGTCGTGTGTCTGCCTGAGTTTCCGGTAGCTCATCCCGTGCCAGGAGAAACCAGCCTCCGCAAGATCGCCGACCTGACCTTCCTCAAGACAGCGCCGGCCGAAACCTTTGGCCGCTACCAGGCCCTTATCTCGAAGACGAGCGACTGGGAAAGCCCGCTCATCGATGTTAGCCACGTCTCCCGCACGGATGAGCTCCGCCTCACGGTTGTGACCAAGCGCGACTCCAGCTACCGGTTCTTCTCTAACGTCTCGGACGTTATTAACTCTCATGGCCTGGTCTCCAACCGCAAGTACATCGAACAGTTTTCGAACGGCCGGACAGCCTACGCCTTCTATTTCAAAGATCTCAGGGACAAGGCGCTCGTCCAGGAGATGGTCGAAGATATTAGCCTGATTTACGTCATTCCCGAGTCGCCGCTCTCGACCTTGTTCCGCGAGGGAAAGCTCAGCGCCCAGGAGACCGTCTTCGGCGTCTCGGCCTGGAGCTTCGCTCACCAGTTCCTGACGGGATACAACGAAGAATACCTGCGGCTGGCCGAAGCCCTGAAGGATTCGCCGGAGCTATTAGGCATCCTGCGTACCATGAAGACCAAGCTCGTCAAGGATACCTACACGGAGGCCAGGGTCTGGGATGCCTTGCTCCGAAATCATGAGATGATCAAGAGACTCTTTTGTCTGTTTGACCGGAAATTTAGCCCTGCCTCGCCCGACCGAGAAATCAAAAAAGACCTAGATGCCCTGAAAAGGGACATTGCCGTCAACCTGCCTGTGGAAATCGACCGGGACATCTTTCTGGCCGTCTGCGCTTTCATCGAAGCGGTCCTGAAGACGAACTTTTACGTTAAAGAAAAAACGTCCATCGCCTACATGTATGACCCGACCTTCTTAAACAAGGTCGACTATCCTGTGACTCCTTACGGCGTCTTTCATATCATCTCCGCCGATATGCGTGGCTTCCATGTCCGCTTCCGCGATATTGCCCGGGGCGGCATCCGCATCGTCCGCTCCAGCGGCTTGCAGAATTATCTCAACAACTCGGATTTCATCTTTGACGAAAACTACAACCTGGCCCTGACCCAGCAGCACAAAAACAAAGACATCCCGGAAGGAGGCTCGAAGGGGACGATCCTGCTGCGCTGGGGATATCAGCATTGCGCCGAGGAAGCCTTCAAAAAGTATATCGACGGACTGCTCGACCTCATGCTCAACGAGGAGGGCGTTGTCGATAACTATGGCCGGGAGATCCTTCTTTTCCTCGGCCCGGACGAGGGAACCGCCGAGCTCATGGAATGGGCGGCCCGGCGCGCCAGGAGCCGCGGCTACCGCTACTGGCGGTCGTTCTCGACAGGCAAGCCTGTTTCGATGGGCGGCATACCCCATGACCTCTACGGCATGACGACCAATTCCATCCACGAGTATGTCCTGAAAGCGCTGGAAAAGCTGGGCCTGAGAGAGGAGAAAATCACCAAGGTCATGACGGGGGGACCGGACGGCGACCTGGGCAGCAACGAAATCCTGATCTCAAAGGATAAAATTCTGGCCATCATCGACGGCTCGGGCGTTCTCTTCGACCCGGAAGGCCTGGACAGGAAAGAGCTCGTCCGCCTGGCCAAGGCACGTCAAACGGTCGAGAATTTCCGCCGCACTTTGCTCTCAGCCCAGGGTTTCTTCGTCGGGATCAAGGAGCGGAATGTGAGCCTCCCCGATGGGGAAAAAGTTGAATCAGGCCTCGATTTCCGGAATGCCTTCCATCTTCATCCGAAGTTTCGAGCCGACCTTTTTGTCCCTTGCGGCGGCCGGCCCTCCTCGGTCAACATCAACAACTGGGAACGCTATCTGGACGAGAAAGGGGCGCCGCGCTTCAAGGTCATCGTCGAGGGCGCCAACCTTTTCCTCACTCAGCAAGCCAGGCTGCGCCTGGAGGAGCGCGGGGTCATCATCTACAAGGATGCCTCGGCCAACAAGGGCGGCGTCACTTCATCCTCCCTCGAAGTGCTGGCCAGTCTGGCTCTAACGGATGAGGAGTATGAGCGGCTGATGTGCGTCCAGGACGGTGTCGTCCCGGCCTTCCGCCGGAAATATGTCCGCCAGATCCTCGACATCATCCGGGAAAACGCCCGGCTCGAGTTCGACATCATCTGGAGGGAAAACGAGGCCAAGGGCCTGCCCCGCTCGGTTCTTTCCGACCTCATCAGCGAGAAGATTAACCTGATCAAGGACGCCGTCGCCCAATCCGACCTGTGGCAGGACCGGGCCCTTTTCAGGAAAGTGACGTCCTGCTGTATACCCACTGTGCTGGTCGATGAGATCGGGTTCTCTAAGATCCTGAAGAGAGTGCCGATGGCTTATTTCAGAGCGCTTTTTGCCTCGGAGCTGGCCAGCCGCTATGTCTACAAGCACGGCCTCGACGCCAACGAGATCAAATTCTACGCTTTCCTCAAAGAAATCCGCTGACGCTGCGGGATCCGTCTCAGATAGGCCAGACGCTGCGGCGCGGGTCCTTTCGGATGGCCGATGCCGTCTTCTGGAGCTCGACGACGATCTCGATTTTCTTTTCGAATGGGAGCCGCGCAAGTTGGCGGCGCCGCTTGCGTTTTTTCCGGAAGACGATTTCCGCGGCCCTATTCTTCATGGAATTTCCTCTCGAGTTTCTTGAGCTTGCCGCCCAACCCGTGGGCCTCCAGGATGCGGTTGAGAACGGAGCGGCCGATGGCCGCATCTTCCAGCAGCCTGATAACACGTTCCCGGTCCTTGGCCCGGCTTGTCTCTAAGGAGATGGCGACCAGGTATTCGGTTGTAAGGACTTTTGCTTCAACGTCACGGTATTTCAGGGTCGCGGCATTCTCTACGGCTTCGCGAACGAAATCATTATAAGCCGGGATGAATGGGACGGGGAATCCCTCGATAAGGAGCGACTCGGCGTGAGTGCCAAATCCGCGCTCCCTTGCATAATCGTAGACCGGAGCCAAAATGTCCAGCCCCTCTTTGGCAGGAATGAAGAAGATATCCAGGTCATAGGTCAGCACGGGCTCTATGTAATACGTTGCGGCGATCCCCCCGCCGATGGCATAGGCCTTGATGATCTCTTGGTGGGTCATTTCTTCGATGACTTGAAGCGCTTTTTCCATTAAACGGCGCCCCACCAATTATATCGAAAAGGCGGCCAAAACTAAAACCAGGCTTCCCGAATCCTAAAGAATTGTTTTAACCAGGGTGAACAACCCGAGGGCAAGGGTGGCAATCCCCACGCCGAGTTTAACCATATCCGTCTTCAGTCTTTTCACCGTCAGGGTGGCCAAGGGGACGGAAAGCACGGCTCCGACGACGAGATAGGGAGCAAGTTGCCAGTCAACTGTGTGGTTGGAGACGGCAAAATAAACGGCCACGCCGACCAGACAGGTTAACCCCTCAGCCAGCGAGGTTATGCCAATAGCGCTTTTCGAACTCACGCCCGAGATGATCTGTCCTCCTGTTACGATCGGGCCGTAGCCTCCGCCCGAGATGCCTTTGTTGAAAGCAGCGATTGAGCCCAGGAAGTAGATCTTTTTCCAGGAAAAAGCAAACGTGCGTTTCAGCGTAAAAAGAATGATGATCCCCATCGCCAGGACGATCAGGGCAATGTAGAGCTTTAGGTAGAACTGGGAAAGCCGGATAGCCACGAGCGCGGCTGACAGCGCTCCAAAAACGCTGCAGCCGCTCATCACAGCAGCAATCTTGAAATCGATCGACCCCTTTTTGAAGTTGACATTCTTGTGCCGGTGATGGAAAAAACCGGCCAGAAGCCCGGTGATGAATTCGGAGAGAAGGATGGAGGGAACGATCTGGAGCGGCTTGAACCCGGCGATCATCAAGAGAGGCGTCAGAGTTGTTCCGTAGCCCATGCCCAGGGAGGAGTCGATATACTCACAGACAAAAGCGAGAACGATGATGACGAGAGCCAACTGCCACGCTTCCATGCAATGTTCCTTAATACATATTATCGATAGACTTTGTCAACTATAAAAACAAAAATAAAGCTCATTGCTTCTTCTTCCGCCCCGCGCGGGCAGCCGTTTCTTTGCGGGCCAGCTCGGCGAAGGTCGTCCTTTCCATGATTTCGGCCACGGCGTCCCGGACGTCCTTCCACAGCCACTTCAGCGTGCAGGTCGCCTCGTGCGGGCAGACTTCATGCGCCGTCACGCTGACGCAGTCGATCGGCGCAAGCGGCCCGTCCATAACCCGGATGACCTCTGCAACGTTGATCTCGGCCGGCGGCCTGGACAGCGAATAGCCGCCGCTTGGCCCTTTCCGGCTCCGCAGATAACCCGCCCTCTTGAGCTGGAGGAGTATCTGCTCCAGGAACCGGGCAGGGATGTCCTGAGACTGGGAGATGTCCCGGATGTGGAGGGGCTTTTTTTTGTAATGGCGGGCCAGCTCTAACATGGCCCGGCTGGCGTATTCACCCTTGGTCGAAAGCCGCATGATCGTTGGTCCTCTTTATTGTCGATTAAATCAATCGACTAACTCAACTTATAACGCCGCCCTTTCGGTGTCAAGCCCTTGGTTGCAAAACGGCCGCCCATCCCCTAAAATGGATTCTCGTATCGATGAATCAGCCCTTCCGCAAAATCTTGAAGAAGTTTCTCGACCTGCCCCTGCGGGTTAAGTTCATCCTCAGCTTCCTCGCCGTCATCAGCTTCGGCGGCATCGTCTCCTTTTTTTCGGAACCCGCCTTGAGCACCGGACGATCTTTTCCCTCGCCCAGGCGAAGGTCCGCCACGACCTCGCCTCCGCCTGGATGGTTTACAGCGAGAAGCTGAACGATATCCGCGACATCGTCCGGCTCAACGCCAGCCGTGACTCCATCCAAAGGGCTCTCTCAGGCCTGGACCGGGAGGTTCTAACGCGGCAGTTAGGCCACGTGCGAAAGGAATTTGGCCTGGACGTCTTGACCATCACTGATGAAAAGGGGGCTGTTGTGCTCAGAGCCAGTCAGCCTGGAGCTTTCGGCGATGACCTCTCCGAGAATCCACTGGTCAGCCGGGCTTTAAACAAGGAAGTGGTCACGGCCACGGAGATCGTGCCGCGCGAGGAGCTCATCAAGGAAGGCCGGGAGTTAGCCGAAAGGGCCTATCTTGAGTTCATCCCCACGCCCAAGGCCGCTCCCCGGCCTGAAAACCGGGAAGAAGACGGCATGATGCTCATGGCCGCCTCCCCCGTCCTGGGCGACGATGGCCGGATGTTGGGTGTTCTCTATGGCGGCATCCTTCTTAATCGCAACTACGACATCGTCGACAGGGTCAAAGATATTGTCTATAAAGGCGAAAAATACAAGGGCAAGGAAATCGGGACGGTGACCATTTTCCAGAATGACCTGCGCATCTCCACTAACGTGACCGATGAAGCGGGCCGGCGGGCTATCGGAACCCGGGTCTCCCAGGAAGTCTATTCGGCGGTCCTTATCAAGGGGCAGCCCTGGATGGATCGCGCCTTTGTCGTCAACCATTGGTACATCACCGCCTACGAGCCCATCCGGGACATCGCCGGCAACATCGTCGGCATGCTCTACGTCGGAATGCTCGAAAAGCCCTACAAAGACCTCCGCAACAACGTCATGCTCACCTTCACCGGGATCGCCGGCCTCTGCGTCGTCATCCTCCTCGTCATCCTCTCTGTCATCACCTCAAGCATCATCAACCCGCTGCAGAGGATGGTCCTGGCCACCAGGAAGATTGCTCAGGGCGACCTGAACCATAAAGTCGGGATTGATGTCAAGGATGAGATAGGCAAGCTCGCCCAGTCTTTCAACCAGATGACGGAAAACCTCAAAGCGGCCAACGAAAACCTGATCCAGTGGGGCAAAACCCTGGAAAAAAGAGTCGAGGAGAGGACCGCCGAGCTGCGGGAGATGCAGGACTATCTCATCCAGTCGGAGAAGCTGGCTTCCCTGGGCAAGATGGCAGCTGGCGTGGCTCACGAGATCAACAACCCCCTGACCTCCATCCTCATCAGCACCCACCTCATGTTAGAAAAGCTGGACAGGAAAGATGAATTTTACGAAAACCTCAGCCTCATCGCTGACGAGACCTCGCGCTGCACCCAGATCGTCAAAGGGCTTTTAGAGTTCGCCCGGCAGAGTCCACCGCAGAAGGCTTTCACCGACATCAACGCGCTCATCGACCGGACGACGCAGCTCCTCGAAAACCAGGCCTCTTTCCAGAACATCCGGATCGTCAAAGACCTGGACCGCGCGCTTCCGCCAATCAAGCTTGACCGGGGCAAAATCCAGCAGGTCTTCTGGAACCTCATGGTCAACGCCTGCGAAGCCATGCCCAAGGGTGGGCAACTCCTTATCCAAGACAAGCTTTCGACTGATAAAAAATATGTCGAAGTCCGGTTCGTTGACAACGGCGTCGGCATTCCTAAGGAGCATATTCATCGACTCTTTGACCCGTTCTTCACGACAAAGAGCTCGGGCACCGGCCTTGGCCTGGCCGTGAGCTACGGCATCATCGAGCAGCACCAGGGCAGAATCGAGGTCAGAAGCGAGCCCGGCCAGGGAACTGTCTTCACCCTGAGCTTTCCCGTGGAGGACAGAACCAATCCTTCCAGCAAAGGAGGAAACTCTCATGTCTGAAAGAATGAAAAGAAAAATCCTCGTCGTCGACGATGAGATCACAGTCTGTAAGAGCATCTGCCAGGCCATCATCTCGGACGAGTACCTCGTGGACATGGCCCTGAGCGGCGAGGAAGCGTTGAAAAAAGACGGGGAAAAGGCTTATGACCTCGTCATCACCGACTTGATGATGCCGGGGATCAGCGGTCTGGACCTCCTCAAGGAGCTCAAGCAGACCCGGCCCGGCGTCATCATCATCATGGTGACGGGCTACCCGACCATCAAAACAGCCGTCGAATCGGTAAAGATGGGCGCCTTCGACTACCTGCCCAAGCCGTTCACGCCGGCTGACCTGCGCGGGCTGGTGGGCCGGGCTTTTAAAAAAGCGGCCAGCGAAGAAAAAGGCGAAGGAGAAGCGCCGGAACCGCGAATCCCGGCCGGCTATTACTACATGCTCGGACACACCTGGCTCAACGTAGAAGGCGAGAACAGGGCGACTGTGGGCGTGCTCCACGATTTCCTGAAAACAGTCGGCATCATTACTCATCTTGAGCTTCCGAAAGTGAACGAGGCCATCTCTCAGGGGGACGCCTGCGGCAAGATCACCGACCGAGACCAGTTCATCCACCGGATCTGGTCGCCCGTTTCAGGCCGGGTCATCGAAGTAAACCACGGGCTGCTGGAGGACTTCTCCTTGCTCCGCCGGGCTCCCTACAGCGCCGGCTTTCTGTTCAGGGTGGAAACAACTCAACTTGAAGAAGACCTCAAGGGACTTCTCCAGGCGAGGTAGACCTTTGGCTCAGGCGCGATGAGCAGGAAAGCGTCGACCGTATCTCCCCCCTCGTCTGAGGCCATTCCCTCATTCCTTAATTCTCTGTTCAAGGAATATGACCGCAAAAAAATATTTTTTCTTGATAGAAAAGGCGGATGGCAGGAGAACCCCGGCACGCGACGCGACCGCGTCTCTCACGCCGTCCTTCATAAGCTCTGGCAAAGCGGAGAAAAGACAGCGCTCGGCTTCCTGGAAAATCTTTTCAATTGTCTGGGCAGTAAACAATCCTGGGCTCTCACGCAAAAAATCTGGCGCGCTCTCAGCCAGGAAAACGTTAAGGAAGCCCATCCTCCCCCCTTTCTCATTCTCTTTGAAGTCCTCCTCTGGCTCATCCAGTTTGAAGCGCTCCGCCTAAACGCCGAGGCAATTGTCCCGGAATGGAACAGACGGGCAATGGCCTTGAAGGTTGAATTCGAGCAGAATTATCGCAGCCAGGCCAGCCTTCTGGGCGCTGTTCTGACAGAGGAAGAAAAAAAGGAGTTCAGCCAGGCCGTTTTTATCTTGAAAAAAGAGTCGCCGCTCGTCGAGGAACTGACCAGGCTTATGGCCGAAGAGGAAAGAATTATGGCGACGATCGAAGAGCTGCTCAAAGAGGCCGCATCATCTGAGGAGAAGGAATCCGCTTGGTCTCTTATCACCGACCTCATCCAACCGGCCATGGGAATTGTCACTCAGCTCGAGCCGGCTCTTTTTTTCCCCTGCCTCCGCTTGCTCGCCGACCCCCGGGTGGATGTTTCAAGTGGAATTCCCTATGCCGCGGCGGTCGTCCTGAGCATCTTCAGTGACCCTCGCTCAACAAGCATCCTCCTTGAAGCCCTCGAGCGCTGTCCCAGGACCTGCCCAAAAATAAGGGAGAACATCATTTACACGCTCGGCAACTTGAGGGAAGGACGGGCGGTCGGAGCCATCGCCCGGCTTTTGGAGGAGCCGGACGAAATAAAAGACGTGTTTGCAGGCAAGGAAACTTCCTGCCTTCTCCTTGAGCAAAAAGAAGAGGCCATCTGGGCTCTCGGCAAAATCGGTTTGCCTTCAGTGAAGGTTATCTCTTCTCTGACCAGGTATGCCGACCACCCCTCGGCCAGGCTTAAAACATACCTGGCCTGGACGCTGGGAGAGGTCGGCAGGGCTCAAAAAGAAAGCTCTGGGGGCGTCAGCGCTGACATCCTCATCGCCCTCTTGAAGCTCATCAAGGAGAACAACAAGCAGGTCTTCGAAGAAGCGGTGAGCGGCCTTAAGAAGATCCGGATGCCCGAGTTCATTCATTCTCTTTATCTCTATCAGGCGGGGGCGATAAGCATCTTGGGACTCAAGCCGGCCCAGCAAGGGTTAAACGAGCTCTCGGAGACAATCCATTATCTTCTCCAGGCCAAAAAAAGAGTCATCTTGGCTGTCAACGGAGATTCCGGCACCGGAAAAACCTACTTTTGTCAGGCTATCGCCGACGGGTTTACCGGGGTAAGGCGGCAGGACATCCTGTACCTGATGCGGGACACGAAGCGAGGGCAGAAAATTTTCAACCGCCTGCTTGGGCTCGACTGGCTTAAGATGCATATCGACCCGACTTATTACCAGGATTATCCTCTCTCAGAGAGCGAGGACGATCCCGAGGCCTTCTTCCGCCAGTTCCTTGAGGGATTCAGGGACAAGCGCCTCATCATCCTCGACGGCTGCCGGGACCGCCATTATTTTCAGAGAGTCATCGACGTTTTTTACGGACACGGGGAGCTGGATGTCGAGGTGAACTTCCGGGCCAATTTTTCGACCAGGCGTCTCAACCTGGAAGAGAGGGAATCCGCTCTGGAGAGCGTCAGGCTGCATTTAGCCTTCCTCGAAGAGCCGGTCCTCGAGGATACCTCTTTCTACCAGGAGGGCATGGTCATCCTTTACGACCTGGACAATTCTGTCGGCTCCCGGCTGACGAGCCAGGAGACAAAAGAAATTTTCGGCCAAAGGCGGATTGAATCCTGGGGCGAGCTCATCAAAGTGGGCGACTTGGGCGGAGAAAGAACGAGGG
>CAZKBY010000028.1:0-20019 GCA_964550915.1 uncultured Eubacteriales bacterium | reverse complement strand
CTTCTGGGTCAAGCCTGGTCCCGGAAAGCCGGACAACTTGTTCCATCTCTTCGTATGTGCTTACAGAACAGCAAACCGTGTGGACATCCGGGTTGCTCAGGACGAAACGGATGGCGGCGGCTTTGACCTCGTCATGGGTTGTCAGGCCGTATTTCTTGATAAATCCATCCGCTTTTTCTGCTTTGTCCCGGAAGCGCTTCAACCCCTCCTGGTAAAGAGGGTGGATTTCCCTTTTTTCCCTCTCCAGCTGTTCGAGCCGCGACTTGAGGATTTCGTATTTGGTCACGGGCGTCGTCTTCATCAGGGCGATCCCGATCCTCTTCGGCCGGCTGCCTTCGAGGACTTGTTCTGCCTGGTCCATCTGGAGGAAATTGTAAGCCATGAGAAAAACATCGAATCTCCCGTCTTCGACGGCCGCCAAAAGCACTTTTCCCATCGTCTCCTTCGGGTCTCTGAACCAAAACGACCCATGATTGGACAGGCCGACAAAGCGAACTCTTCCTTCGGCTCTGAGCTCTTCCATGGCCGCGTGGAAGTTCTCGTTCTTGAGCTCTTCGGCCGTTTCCGGCATGTGGAGCATCATGCAATCGACGTAGTCAGTCCCGAGATCCTCCAGGCTCTTGCGCGCCCGCTTGACAAACCCTTTTTTGGAAATGTCTCCCTCTGCTAGCATCTTCGTATTAATAAACAGCGATTTCCGGTCTCTCCCGCTGATAGCCCGGCCGACGAGCCGGTGGTGGCCGGGGTAGCTCTCGGCTGTATCAATGAAGTTTACCCCTGCATCCAGCATGGCGCTGAGCACGCCTCCGTCATTGATATTCCCTGTGGCCAGGTCTGAGACTTTAAATCCAGTCCGGCCGAGGAGGCGGTAGTCCTTGATTTTGGGGAACGATTGCTGTTCTCCCCAGCCGGTTCGCTCCGTGGGTCGGGAGAATCCTTTTCCCGCGGCAGCACCGGCCCAGGCAGCCGCAAGTTTCAAGAATCGCCTTCGGCCCTGAGAAACTCTTCCGTTCATCTCGTCTCCCTTCATCCGCGCGCCTCTGCGGCTGATAAAAATAAGAACATGGCCCTTTAATATAGGACAAAGCGATTTTTTGTTCAAAGAAAAAAATCCTCTCCGGACCAAGCTCGCCCCTGATTCGGCCGATGCAAAACAGGACAGAAAGTGAATTTTAAAAGATTGTAGTCAAAGCTTTTTTTTGTTATAAAGCAAGGGACAAGACACTTTTAAAGAACGGGATGAGTCAGTCAGAGACGATCAGCTCAACGCTTGATTTGGCCAAGACCCGCTGCCGCGGCATTCTGAGGCTGCGCCTCTTTAGCAAAAAAAATTCGACGTCCTTCGTCATCAGCTTCATCCTGCTTCTTCTCTTTAACGGCGCCTGCGGCCATCCCGCCAAGACCAATGAGGAACTCCTCAATGAGCTTCTGACGATAAAAAAAGATGTCACCATCCTCGTCACCGACTCCGGGCTGGGCGGGCTTTCAATCGCCGCTGACCTTGCTTCGCGGCTGCCGCGGAGTGGACTGTTCCGGAGTGCCCGAGTGGTATTTTTCAGCGCCCTGTTCAAGGAAAAAAGCGGCTATAACAGCCTGAAACACGATTCTGACAAGGCACGCCTATTCCAGACTGTTCTCGAGACCATGGAGAAAAAATACCATCCCGACCTTCTGCTTATCGGCTGCAACACCCTCTCGGTGGTTTATGAGCAGACCCCTTTTTCCCGGAGTCCCGCTTTCCCTGTCGTGGGCATCCTCGAAACCGGGGCTGACCTTATCGCCTCAAAATCCGACCTGAATCCCGAAGCGACGGCCATCATCTTTGCGACCCGAACAACCATTGAATCGGCGGCCCACCTAAAGCTCCTCCAGGCTCGAGGCTACAAGCCAGAAAAGATCATAGGCCAGGCCTGCCACAAACTCGCCGGGGCGATCGACCGCGGCCCGGCGAGCGAGGAAAGTCTGACCCTGATTCGTGGTTTCGTCGGAGAGGCCTTGGCCAGGCTTCCCGAGCCAAAGGGGGAGCTTTTTGCCAGCCTGAACTGCACTGATTACGGCTACTCTTTCGAGCAGTTCAGGCAGGCCTTCGCCGAGCGCGGTTATCCTGATATCGAGATCATTGACCCAAACTCGCGAATGGCCGATTTTCTTTTTGTTCAGCCGCACGTCCACCGCTTTGAGGAGACCCGGGTGTCCGTGGAAGTTATCTCCAAGACCGTCATCACCGCAGAGATGATCGGATCAATCGGGCCTCTGCTCGAGACGATCTCCCCGCAGACGGCTGAATCCCTGCGGCAATACCGCCATGATCCCGACCTCTTTGTCCCCCAGCTCGAGGGAGTTGAGTTCATCGAATAGAAGGAGGAGCTGATGAAGCGCTGGGTCCGGTTGCCTCTCTATGTCCAGATTTTCATCGGCATCCTGGCCGGAATCACGCTGGGCCTTTCCCTCGGGCCTCGAGCCGCCTTCCTCAAACCCTTCGGCGAAATCTTTATCCGCCTGTTGATGATGTTGATCGTCCCCCTGACGTTTTTCACGCTGGTCAGCGGACTGACCAAGCTTGAAGACCTCCGTTCTTTCCGCTCTCTTGGAGGGCTAATTATCACCTATTATCTCGCCTCCTCCCTTCTGGCCAGCGGGCTGGGCGTAGCCGTTGCTCTTGCTTTCAAACCAGGGAAGGGCGCAGCGGGGACTCTACTCACGGGAGCTTCGGTAGAGCCCCAGCCGTTCAGCTTCAGCGAGACGCTGGTCTCCTGGTTCCCCCGGAATCCCGTCGAAGCAATGAGTCAGGGAAATATGCTCCAGGTCATTCTTTTTTCAATCGTCATCGGGCTTGGCCTGCTGGCCATGGAGAAGAGGGCTGGCCGTCTTGTCCAGTTCTTCAACGACGCCGCCGACCTGATGATCACGGTGACAGAATTTGTGATGAAGACAGCGCCTTACGGAATCGCCGCTCTGGTTGCCAATATGGTATCCTCACTTGGGTCGAAGATGCTGGCTGAGGTCGGGCGTTTTATCGTCGCTGACTACACGGGACTCTCCATCCTGCTGATCTTTTTTTATCCCTCCATTCTCCACTTTTTGGGCCGTCTCAATCCCCTGCGTTTTTACCGCCACGTTTCTCCGGCCATGCTGGTGGCTGCGAGCACGACATCAAGCGGGGCAACACTTCCCGTTTCCATGGCTGTGGCACGGGAGAACCTCCGCATCCCCGAGAAAGTCTGGGGTTTCACCCTTCCTCTCGGCGCCACGGTCAACATGAACGGCATGGCCGTGGCCATCGGTGTCATCTCGGTTTTTGCCTCTTACCTCTATGATGCACCAATCACGCCGGCGCGTCTCCTTCAATTCGTTTTCTTGGGCCTTGTCTTGTCGGTAGGAACGGCTGGCGTCAAGGGCGGCGGAATCGTCATGTCCGGTGTCCTTCTCCAAAGCCTTGGCCTTCCCTTGACTTTGATCCCTATCCTCGCCTCTGTCTGGCCAATCCTGGACATCGGGCATACAACCTGCAACGTCACGGGCGACCTGGTGGGCACGGCTCTCGTCGCCCCCCGCTTCACCTAACCGCATGTCATGGCGGCCTTCTTTTCCGGTAGAGGGCTTTGTCGACGGCGGAGATCATGACGGCGAGGTTCGCTTCCCCCCAGCCAAAATGCTCGCAGATTCTTCTGATCTGACTTTCAGGATCAGCGATAATCTGGTTATAATTGACGAAGAGAACGTCAATGTCTTTCCTCTTGCTGATGATACCCTTGATCATCTCGTTCAGCTTGATGAAGCTTGTCCTAGTGTCTTCGCGCTTCTCGTCCCGGATTCTGGCCATCTTCTCCATGGAATCAAGAACTTCATCGATATTCCGCTCAGTATAAAGCACAGCGTAATTGCCCGGCGGAAGGAACTTCAGCCCATAGGCCGTGATCTTGATAAACTTGCCCTTGTAGTCAGCCAGCGGAAAAGCGCCGTCCATGAGGCGGTTAATGACCTTCCCGCCCTCGAGCTCGAAATAGCCACGCGGGTTGTTGTCGTCCGGCGGCCTCGAATCCATATCGAAAGCCGTGGGTACACTGCCCGCCTGAAGGATCTGCATGAGCAGCGATGTCCCTGACCGTTCCAGGCCGGAGACGATATAATTCACATTATCATCCAGCTTGATCATGTTTACTATAATATAGAGAATCTGCCGAGCACCTTCAAGCAAGCAATTCTCTAACTCGCAGCGGAACCACTTAAATTTGCGGATAGAAAATTCTTATCACTCGAAATAGCTTATGCTTCTGCAAAATTAGTAAGATAAGGCGAAACCCGATGGGTGGCGTGGTTGGGGGGCCGACCTCACCCGAGATGCTGACCAGCGATCCTCTCTTAATTCCCTAAGAGCGGTTGGGGAGATAAATATAACAAAAACAAATATTGAAAGCGTCTCTGGAGGTAGTAAAGCAAACGGGGACACTCTCAAGAATTTATTTTTAGGAGCATTAATCCACCCAACCCCCCTTAGAGAATTAAGGAGCGGGGCAGGCAGCGTCTCCGCTACTCAATCTTCAGCGGCACGAACGGGCCGAAAAGCGAAAAACCTGCCTCCTGGAGCATTTTCTTGAATTCCTCAATGTCCTTCTGGTAGAAAGCGTTGAACCTAATTGCAAAGTCGTTCACGAGAGTCTTCACCTTTTCATACTTGACCAATGCCGCCTGCGAGAGGGGCTCGATCCCGGCCCCGCTTAGGCCGGAGACGGCGCTCATGACCTGGCTGCTGAGGCCGGTCGAGCGGTCGGCGATCCCCTGCCGGGGAGGCGTCGGGTTCAACGTTTCAGATAATTCCTTGATCTTTTTTTCAAGAGCTTCAACGGCTTTGATGATGTTCGCATTCTTAGGATTCCGGCTCATCCGGGAATTGTCTTTGATTGTCTGGAGAGCTCTCTGCGTTTGCTGGATCTGCCGGCTTGCCCGCTGGACGAAGCGGGATAATCCCTGAGCCTCTTTGGCCTTCTCGAAGTTGGCTTTGAGCACATCAAGGTTGACCTGGAAACGCGGGTCTGTCTTTACCTCAAACGCCTGGCTGACTTCCTGATCGTCATACTTGATCTTAGCCGTGTACGTGCCGGGAAGGACGCTCACCCCGCCTCCTCTGCCGAAGGGCATCATCGAGATTCTCTCTTCTCTCTGTTCCTGCTCGCCGGGAGCGGGGGGCTCCGTTTCTCTCAAATCCCAGTAAACTCGGTTTATTCCCATATCCTCTGTTCCGCTGATCCGGCTGACAAACTTTCCCTCAGAATCCAGGATCGTGATGCTGACACGGGTGGGGGTCCGCCTGAACGCCTGGTCCATCATGCCCGGCGGCAGCTGGCCTCTCATCTGGCTCATTCTCGACATCACGGCGGTTCGCTCTGTCTCGACCGTTTGTTCCGTCCTTTCTTCAGGCTTTCTTTCGCTCGGGATAAGATAATAGGTGATGCGGGCTCCGAAGCGCTTGTTCTCGCCGGCAAAGGCCGTGTCGCCGGGGCTCAAGTAAATGCTCATTCTTCCCTGCTGGAAGGAAATGGCAGGGGAAATCGAAAACAAGTGGAGCTTCTTTTTGGTTATCTCCTCTGAGATTTCGCGCAAAGGCGTGATATCGTCGATGACGTAAAGCGAGCGGCCGTGAGTGGCGATGATGAGATCGTGTTCCCTCGGGTGGATGGCCAGGTCGTAGACGGGACAGGTCGGGAAGCCGGCCGTCCATTTCATCCAGCTTCCGCCGCCGTTGAAGCTCACAAAAAGTCCGAATTCCGTGCCGACAAAGAGGAGGTTTCTGTTAACCGGGTCTTCTCTGACCACAAAACAGTAGCCATCGATCTCCGGCGTCACCAAGCTCTTCCAGGTCTTGCCGTAATCGCGTGTCACAAAAACATAAGGTGCAAAATTCGAGCGGCGATGGTCATCGAGGACGACGTAGGCTGAGGCCTCATCGAAATGCGACGGTTCAATGTGGGGGATGGCAACCCCTGGCGGAGCGAGCGACTTTTTCCCCGCCGTTATCGCGGCCGAGACAAGCTCCCAGGTCTTGCCGTCATCCCTGGTGAGCTGAACGTTGCCGTCATCCGTTCCCACCCAGATGAGCCCTTCTCTCAGCGGACTGGGAGCGATACTGAGAATCGTGCAATAGTTTTCCGCGCTGGTTACGTCGAGGGTCAGCCCGCCGCTATCCGATTGAATCTGTTTCGCCGGGTCGTTGGTCGTCAGGTCAGGGCTGATGATCTCCCAGCTCCTCCCCTTGTCGCGGCTGCGGTGGATAAACTGGCTGCCGAGGTAGATCGTCGCCGGCCGGAACGGGTCCACGGCGAACCCGGCATTCCAGTTGAAACGATGCTTGACATCAGATTCCGTGGGGACGATAGAGCGGCTGGTGCCCGTCGTGATGTCAAAATAGTAGAGATTTCCGCCCTGCGACATCCCGTATCCGCAGTTCGCATTTTCCGGGTCGGGTGCGGCATCAAACCCGTCTCCGCCGCCCACGCTGATCCAATGATGGTTGCCCAGAGTCCTTTCTTTGAGGATATAAGCGGGCCCGCGCCAGGTGCCGTTATCCTGGAGACCTCCGTATATGTTATAGGGAATCTCTTTGTCATAATTAATGTGATAATACTGTCCGATGGGAAGGTTCTCGACAAAACGCCAGTTCCGGCCGCGGTTGGTGCTTATGACCACGCCGCCGTCGTTCCCGACGATCATCCTCTCGCCGTCAGGATGAATCCACATGGCATGAAAATCGGAATGCGCCTGGCCAAAGCCGGTCAGCCGGCTGAAGGTCTTACCGCCATCCTCGCTCACTGAAAGCTGCGTCGCCAGCATATAAAGGAGGTTTTCGTTCCGGGGATTGACCCAGATGCGGCTGTAGTAGAAGGGACGGTTGTGAATGTTCTCGTTATTGTTGACGACCTCCCAGTTAAGCCCTCCATCAAATGAACGCAGGAAAACGCTTTTTTTAGCTTCAACAAGAGCGTAGGCAATTCCAGGCCGGCTGGGAGCAAACGCTAAACCGCAGCGTCCCAGGTCTCCAGAAGGGAGGCCGTTCTTCTCGCTCAGTTTCTGCCATTTCTCGCCACCATCCGTCGTCAGGAAAATTCCGCTACCCGGGCCGCCGGAGGCAAAAAACCAAGGCCAGCGCCTGTGCTCCCACAACGCCGCCAGCATACGATTTGGGTTAGAGGGATCCATGGCCAGGTCTGCGGCTCCTGTCTTCTCGTTGACGTAGAGGACTTTCTTCCAGGTTTTGCCGCCATCTACGCTCTTGAACACTCCCCGCTCCGGGCTATCGCCCCAGGTCGCACCGAGGGCAGCGACAAACACGATTTCCGAGTTGTCGGGATGGACCAAGATCTTGGCGATTTTCTCTGTTTTTTCCAGTCCCATGCACTCCCAGCTCTTGCCTCCGTCAACGGTACGGTAGACACCGCGGCCGACGCTCACCGAGTTGCGCGGTGCTCCTTCGCCAGTTCCGACCCAAACGATATTAGGATTCTTGTGGTCGATGGCGATGGCTCCGATCGAGGCCACAGGCTGACTGTCGAAAACTGGCGTCCAGGTCATTCCGCTGTCCGTCGATTTCCAAACCCCGCCGGCCGCCGCCCCGACGTAGATGATCGCGGGATCTTCCGCCACGGCGTCAATAGCTCCAACCCGGCCGCTCATGTTGGCCGGTCCGATGCTCCGCGCTTTCACGCCGGTGAAAATGTCCGGTTTGACCTGAGCCGACAAAAAAGAAACCGTAAGAAAAAGTCCGATGAAGAGAAAAACACAGCTCGCTAAGAACCTTTGATTCCTGGAAGCTCTCAAAGTTCTTCCTCCTTTAATCAAGATAGCTAGGCACTTGAAACTGCCTTAATTATTAGGACGTAAAAGGCCCGCCTTTTCTTCCACTATCAGGAGATCTGGTGTCTTGTTGTAGGCGAGTGACAAAATGTGCGCTTTCGCCTCGATCAACATGGTCCAGGTCTGAGTGGGCGCTCCGACGGTTACACTAAGCGCAAAATATCCTTCCTGAGTTCACGCATTCCGAGGCTTGGGCGTCTGGCCGCTAAAAAGTCGGCTCTTCGCCTTGCTCGGGCAGCGTTTTGTGCTTGGCGAAGCGTCTTCGCCTCTTTTCTTCCTGCTTTTTCTGGCGGAGAAGCTCTTTACTTCTCTTTGCGCTTTTATAAGCCCGACTGCTCTTTGCCAAAAGTCCTCCTCCTTGTCATTTGAGCTCATCATACCACAACTCGGGCTCAAACGACAGACTTAGCCAAAAGAATTCGCTTCATTTGACCTGACACAGGAGGTCAAATTTCAGCTTTTTTAGCATGCTTTCATAAGTTAGACTGATCTTATAAGGAGAGGCTTTTTCCGGGGGGAGTTTTATCTCCGCCTGGTTGAAATATTCCTGAGCTTTTTCAATGTCTCCAAGCAGGAACGAGGCTCGGCCGATATTGATTTTCGCCTCTTTATCACTGGGGTTCTTGACAAGCATCTCTTCCCAGACCCGGCGAGCCTGGACGTAGTCTCCACTATTGTAATAAAGAAGGGCCACGTTGTTTTTTGCCTCATCATTTGTTGAAGCCAGCTTTTGAAAAGAAGTCAGGGCTGCCGCCGAATCTCCCTTGACATAGCTTAGGTAGCCGTCAAGGAAAATCGAAAGCTCGCTTCCAGGGTTTATTTTCTTGAGACCGGAGAGTTGCTCGGCTGCCGCCTTTAGGTCTTGTTTCTTGATACAGACATCAAATAAATGGGGCCTGACGGCTTTCTCATCATATTTCTGTTTCAGGGCCTCCTTGAACTTTTTTTCAGCATTTTTCCAGTCCCCCGCTTCTTTCATGGACAGCCCTCGACAAAAATACAGCAGCCCTCTGCGCTCTTTGGCAAACAATTGCTCGGCCCTCCTGTCCATCCCCATCTCGGTGAATGCCACTTGGTCCCCGAAGGGTCGGCTGGCGCCTACCATCCTGTCAACCTCTCTTTCGATTTTCGCAAATTTTGCGGCGGCGTTCTCCAAATCATTCTTAAGATAAAGAGCTATCCCTAGATAAAGGAGGGCATTAAAATTGTCCGGGTTGATCTCCAGCGCCTCCTGGAGAAGTTTCAGGGCTTCGTCGATCTCACCCTTATCCAGAGATTCGCAGGCACTTTCTTCCCAATAGACAGATTCTTGAGCTGAAAGCGGACAAGAAACAGGCTGGACGAAAAAAACGATGAAAGCGATTGACGCAAGGATCCTTCTCGCCCTCTCGGCAAGTCCCATGTTTCACCTCCTTTGCTATCAACACGAATTGTTATCGTTGCTTGGTCTTGCTTTCATAGGAGCCTGGTTCAGAATCCCCTCTATGAAGAACGATCGCCCGCCGGGCATCATGAAGAATTTCGCGAAGCCAAGGAGGCTTTGGCCATCTTTTCCTGGTACATTCTTTCATCGGCCTCATTGAGAACTCTGGCCAAAGGCATGCTCTTCGAGGCAGTCGCAGTGCCAAGAGAAAGCTGAAGCGGCCGATCGGGGTAGCTCCGGTTATGCTCATCGAGACGGCTTCTCAGCCTGTTGATAATCGTCCGGGCAACGGCTGTGTCGACGCCCGGAAGAATGACGGCGAATTCATCTCCGCCGATCCTCGCAACGATATCCTCCGGCCGGAAAGTCAGGCGCAAGATTTCAGCGGCCCTTAAGAGGAGTTTATCCCCTTCCGCATGGCCGAGGGTGTCGTTGGTCTTTTTCAGCTCGTCAATATCGACCATCAGGACAGTCACCGGGTAGTTCCGGCTCCGCTCGGTCTTGGCCAGTTCCTCCTCAAAAAAACTCCGGTTATAAAGCTGGGTCAGGCCGTCACGGTGACTCATGTCCCGCAGCCTCTCCTCGACTTCCTTTTGCTCTGTTATGTCCAGGCAAGAGCCAATGTAACCGGCAAACTTCCCCTCAAGGTCGAAAAACGGCCGGCCAGTGGTGATAATCCAGCGGTAGATCCCATCGTAGCGCCGCAGCCTGAATTCTACTTCGAAGGCCTTTCTCGCCCGGAATGAGCTCTGGTATTTCCTGAGGAAAGCCGGAACGTCGCTCGGATGGATACCGCTCATCCAACTGTCGCCCAATTCCTGCTGAAGGGAGCGGCCAGTAAAGGCCAGCCAGGTCTTGTTGAAGTAGTCACAGCGTCCGTCGAGCCCCGAGCGCCAGATGAGAGTGGGGAATTCTTCAAGGACAGTAATGTAGAAATCCCTTGCTCTGACGATGGCATCATCAGCTCTCCTTCGTTCGAGGGCAACGGCGTAAAGGGAAGCCAGGCGTTCCACTGTTGCCAAGTCAAGCGCCGTGTAGTCACGGCTGGCGTTCGCTAAGCAGATCTGGCCCAGGAGCCTTTCGCCCAGAAGAACCGGAGTCGAAAGAAACCGGTTGATAACGAGCTTGGGTTGTTCGGGAATGCCCAGGCGTGGATCCCCGGAGGCAGAATTGTTCAGCAGCGGCCTTTTTGTCTCAACGGGCCATTTCCATAGGCCACCGATCTTGCCTGACAGATCCTCCTTTTCTTTGATCTCGAAAAGCTCGCCGATTTCCTCCGTCATGGCTGCGCAGATGTGGTGTCCTGTGAGGGGATCAATGTAACTAACATAGCCGATAACGCTACCCGTCAGAGTCCGGGCGTTGGCGAGGACGAGCCTGGAGATCGACTCGACCGTTTCCGAGGAAAGGAGAGAGTTAGAAAGCTCAGCGATGGCGGAATTGGCGACGAGCATCCGCCGGAATTCCTCTTCAGTTCTCTTGCGCTCGCTGATATTCTGGAGGCTCCCCTCATAATAAAGGATTTTACCAGTCGCGTCGCGAATGGCCCGGCCGTTGTCTTCGACCCAGAGACTCGACCCATCGATCCGGATGATCTCGACTTCGTAACTGTTGACCACGCCCTGACGTTCAATCAGCTCTTGCCAGCGGTTCCGGTCGATCGGCTCTTTATAGAAATCCGTCGCCTTCATGCTAAAAAGGCTCTGGCGGTCAGGCAGGCCGAGCAACTGAATAAGGGCGGGGTTTGCATCGATGAACTGTCCGTCTGGTGTCGTCCGGTAGAGCCCCAGAGGTGTGTTCTCAAAAAGGGCCTGATACCGGGCTTGAGTTTCAGTCAGAGCAGCCACCGCCTTCTGTTTTTCCTGGATCAAACTCCTCTCAGAGAGAATCCTCTCGACAACCCGGGGAAGGAGTTCGAGATAGAGGCCTTCATTATCTTTGACGATGTAATCCTTGGCGCCTAACTTCATCGCTTCGACCGCGATCCGTTCGTCGCCGCTGCCCGTGACCATGATGGTAGACGGGAAGATTCCCTTTGCGCCCAGAATCCGGATGACCTCGAGCCCATTACGGCCAGGAAGAGAATAGTCAACGGCCAGAATGTCAAAGGATTCGGAGACGACCTTGCTTATGCCCGCGTCGCTGTCGCGGACATGCTCGACGGAATACCCGGCTTTCTCCAGTCTTTTTCGCAGGAGACGGGCGGTGACTTGGTCGTCCTCGATCACCAGGATCCGGACTGGTTGAGATTCTTTCATCGGCCAGATTTTAAGCTTAAAAAAATATTAATGCATGAGCGACCAAGAAGTCAAGGCATCAAAAAGCTTTTCTTCCTCTCCCACGCGGCTCCCCGCGCAGTACTATCGGCACCAGAGAGCTTAACTTCCGTGTTCGGAATGGGAACGGGTGTCTCCCCCCGTTATGATTGCCGGGATTTAAATGCTTTTTTGCCTTAATAAACTTTATGGTCAAGTCTCACGGGCTATTAGTACTGGTAAGCTCCACGCGTCACCGCGCTTCCACACCCAGCCTATCAAACTCGTAGTCTACGAGTGCCCTTCAGCCCCAGCACGAGATGTGCCATTTCAAGGTTCATAAACATTCCCCATTGCTGATTACTTTTCCATCGCGAAGTTCAATGACCCGATTAATTCCAAAAATATCTTTCTTCTTATGAGAAATGATCAGGCATGTTTTATCGTTGAAATTATCTTTAATTAACAGCTCGACGCTCCTTTCTGATTCTTTATCCAGATGCGCTGTCGCTTCATCGAAAATCAAAATATCAGCATCTTTGAGAATCGCCCGGGCTATGGCAATCTTCTGTTTTTCTCCACCAGAAAGTCTTTTCCCCGTCTCTCCAACCATTGTTTGGTATCCTTCTTCAAGCTTCCGGATAAACTCTATAGCTCCAGAGAGCTCAGCGGCCTTCTCGACCTCCTCCTCCGATGCCTCCGGCCGGCTGTAGAGAATATTGATCCGGATTGTGTCATTGAAGAGAAAGATGTTCTGGGAAACGGTGCTTACTTTCTCTCTTAAAGAAGAAAGAGAGATTTCTTCGATCCTATGACCATCGATGAGAATTTCTCCTTTCTGCGCCCGATATAGTCCCAGGATCAGTTTGACCAGTGTGCTTTTTCCCGAGCCGTTGGGGCCTGTAATCAGGACTTTCTCTCCAGAGTTAATCTTAAAGCTTACATTCCTTAGGGCCTGCTTTGTATCATAGGCAAAGCAGACATCTCTGAACTCGATTTCTCCTTTAAACTTATCAATCTTCACTCCTCCATCCTTCTCCTCACCTGTCAGCGTAATTAGCTCAGAGACTCTCTGGAGAGCGGTGAAGGCCGGCTGAAAGGATAACCCGATACTGGCTAGCATGTGGGTCGGACCGTAGAGCTTGGCCAGATAACCTGAGAACGCAATGTAACTACCCACTGTGAAATTCCCCTGGATGATATCCCAGCCGCTGTACCAGAGAACGACAAAACCTCCTAGCGCACTAATAAGCGAGAGAAGCTCCGAAGAAAAGGCGGAGACCACGGTTCGCTTAATATTAGCCTGCTTGTATTGCTCGAGAAAATTATGTATCCGCACCGTCTCCCTCGCTTCTACAGAGAATACCTTGACGACATCGACTCCGGAGAGAGTATCCTGAATCCGGCTGGAAAGAACCGCTCCCTTCTCCATCACCTCACGGCTTATCCTCCGTATCCCCCGAGAATAGAGCCTAGTCGCCAGAAAAAGAAGAGGGAGTATAAAAAGGGAAATGATCGTCAGCTTCCAGTTGAGATGAATCAAAATGACCAGGGAGAAGATAAATTCAAAGAGCCCAATGAGAACCCGAACCATAGTGTTAGAGAAAAAGAAAGTTAAGCCTTCGACTTCACCGATCCTGGAGAGAATATAGCCGGTTTGATTCTTATCAAAAAAGGAGATAGGCAGTCGGAGGATTTTATGGAGGAGGTCTTTCTTCATGTGGGTCAGGGATTCCTGGCTGAATACGCCGAATAGATAGCTAGTAAGGAAAGAAAAGATGAGCTTGGTTACCTGTAAGCCCAGAAGAAGCAGGATAATGAGATTTAGGAGCCGGAGATTATTATTCGGCAGAACATCATCGATGATTAATTTTATAAGGTACGGGGTGGGAATGGCAAGAAAGGAAACACTCACCATGCCAATGGAGGCAATCAGGCCTTTTTTTTTGTAGACTTTAATGTACCGGAAAAGGCACTTGAGTGAGGCGAGGTTGGTCTTCTTTGATTTATTCAAGATCGAGACCAGAAAATTCTAAGCTCTCTTCGTATAAAAGCTTAGCGTTTTTCTTGTAGACATACTTTCTCAGAATCCTAAATACGATAAATATTAAAGCAACTAAGGCAATATAAAAACGAAATAGATCAGGACGCTTTAAAAGCTGATAGCCGAAAACGCTGGCAGCATAACTATAGGATAATGAAGCAATTATCAACCATATCATATTGGCATTTATTTTTTTGGCTTTGTAAGTGCAGGTAAAAGGAATCTTAGAATAATTAAAAAAGACAACGCCAATGAGTATTAACGAATTTATCAATCCGTACAAACTGTAGAATGAAGCATCTTTCAAAGGCAAAAGGAGCAGATAAAAAACAAAAAGCAACAAAAATGAAGGGAGGATGATCAGAAAAAAGATTCCTTTCTTCAATCCTGTAAGATAATCATCGGTTCCACTTTTTTCAGTAAGTTTGAAAATCCAATTGGCTTCAAGGGATTCGGGAAAACTCGAAATGACCCTTGCTCCAATAAGGAGAAAAACTGTCATTACATGGGGTAAAGACAACACAAGTTTTTCATGAAGTAAAAAATCTTCATGGGTGAGCTTGAACCCAAAGGTCATTAACAAAACCAGGAAAAGAGAAAAGGCTATTGCCTCATAGGCCCCGAGCATCAATTTGTATTTTTTTATTCTTTTTAAAGTTATCAGAAAATAATAAAAAACCGCTCTTTGAACAGGATCTTTTAGAAAAACTATATTGAATATTTTTATGAAGCAGTTGTCCCGCTGAAGGGACTTTGCTGTTTTCGTTCTGACCTCTTGCTTGCTATTGAATTTTTTATAATTCAACAAGCCTATCCATAAATATAGAACGCCAACTAAAATTGTCCCCAGGATGGCGAAACGCGCAGAAGAATTAAAGAGCATGTCATGATTTCCCAAAAAGGATTCATAAAGCCCCACAAACCAAAAAGAAGGAAGGACATAGAGCATTTCAGAGTTATTTTCTAAAAGCGACGGAAATGAGGAGTAAATCTCTGGATATAAATTAAAGAAGGTAACAAAAAGAACCATAACGAATGAAAAAATGATAAGAAGAAATATTTGAATATAAGTTGAAAATTTCTGGTAGAAAGATGTGCTGAGAGTCAACATCAAAACCCCGCCAAGAAGACCACAGGCTATAAAGACGAAAAAATAGGCTAAAAAGCAACTCACCAGATGAGCACCGGAAAAGCGAAGGAAAGAAAGGACATTGAGCTTATCTGCGTTTAATAAATAGATCGGGAAAAGAAACGAAGACACAATAGTCGTGCTCAAAAAAAAGATGCTCATTAGCCCGAGCAAACTTAAGAACTTTGACAGAAAGAGAGTTCTGGCCTTTATGGGTAATAAAGCAAGATTGTCATAATCACTTAAGTCTAAAGAAATCGTTTTCCATTGAAGAATACTTAGAATCCCCATGATAATCATAAAAAAGGTAACAAAATAACATTTTTCTACCCATGAGGCACTTTTGTCATGAGAAGAGAGATAGGGATATAAAAGAGTATGGGCGAGGTATCCTCCAAGGATACCTAAGAGAACTAAAATTGTCCGTAATTTCTGCTTGGCGTTGCTCTCTAAGGAGATATCTTCATTTTCAAAAAATCTTTTAAAAAAATGCTTTGTTAATACGATAAATTGGTTTTTCTCATTCTTTATAGAATTTATTATATTACTACCTTCTCTCATTTCATAATTCATACGGCATTCCCTGTTCTAATGGGTTTATCAATAATTCTTATTATTCTCCTTCCTCTTCGATGAGCCAGTGAGATCGAAACCCTATAACTTCATAACATCAACTAAGGCATGGCTGACTTTTTCAGAGTCCTTCCGCAGCACCAATTGAGTGAAAATTTCCTCAAGAGAGGAAAGTCTCATCAGGTTCCTTAAATTTTCTGCAGTTTCATTTGCGACAATTTTGCCTTTATGAATGATAATTACTCTCTTGCATATCTTTTCCACCTGTTCCAGAATATGTGAAGAGAACAAAACAATCTTCCCCTCCTGGCTCAATCTCTCAACAACTTTTTTTATAATAATTGAGGTTTCCACATCCAGTCCGGACAGGGGCTCGTCGAGAAGGAGGATATCTGGATTGTGGAGAAGAGCTGCGGAAAGGAGAACTTTTTGGGTCATGCCTTTTGAATAAGAGGATATAGCAGAATGCATCTCCGTGGACAAGTCAAGGAGTTGCATGAACTGGACGATCTTCTGTTTTAGAATTTTCTCCGGGATACAACGCAGTCTTCCTACCATCAACAAATACTCACATGCACTCATGTGAGTATAAATTCTTTGCTCCTCAGGAACATAGCCAATTATTTTTTTGTACTGATAAAGATTATCTCGTATATTTTTCCCCTGAAAAAAAATCTCCCCATCGGTGGGCTCGAGAAGGCCAGCCAGCATTTTTATGATTGTAGTTTTGCCGGCGCCGTTAGGACCTAATAAACCTACGACGCCTGATGGCTTAACTTCAAAACTGACGTTATCCACTGCGCGCATTCCCTTGTATTTCTTCGTTATTCCCCTTATTTCAATCATTTTTGATCTTAGCAATTTAATCTTTCAAATTTGTTCCTACGAAAATCATACTTTCTGGAATAAAATACTCATTTAAAATCGCAAGTATGTCTTTTTTATTCGTCATTTTTATTTTTCCTATTTCTGAATTTATTATCGTAGGATCGCCATCTAAAAGAAAACATTCTGACAAAATTGATGTTATGTTCGTTAAGGAATTTAGTCCTGCATAAAACCTGGATAAGATTTGTAATTTTGCAATTCCAATCGAATTTTCTGTTAAATTGGATCTTATCATATCTAGGCTTTTGAAAAAGATATTTATAATCTCTTTTATTTTAGCACAACTGCAAAGATGAACAAATATTACAAATAAGGACAATATTGGTTTTTCCAAATAATTGGCCATGACTTTGAAGGCAATACTTCGATTATTTAAGCCAATTCTATTTAAGTTTATTATCATTTCATTATTTAAAATGTATTCAAGAATATAAAAAATATGGGATAAATTACGGGTTCTAGGGAAAATTCTAAATGCAAAATGAGCTGCGGGCCCCACCGTTTTTTTAGAAATCAATAATATCTTCGAGGTTAACGGATACCTCTTTAATACGAAGGGATCAAGTTTAAGACTCGAGGGAGCTCCTTCAAAATAATCGGTAATAAGTTCAATAGCTTCATTGATATTAATATTTCCTGCTACAATAAGGATAGAATTGTTTGGGCTAAAATAGTCCTTATGAAATATAGGAATATCTTCAATTTTAATCTTCTCTATTTCCTCGTGGGTACCGATTATGTCTTTTGACCAAGGCGTATTTTCAAAACCTTTTTTTAAGAGTTCACCTAAGCTATGAAGGTAAGGTCTTTTTTCATACAATAAAGACCTTTCCTTTTTAATTTTTTCTTTTTCATATAAAAAAGTACCTTGACTGAAGTGAAGGGAAGCCATACGTCTGGACTCTAAACTTAAAAAAAGGGGAAACTTTTTATAATGAAATATCGAACTAAAAAAGAGATAATCTTCTCGGGTTTCTGCCCACGCTTTGGCTCCTATTGAAAATATAAACTTGCCGAAATCTTCTCTCTTACGGCCATTTATACTCATAGGGAAAATAATGTGCTCAGTGAAATGAGGAAGTCCGGTTTTCCTTATTAATAAATCCTGTGTGTTCAAATTGTAAACAACAGATAAGACCGCTAATCGAGTTCGATGATCTGGTGCCAAGACGATACTCAATCCATTATGAAGAGAAAATCTTGTTACATGAATTTGTATTTTATCCATTTTAATTAGATACCGTTATTTTGTATACATCCATCTTAGAAAAGCCGCTTTCTTTTTCTTTTACACAATATAATAATCCGTTTTTGATTTTTCTTAACCTAGCGCTCACCAATGATAGTTTATCAATATAAACACCATCTGAATTGAACCAGTCAACGAGGCATTGGCCTGAACCATTGGATTCAATATACTTTTCTACAAAAATTCCGAGCTCCTTATCCACAAAAAACGACTTAAAAGGGGGGAAAAACCGTGGGAAATAGTGCTTAAGTTTCACTGTTTCCCAAAAAGAAGTATTTTGCCATTTATTTAGTAGCTCTTCCTTATATTCCTTTGTCAATTTTCTTCTTTTGACTTTTTGCTTAACAATTCTCTTCAAATTTCCTGTGAAATCATATACGTATATTTCAAGATTATCACTCATATTACTTGCTATATAAATCAAATCATCCACTACCTGAACAGATATCGAATACTCCATTAAGTTGATTTTTATACTCTTATCTAATAAGTCTATAGAATAACGGGGTTTTAACTCTTGGATTATGCTAAATTGCTCGTCTGCTAGGACGTAATAAAACACTCTTCTCCCCAATTTCGGCATTTCCTTCCTTTTAAGTATTAAAAAATGGCCATTTCCCAAAAAAAATCCTTTGTAAGTAGAAACGCCAGCCAGTTTTATCTCTTTTTCAAATGCGCCATTCTGGGAAAATAATAAGAATTTTTGGTTTATGGGATCATAGAAGGAAACCCGATTAGCTTCAATGACACGTAGACTTTCAACATATCTAAATTCTCCTGGCCCCTGACCTGCATCGCCTATTTTCTTCATGAAAAGACCATTCTTATCAAATTTCCATATACTTTTCCCATCAGAAATCAAGATATTCCTTTCCAAGTCGACATCAAAATTCACAATTTTGCCTATTCCCAGCGACGTAAATCTGTTGTCCTCAGTATCAAGAGAAAATATTTTTTTTGTGATAAATTTTTTTCCCCTTCCCTCCTTTGGAAAAAGTTCTTCCTCTTTCGAAATAAATTCAACCCCATCTTCTTCTTTTTTATACGCAGCATTTTTATCCTCGGAGCATGTATAGTGACTCATAACAGCAGCAGCCAGCAGAGTAATAATTATTTTTTTTCTCATTTCCTATTGATGGTTTTTCTCTCCAAAAGACTTTGGCCAAGATGAATTTTTATGCCAAATACCTCGATAAGGATCGTAATTACAAAATGGCGTTTTTTCCTCTCTTTTTTCTTCCGATGCTAGCGCAGCTACGCGACAGTCATGTAATGACCCCCGAAAATCAAGACACATTTTCTCCATTTGAGAGTTAGAGCTCATTTCCAAAAATTTATCTTCACCATTTGCGCTAGGAACGACGATCTCGACTTGGTCCACATCTCAGCCTCCCCCCAAAACAGCTTCTTGAGGTTGATTTTGTTCCCACTGTCGGCGAAACTCATTCGGGCTCCGATAGCCTAATGCCGAGTGCACATAGAGTCGATTGTAATCTTCCTCGATCCAATGCCCGATCGCGTCGCGCGCTTCTTCATAAAACGTAAATTCATTCAGCCAGAGACACTCTTCCTTGGCCGTGCGGATCACCCGCTCCGTATCCGCGTTCCCTTTAGGGTTGTCGTAGGAACAGAAGATCTGGTTGATCCCCAGAAGCGCCGTGTCCTTCATAAAGCTGACGGAGGTCGGCTGCGATCCGTTGTCGCTGATGAGGCTAAGCCCCTGGTCCCGTGCGCCCAAGGGAAACTTCTCGCACAAGGCACGATCCAGAGCTTCCTTCCAATCCGCCGTCTTCGCTCTCAAGCTCACCTTCCAGCCCACGATCTCTTTGCTAAACCAGTCTAGGACGATGATCAGGTAACACCAGCCAAGAGGACCCAACAGAAACTTCGTCATGTCGATTCCCCAGTACTGGTTGGGCCGCGTCGCCCGCGGCTTAGCCCCCTGGGATCTCCGGGGTGCCTTATGCCGTTTCTGCTCAACCATCAAGCCATTTTCTCTCATCAGCTTCTGGATTCGCTTCCGATTGACCCCGTAGCCTTCCCGATACCGAAGCCACGCTGTCATCCGCCGGTAGCCCCAAAACGGATGGGCCAGCCGAAGCTCTTTTATTTTTTCCACCAGGGTTTCGTTTAGGGATGACGTTCTTATTCGCCACCCCGTCTTCCGATAATGGCCGCTCCGGCTCGTGCCCAGTGTCTGGCAGGACGCCTTCAAGCTCTCTCCTTTCTCCTTCATTAGCTCTACCGCCTCCCGGAGATCAGTTCTTGGGTTTTTTTTAACGCCTCGATGGCAATCGTCTGCCGGCCGATGATTTTTTGCAGTTTCTCAATTTCTGCCTGCGAAGCTTTCGACTCGTCCGCACCTGCTCCGTTAGCCAATCCCTTCTGGCCGGCCTCAAGAAAACGATCCCGCCAGCGGTAGAAAAGCGTTTGACTGATCTGATGCTCCCGGCAGATCTCGGCCACCGATTTCTGCCCCTTGAGCCCCTCCAGCACGATGGCCATCTTCTCCTCAGATGTCCACTTCCTGAGTTTCATCTCTCTACCTCCAAGGTTGAGTATAAACTCTATCTCTCGGAGGTGTCTACATTCTCAGGGGGTCAGTATAAA
>CAZKBY010000027.1:0-20210 GCA_964550915.1 uncultured Eubacteriales bacterium | reverse complement strand
CTCAAGACAGGCTTGTGACGGTGACGGTCGACGACTTTGCCCTTGGCGTGGACCAGCATTCCCAGTTGCTGGGAGAACTCGCCCGGCGTGAAAAAGTGGACGCCCGGCTGGGAGAAGCCTCGCCTGATGACAATCGCGAAGACCTGGCCTCTCTGCTGGATCTTTTCGTAGCGCCTGCTCATGTTTCCTTCATCTTGATTGAGGATCTGGCCGAAAGCCTGAGCTTCAGAGTCCGCCAGACGTACTTCGATCCCCTCCTCAGGTAATGAGACATGTGCGTTCCCGTCTTGGATGTCCCTTTCCTCCGGGCCGGAGAGATGTAGGGAATCTCCAGGAGGCGGTAGCCTTTCCGGTGCGCCCGGCAGGCCAGCTCGATAAAGTATTCGCCATAATCGCCGGTTAGCCTGATGTTCTCTAACACGCGACGCCTGACGGCAACAAACCCGCTCGTGTAATCTTTAACCTGCGGCCCGAGGACCCGCTGGATGAAAGAATTGAGCAGCGAGCTCATGAAAAAGGCCAGGGGCGTGTCCTGACTCCCGGTGACGATTTCAACCCCGCCCCCGTTGATGAAACGGCTGCCGATGGCCATGTCGTAACCGCGGAGGATGCCTTCGTGAAGCTCCTTGATTTTCGCTGGAGGCATGGAGAGATCGCAGTCCAGCCAGGCGACGACATCGGCCGTCGAGCGGGCAATCCCCTCATTCAGGGCCGAGACAAGGCCTCGCTCTTTTTTGCGCCTTATCAGGCGGAGGTTTGAATGCGCGGCGGTCATCCCTTCGACAACAGCCCAGGTGCCGTCGGGAGAATCGTCGTCGACGACGATAACCTCTGCCTCCTCTCCCATCGTCTGATAAATCTGCTGGATTAAGGGACCGATGTTTTCCCGTTCGTTGTAAGTGGGGAGAATAATGGATATCGAGGGCACTTTCGGCGAAATGGCCAGCCTCCTAAAAGCGCTGTCAATTATTACCATAAAGAGCTATGGCATTGCAAATTAACATGGAGTAAAATAGCCAGAAATCGATGAGCCGCCAGAGGATCGCCGTCGGCCTGCTCTTCCTCTTTCTCGTCGGTGTCGGCCTCCTCGTTTTCCGGGATTACGGGATCAACTGGGATGAACCGGTCCATGAATGGAGGGGGCAAGCGTTCCTCGACTATGTTCTCCGCGGCGACCGCCGGTTGATCAATCACGAACACGAGAGGAATTACGGAACCTTTCCGGATATCATCTTGGCTGCGGTCGAGAGGATGGTGGAGCAGGATTCGCGCACCGTCTATCTCACCAGGCACTTGCTCCTTTTCCTCATCTTTTGTCTCGGCGTCTGGTTTTTTTACCTGCTCGGCCGACACATCTTTGGCCGCCGCGAGATAGCCCTGCTGGGGTGCCTGATGTTAGTCCTGAGCCCGAGGATTTTCGCCCATGCTTTCTATAACCCCAAGGATATGCCGCTCCTGACCGCTGTCATCGCCGCTTTCTACACGCTCCTGAGGTTCCTGGAGAGGCCCGAGTTTGGCCGGATGGCTTGGCACGGCCTGGCTTGCGCCGTGGCCACTGATGTCCGGCTGACGGGGATGGTGACTTTTTTCCTGACCGGCGCGGGTTTTCTTTTTCTCCTGGGCAAGGCCCGAAAAGATGGGAGAAAAGCTGTCCGTGTCGTTGCGCTGGGAGCAACGTTTGTCGGTCTTTATGCGGTGCTCGTTGTTCTTATCTGGCCGTATTTATGGGAGGACCCGGCGGGACGCCTCGCCAGTGTCTTTGAGTTTGCCACGCATGTTCCCTGGAAAGGCCATCAACTTTATTTGGGAAGATACTATTCTTGCGGCGAAACGCCCTGGCATTACATCCCTGTCTGGATCGCTATTTCGACGCCGCTCCTCTATCTTGGGCTTTTTTTAATCGGCGCCCTGGCCCTGATCGCCGATATCTTCAAGAAAAGGATACGGTTAGCGCAGGGTTTCAAGGGCGTCTGGGGGCCCCTGACGCTTGTTTGGTTTTTCGCCCCGCCCCTCGGCTCCATCCTCATGGGCGTCTGCACGTTCAACGAGTTCCGCCATCTTTTTTTCATCTACCCCGCCTTGCTTTTGATCGGCCTTAGAGGTTTTCTGGCCCTATCCGGAGCCGCACACAGAATCAGGGAAAAGAAATGTTCGGTGGCAGCGAAGATTGTTCTGACAGTGGTGATGCTCGCCGGGTTGGGCCGGGCTGCTTTTTTCATGATCAGAAATCACCCCCACGAGAATGTCTATTTCAACCGGCTGGCCGGAAAGGACATGGCCGCTGTCGCCAAGAAATTTGAGATGGATTACTGGGGGCTCTCCTATAAGCAGGGACTCGAATATTTGTTGAGAACTGATCCTTCGGAAACAATCAAGGTGGCCGTCGATTTTCGGCCTGGCGAGTTCAACGTCTGGATTCAACCCCGGGAGGAGCGCCGCCGGCTCACAACCTTCAAGCCGCTCTGGATTTATCTCGAGATCGACAGGAGGATTCTCCGTTTCGCTGAGCGCAACCCTAATAAATATTTCGTCAACCGCCGCTTCAACTACCTCGTCGTGCGCTCAAGAATGACCGCTGAGGAAAGGGATGAACTGCTCCGGCTCTGCCGCTGGCCGCACGAAAAAGAGGCCATCGAGCGCGTTTACCTGGAATCCCAAGGGCTCGAGCCCTGCGACTATTTCATGACCAATTACAGCCTTTATCCGGGTGAATTCCCGCTCGAAAAGATTCACTCCATCAACGTAGGGAACACCTCTATCCTGGGTATCTACCGGCTCCAACAGGGCGACGAGCCTTAAGTTTGCAGTCTCTTTTCAGGATTTCTGCCCGAGGCTCATTTTTTTTAGGCAAAAATATCGTTTTAAGGCCGAAAAGCCAGCTTGAATTTTGTCTATCTTCTTGATTTAAAAATAATTATCGTGGTCCGACCCCGTTACAGGTGGAAATTGAGGCCGATGGCGAAACCGTAGGACGTCTGCTTGTACGTCTCCTCGTAGTCGGGAAAGGGCGGAGAGCTGATGGGCTTGGTTTGATCTTTATAGATCACGTAAATACCGCCGAGATCGATGTCCACCTTCGGGCTGATCCGGATTCTCGCGCCCAGGCCAACCGTGTCCGCCCCGAGGTCGAAGCTCATGTCAGTCTGGTAGTCCGTGCCGGCCCCGGTCTTCGTGCAGATGTATCCGGCGCTCAGGGTGAAAGCGTCGCTGACGTCATACTCAAGGGCAAAGGCAAGGTCGTAGGAATTCCCCTCGAGATCCTTTTCCCGCCCTTCCCAGTTGGCCTGTTTTTCGAAAAACAGAGTATAAGATACAGACGCTTTAAATTTTGGCGTCAGGGCGTAGTCAGCGCCGATCGAAAGGTTGCCTGGAATGTCATTGCGCTGCTTCTCGCCATCAGGAAACATCCCGGTGTCATCTTCGGTGGTCTGGTTTTCCAGTTCGAGCTTGGTGTTGAATTCATAGTGAAGGCCGAGCTTGAAATTTTCTGTCGGGGAAAGATGGAGGCCCAGGATTGGCGTATAGCCGGAGCCGACTTGTTTTGCATCCACGGCCATGTCGGACGTCGCGGCTGCATAATAGAGAAATGTGGCGTTGCCGGTTGCGGAATAGAGAGTGGTGAACGCAGCGCGCGCGGAGCGCATCTGGCCGGTCCAGCCCAAGGCAGGGAAGATCGGGTTGATCTGGATGTTCTTGAGCTGGCCTTCGTAAGTATTGACCGCATAGATGTATCGGACGCCCGCAGCCGCTGAGATGATGTCGTTGAACGCGTAGGAAGCGTTCACCTGGAAGCCGTAATAAGCGGAACGGCCATTGAAATTGATCTCCGCTGAATATTCAGTCGTGGGAATCCCGAACAGCGAAAGGGAAGGGGATATCATAGCAATCGGGATTTCAAACGATGGCAACCCCTCGGCGTAATCGGCCGACCCGCCGCCGGCAATTGGGCCGAAGCCAAAGGATAAAGCTAAGGCGCCCTTTTTATAGATGGCGTAGAAATTCGGGAAGATGGGAACTCTCGTTTTGCCTAAGTACTCGTAGTCGTTCAAGAACAGAAAGGTATTCGTCACGGTTTTGTCCTGGAAGATTGTCTGGTTATGGATAGAGATATGAAAGCCATCCTGCAGCTTGACGAGACCGGCGGGGTTGTAGTAGACGGCGTCGAGGTCGGTGGAAGCATTCCGAGAGGGAAAACGGAAGAACATCGCGCTCTGGTTGGTGTTCGTCACGATGGCCGAGAAGACCGCGGAGACGCACCACAAAACCAAAGCCACAAGAATGAGTGCTTTTCTCATGAGCCCTCCTCATAAACGGACTTCAGTTCCTTCCTCCTTGCCGGAGGTTGGTATTTGGCCAAAATATACGAATTTTCCTTTTGAAATGCAAGACTTTTTTTGCACCCAAAATGACCGATAGCAACACCCGACAGGTCCTGTCGCGGTTCACCCCCGGCGCCTCTTCGCGGACTATCTTGTTTATTATCAGTCAGGAAGATGGATGGCATCAAACGCTCGGGTCGGCGGGGGCCCCCGAACCGCGCCACCCATCGTGGGTCGGCCGGCGGGGCTTTACCTGGATTTCGGGAGAGCCCCGCCTTTAGCGAGGCTTGCGGCGAGGTCGGCGTCTCGCTTCGCCCTGTAGTCTGTTCCTTCCTTCCAGTTAGGAAATGTCGATTCCATGGCCAGGCGGTAGCCGACCTTGAACAGCAGGCGCAGGTCGTCAATGGCTCCCGAGAGATCCCAGTTCGGGTCAAATTCATCCGAGGGCTTGTGGTAGTTTTCAGCCGTGTATTTTTCCATCCTGGCCAGAGTCCATTCCCGGCCGTGTTCGATGTGATCGACGCCGCAGCTTGGGTAGACGGCTGGAATCCCCTGCTTGGCAAAAGGAAAGTGGTCGGATCGGAAAAAGGAGCCCTTTTCCGGCGTCGGGTCCGGATTGACTGTCCGCCCCTGCTCTCTGGCTGCAGCTTCGATATACCCGTCGAGCTCGGAGAGGCCGTAGCCGATAACCGTGATATCTTTCATCCGTCCGTAGATGTTCAGAGCATCCATGTTGATAGAGGCCACTGTCTTGGCGGTCGGGAAGATCGGATGAGTGGCGTAGTACTCTGATCCCAAAAGCCCCTGCTCCTCGCCGGTGAGCGCCAGCAAGACGATCGAGCGGCGAGGCGGCTGCTTGAGCTTCCGGAAGGCCTCGGCCAGCTCGACGAGAGCCGCCGTCCCCGTGGCGTTATCCCGGGCGCCGTTAAAAATCTGGTCTCCCTCGAGCGCCGGGTTCCGTCCGAAATGATCCCAATGAGCCGTGAATATGATAAATTCATCCGGGCGCTTGGATCCGGGGACCATGGCGATGACGTTTCGTGAGGTCACCTTCTCGATCTTGTTTTTCAGGACAAGCGAGGCTTTAAGACCGAGCGGCATGGGTTTAAACCCGGGCTTGGACGCCTCGACCTTGATCTCGTCGAAATCCAGCCCGGCGCCTTTAAAGACCTGACGAGCGGTGTCCAGATGGAGCCAGCCTTCGACGGCGCAGCGGGACATGTTGTTGTCCTCCGCGACCAGGTTGAACTGCGGACCGGTCCACCCATTCTGGACGACCCCCCAGGGATAGGCGGCCGGCTCGGTCTCGTGAACGATAAAGATGCCCGAAGCGCCCTGCCGGGCTGCTTCCTCGTATTTATAGGTCCAGCGGCCGTAATAGGTCATCGTTCGGCCTGAAAAGAGCGCGGGGTCCTGGGTGGCAAAACCCGGGTCGTTGATCAAGACAACGGCGGTTTTGCCTCGCACATCCAGTCCCGCGTAGTCATTCCAGTTGTACTCGGGCGCAACGATGCCGTAGCCAGCGAAGACCATTTCCGAGTCGGTGAGCGAAACCTCCTCCATCACACGCTGCGTGGCAGCCACGAACTCGTCGCTGCAGGCGAAGGAGAACGACCGGCGGCTGTCTTTGACCTCGAGCCTGGCCGAGGGGTCGGCCGTGATCACGACCATCGGGATTTCCTGAAAGAAACTCTGGCCGTTTCCGGGCTTGAGGCCGAGTTTCTGGAACTCCTGCTCCAGAAAGGCGATTGTCTTTTCTTCGCCCTTAGAGGCAGGGGCCCGGCCTTCGAACTCGTCGGAAGAAAGGATTTTGATGTCGGCAGCGAGGTCCTCGGCCGTGATGCTGGCCAGAGCCATCTCGAGACGCTGCTCTTCGCTTTCCCGGGTGCAGCCCGAAAACCCAAAGCACAGGAAAAGAATTGACAATGCGGCCATCGATTTTCGAATCATTTTTTTCTCCCTTGCTCTCCTTTTTTTCTCTTCCCCGGGGAGGGTCATGGGCCATGACCCTCCCCAAACAAGGGATGAAGTTATCCCATCGGCCAGACGGTTGTCAAGCCGCCCATCCCATAGGGGGACGCCATACGTAATGCACTTCATTATTTTCATGAAATCACTTCAGGCCCAAGAGTTATTGTCCTTGCCCCCGGAACGCGTGTTCCGTCTCGCGAGTCTCTTTCCGAAACCTCACGCAGCAATGGTATTCCGCGGGTGGGAATCAAGCTTCCCCTCGGCGCTTTACTCCGTTGACCCCGTGAAGGGAACGACACCGGCCCCCTCAAAGTTCCCCCGGCAAGCCATCTTTGGCCTTGACTTCGTTTTTTGTCATGATTAGGATTCCAATCTGTTCATTTTATTAATCAGATTTCATATTTACGTTGGGAGGCATAGATGAAAAAACTCAAAGTTATGCTTGAATGGACGGTTGTGCTCGCGGCGGTTGGTTTTGCAGTCTGCGGCGCGGGCGCATCAGTGGGGGCTGTGGCCGGGGCAGCAGCCGGTCTGCGAAGAGAACAGGCTACTCAAACTGGAGAGCAGGCCGCGTCGGCACGGGCTCCTCAGCACGGCCAGCAGGTCAAGCGCCTCCTCCTCAAGGATGCGATGGTCATCTACGGGAACGGCGAGCCCCCCTTCGGGCCGGCGAATATTTGTATTGAGGACGGCCTGATCGCGAGCGTCGGCCGCGTGCCGCGCGATTGGACGCCCGACGCCGTTATCGACGCTTCGGGAAAGTACGTGATGCCCGGAATCATCAACAGCCACATCCACCTCCAGGATGAGCGGGCTGGCATTCCTCAGCCCATCCAGTATGAGCTCAACCTTTACTTGGCGGCCGGGGCAACGACCATCCGCGACGTCGGCTCCGACTGGACAAAGGCTAAGGAATGGCGGGCCCAGAGCTCAAGTCACAAGCTCGTCGCACCCCGCATCCTGCTCTATGAGCGGATCTGGGCCGCGAAAGGGGCGCATACCCCCGAGCTTGTCCGCCAGGGCGTCCGCTACGCCAAAGAGCAGGGCGTTGACGGGCTCAAGCTTTTCGGTATGGACCGCGACTTGGCTGAAGCCCTTATGGATGAGGCTAAAAAGCTGGGCCTCCGCACCGCTGTTCACATCGCCGTCGATGAGACGACGGCCAGAGACTGGGCCGAGTTAGGCACGACATCCATCGAGCACTTTTACGGCGTCGCCGACGCGGCGCTTGACGGCATCCAGAATTTCCCGCCCGAACACAACGCCAACAACGAGATCCACCGCTTCGGCCGGGCCGGAGAGCTCTACATCCAGCCGAACCTCAACCGGGAGAAGCTTTCCGCCGTGCTCGACCTGATGGTCAAAAACAAGGTTTTCTGGTGCCCGACGCTTTCCATCTACGTGGCCAGCCGCGACCTCATCCGGGCCCAAAATCAGCCCTGGTTCAAAGACTACCTCCACCCCACGCTCGAGGAGTACTTCCGGTCGGATATGCAGCACCACGGTTCCTATTTCCTGGGCTGGACCAACACCCAGGAAGTCCGCTGGCGGAGGAATTACCGGGTCTGGATGGATGCGCTCAAGGAGTTCGACCTCAAGGGCGGCCTGATCACAGTCGGCGACGACGCCGGGTTCATCTACTCGATCTACGGGTTTGGCCAAGTCCATGAGATGGAGCTCCTCGAGGAGGCCGGCTTCCACCCCCTTGAGGTCATCAAAATGGCGACCGTGAACGGGGCCAAACTCCTCGGCCTGGAAGACAGGCTCGGCCGCGTCCGCCAGGGGTTCATCGCCGACCTCCTCGTCGTCAACGGCAACCCGGTTGAAAACCTGCGGCTCCTCAATCCCTACGGCACGGATGTCCTCACCTATGACGGCAAGGCCGTCAACAACTACAGCCCTCTCGTTCCCGGCGATCCCAAAATCAAAGTTGAGCGCGGAGGCGGCATCGAGTGGACGATCAAAGAGGGGATTCCCTACCACGTCCCGACGCTCATGAAAGAGGTGAGGGCCATGGTGGAGGAAGCCCGGGCCGCGCGGACAAAATAAGGGAAAATAGGGGACAGCATACGTAACTCACTAAACTTTTTTCTGGGATCACGTTAGGTTCAAGAATTATTTTGTTTGTAAGGACTGTGGGTCGCCCAATAGAAGCGTCAGAAGGCGTATTTTACTCTGACGACAAGCCCACGTCCAGGGGCATCCACGCCGTCTGCATCGGCCGAAGCCCGGTACGTCTGGTTAAGGATGTTCTGAACGATGGCCAGGATCGTCAATCGCGCGTTCACCGTAAAACCGAGGATCGTGTCAACGAGCGTGTACCCGTCGACCGCCATCTCCAGCGGTCCGGGCTCCTTCACGGCGGCCGAGAGAGTCAGGCGTGGCTCCACCCAGAATTTTCCGATTGCATATTTTCCCCAGAACGTGAGCCTCGTCGGCGGAATGTAATTCAGCGCGGCATCCGTCCCTTTTTCCTTCCCTTCCAGGTAATGGAAGTTGACGAAAAGCTCGACGTTCTTGGCCAGGGTGGCGTAAAATTCGCCTTCGACCCCGATAATTCGGCCGCTCGTCAGGTTCCGGTAGAAAAACTCCTCGCTTTCTTCTCCTTCGTATTTCTGGATCATCCGGTTGATGGTGTTGCTGAAGCCGTAGATCGAGGCGAAAAATTTTTCGTGGAAGTAGCGCAGCCCGAGGTCAAAGTTCAGGCTCGTCTCCGGCTCGAGCTCCGGATTCCCGAACACGGTCCCTCGGCCGGTTAATCCGGTGTAGAAGAGTTCGCTGATGGTGGGAAAGCGGAAGGAGCGGCCGACATTGGCCAGCAACGAAAGCTGCGGGGTCAATTGATAGACCGAACCAAGGTAGACGGAAAGGAATTCATCGTGGCGCGACAAACGCTCGTTTTCCAGGTTGACGTTGCTTGTCCGGATGAGGTCGAGCCGCCCGCCAAGACTGAGGCTCAAGGCGTCGGAGAACCGGATCTTGTCATCGATATAAAACCCGAGATTCCCACGCCGCGCATCCCGGAGAGAAGTCTCATCAACCTGACTGGTGACGGTTCCGTCCCTGGCGTAGTTCCACTCGGTGTTCCGGTCATTCATGCCGGCCTGACCGAAATAATCCAAACCCAAGCTTAGAGTCTGAGAGCTCCCAAGCTCCCTGCTGCCGCGCAGTTTGAACCCAAAATTTGTGTATTCGATCCTGGCCAGGTTCCGTTTCTTGACGCTCAGGTCATCGTCTCTGAGATTATCTGCCTGAGTTTCGAGCACCGACTGGAGAGCGAAAACACTCATGCTCAGGCTATTCAGGAACCCCGAATCTTGAATTTCATAGCCTGTGGTGAAAAGCGTGTTTTGCTCGTTCGGGTACCATCTCGGTTTTAGGTGGGCCGTGGGGCTGGGTTTTCCGATATCATCCCCCTGGTAATGGAACATCGTGGCGTAGAAGCGGGATCGTTCGTCCTGCCGGTTGAGCTTGAACATGAGGTTGTAGTCTGAATACCTGGACCACTCGACCGGCCCCGAGGGCGTAGAGTAGTCATCGGCCGCTTTGCCATTGGCCCCTAACGCGATCCCCCATTTTCCCAGGGAGCCGCTGAGTGCCGCTGCGGCTGACCTTTCTTTTCTGGCCGTGTTGTAGCCGATCTGAAAGTCGCCCTTTAATGGCGAATAGGGAACGGGCATCTTGGTGATGATGTTCATGATGCCGCCAACCGCGCCCGATCCATGGAAGACCGAATAGGGGCCGCGGTTGATCTCGATCCTATCGATATCGCCGAGGCTGATAAAGGAAGCGTTGGCTCCGATCCGCCGTTCTGTGGTGATGCGGACGCCGTCCACCAGGAGCAAGACCCTGTGTTCGGCCAGCCCCCTTATGGCCGGCGACATGGAATATCCTCCCTTTCCGACCATGGCCAGGCCTGGAACCTTGTCGATGGATTCAGTGATGTTGGACGTCCCCATCTCCAGAAGGGCGCTGTGGGGAAGGATCGTCCGGTGGGAGGGGAGGCTGACATCGATGATCGAGTCGGCCTTGGCCGTGACCGTTATTTCCTCCCTGATTGTCCTCACCATCGGGTTCTTTTCCAGGAGAACGACCTGGAGCGTTTGGCCGGAGCCCTCGGCCAGCGATACTTCAACACTCTGGGAGACGTAATCCGGATGGGCAAACACCAGATGAAGCTTCCCTCCTTCCAGGTTTTCCAAGATGAATGTGCCGTCGGCCCCGGTTTCGGTGGAAACGTTGGAATTTTTCAGAGTGACCTTGACTTGTGGCAACGGTTTCCCCGCGCTGTCCGAGACGCGGCCTTTTAAAGTCGCGGGGGACAGGGAATAGCTGAATGCTACGGCGATAAATCCGAATACAACCAGGAGCGAGATCCATTTTTTCATCGCTTTGTTTCCTTTTCATCAGAATGAATCCTCTTCTTTATTTTAGACGCTCCGAACGAACGCCTTCTTCCGTGCATCCCGAACAATTCCCTCAATAATATTGTGTAATCGATTCTTTTATTTTATTATTAAAAATCCGCTACATCATACGGAAAGAGATGAATCTGGTACATTTCATGACTTAGATGAACAGAACACGTTTCTCCAGCATAATCGAAAGGAGGGTCGCATGAAAAAATGCATTCTTAGTATAAGTCTCATCTTTTTTCTAACCGTCTTATCCTGGGGCAAAGTCGGTGATATCCTGAAGGTCATCAAAACTCCGGGGCCATGCCCGACCGGTCTGGCCTTTGACGGAAACTTCCTCTGGCTCGCCGACAACTTCACCGACAAAATCTACAAGATCGACCCGGAAAAGGGGACCGTTGTCTCAACCTTCGAGTCCCCGGGCCACCATCCCGAGGGCCTCACCTGGGACGGGCAGTATCTCTGGAACATCGACTCGGGAGAAAAGCTCATGTACAAGCTCGACCCTGAAACGGGCCGCGCCCTCACCATCCTCGAATCCAACAGCCCTAACCCGCGCGACCTCGCCTGGGATGGTGAATACCTGTGGATTGCTGACTTCAGGAGCGACACCCTGCTTAAAGTTTCGACTGTGGACGGGATGATGGTCCAGACGCTTGCGGCGCCGGCCGGCGAGACGACCGGCCTCACCTTCGACGGGAAATACCTCTGGGTCGCTGACAGGGGCGAGGACCGGGTTTATCTCGTTAATCCTGCCGACGGATGGTGCCTCTCCTCGCTACGCTCCTACGGGCCTTTCCCCGCTGGGCTTGCCTGGGGGAACGGCATGCTCTGGAACGTCGATTACGAGAACGACGAGATTTACCAGGTCAAAGTCTTCTGCTCGGATATCCTGTCGAGGTGGGATGAGAAGCGGCTTTCGCTTGAATTCGTCAAAGAATTCCGCAACTACGGCCCCGGGACGGTCAAGACTTTAAACATCTATCTTCCCATCCCGGAAAATCGTGACAACCAGACTCTTCTCACGCCCGTCCAGTTCGACCCCAAGCCGAAAGAGGTGATCGAGGACAGCTGGGGCCAGAAAATCGCCCACTTCGAATTCAAGGATCTCAAGGGCTACTCGATGGTCAGGCCGGGCTGGAAAGTGGACGCTGCAATCTCGGCCGTCGAGTATTTCATCTACCCCGATAAAGTCGGGACGCTCGACGACATCCCGGTTGACATCAAGAAAAGATTCACCCAGGACGGCGATAAGTACCGGGTGAGCGATCCCTTCATCCAGGAACTGGCCCGAAAGATCGCCGGCAACGAGAAAAACCCATACTGGATCGTCCGCCGCGTCTTTGAGTACCTGGGCGAACATCTCGAATATAACCTCAAGCCGGTGGGCGGCTGGAATCCCGCGCCGACTGTCCTGCGCCGGGGAACTGCCTCCTGCTCGGAGTATTCCTACACGATGATTGCTCTCTGCCGCGCTCTCGGCGTCCCGATCCGCTATGTCGGCACTGTCAGTCTGAGGGGCGATGATGCCAGCTTCGATGACGTTTTCCATCGCTGGACAGAGGTCTACTTGCCTCCTTACGGCTGGATTCCCTTCGACGTCAACAAGGGAGACAGGGGCCCGAGAACACTGCCCGGCGAGAAAGTTCTGGGCATCGGCAACGTCGCTGCCCGCTACATCATCACCACAGAGAACGGCGGCGGGGATAAATACCTGTGGTTCGGCTACAACTACGGGTTCAACTGGACTTCCGAGGGCAAGTGCCGCATCCACGAGGAAAACTACGGGCTCTGGTCGCCGCTCGGGGAGAAGAAGTACCACAAACCACTCTAAATGGGGGACGTCATACGTAATACACTAAATTCGGGCTTAATTCTGGGGTCGGACCACGGTATCTTATTTATTAATAATAAATTAGGCCTGAAAATAGCGCCAAAAAAAGCCTTAAACCAGCATTTTTTCCCCTAAAAGTGTGCCATTAAATTCTTCTCGGAGTTTCTTACTGGCTGTTTTTGGGCTCAAAAAACTAAATTTAGCGCTAAAAATCCTCACTAAATTCAACGTAATTGCTTTATTTTAATTAAGTTATAGTGGTCCGACCCCAAATGCTACGAATTTTAAACTACTAGACCGAATTTTAAAGCGTGAAGCAGTAGCTGAATTTGACGAGGAAGACGTTCCCGGGGTGGATGTCGAAAAGGTCGCGGAAGCCTTCCCCAAAGGCGAACCGGCCGCTCCGGTCATAACCCGTCCGGCCCTGCGACCAGACGACATAGAGCACTGACCCGGGCCGATATTCCCAGCGGATGACCAGGTTCGAACGGAACTGGAGGAAGTTGAAGTTGGGGTTGGCGAACGAATAGTCGGCCAGGCCGTCCGCGTTTTCGTCGACGTTGTATGTCGCGCCATCGCCGTCGGCCACGATCTCTCCCGCCCGGAAAACGTGATACCGGTCTTCAAGCCGCCCCGCGCGCGCGTCCACGATCCGCTTGAACTGGGAGTAGGCGCCCGCCGAGACAAAGGGCATACCGTAGTACTGGACCGAGAGCTCGGGCGTCAGGCTCCAGTTGAGACGCGCTGTGAGCCCGACCGTCGTCTGGTCGAGGGAAGCCATGATGTAGCGGGGTTCGTCCCCGAACGCGCATTGAGTGACCCACTGGAGCAACGGTTTGTAAATCTCGAATTCGGGACGCAGCGTGAACGTCAGGGCGTTCGAAGCCTGGTAGGTGATGCCGACCGAAAGGCTCCGGTTCATCATGTAATCACGGTCGCCGTCGTAGCCCGACCCTGAGATGGAGTATTGAAGCTTGCGCCGCGTATCCGAGCTGACATGGCTCCAGATGTTCCAGCCGCCCTCAGAGCGGAGCGACGGGCCGCCCCTCAAGGCCGTGGCCGAAAGGCCAGGGAACTGCCGGTTGATGCCCAGGCCTACCTGCCAGTAGTTCTTGAGTCGGCCCCAGAGATTGATGTTCCCGCCCGCAAAGATCCGCTCGCCGGCGAAATTCAGGCCGGTCCATTCGTTGAAGTTGACCCGGACTTCGCGAAAGACCAAGAACGGCTTCCACCAGCGGTAACCGGCCCAGAAATACTGCAAGGCGACGTCGGCGTAATGAGTGTAGCCCATATCGTTGACTTCGAACCCGGGCGAGCGCCAGGTGACACCGGTCGAGAAGCTCAGATGGCCGCTCCCGGACTTGTTGAAAGTCAGGGTGCCGCCGTGCCCGCCGAGCGAACGTCGCGTCGGGTCGAGCTCGACGTGCGAGGCGTCGGGCCGCTGATAATAACGGAGCGACGACGTCTGGGTCCGGACGAGGGCCTCCTCGCTCCCCCGCACGAGGCTGAAGGCCGCCATGAATTGGATGGAATATGTCCGGTTTTTCCAGGTGTGCAGGATGTCGAAACCTCCCGTGTAGGCGGCGCTGTGGAGGAAGTCCAGAGCTTCGTCCTTGAGGTTCCGGTCGACGGCCGTGAGCATGGCGCCGACGACCGTGCCGCCCCTGCGGTAATCCTTCTGGAGGCGAAGGCCCAGGTAGTTTGTGGCCGGCTCGACCGGTTCCTGGCGCGTGAGGCCACCAAAGCTCAGGACGGCGTGCTCGGCCGCGGTCAGGGCGTCGATGATCCCGATCGAGATACCGGAGCGGGTCTTTCCGGTCAGCTTGAAGGCGCCGAGGATATTTGTGCTCTCGGGCATATCGACGTACTCATTCTCCTCTCCCCAAACCTGGCGCTGGGGGTAACGGCCGATGCGGCGCGTGTAGAATAGGTTGTCCTGGGAGAAGTCGCCGTCGCCGCCCATCATGTCGAAGCTGAGGATGTTCCGGCCCTCGATGAAAAACGGCCGCTTCTCCTCGTAGTAGGTCTCGAAGGCGCTGAGGTTGACGACCGAGGGGTCGGCCTCGACCTGGCCGAAGTCGGGGTTGACCGTGAAATCTAAGGTCAGGTCGCTCGTGACGCCGACCTTGCCGTCCAACCCGCCGAAAAAACTCGACTGCCTCCCGGTGGCAAAGGGGTTTCCCGGCTCGGCGCGGAAAGTCTGGCCGCTTGCGACCGTATACGGCGTGAGCTCGACCTGGCGCTGGGGCCTGAGGCCCTCGAGGCCCAGGAGCTCGCCGAAGCAGTGAACCCAGCCCGAGGCGTCACGGGGGATAAACTGCCAGAATGAAATCTCCTGGTTCCGGAAAAACTTACGCATGACCTGGAGGCCCCAGGTCGTTTGAGCGCCGCCCGCGTAGCGGAGCTGGGAGAAGGAAATCCTCATTTCGGCTGTCCAGCCCTCCTCGTCCACGGCTGTTTCGACATCCCAGATGGGATTCCAGTCCTCGTCCTCGACGTCGCCGTCACCGGACAGGAAGGTGTCGGACTTGACGCCAGCGGCATTGACCTTCAGGCAGAAGGCGGTGAGGTGGTCGTTGTAGCTATCGAGCTGAACCTCAACCCAGTCGCCGTCAATGTTATCGCGCCGGCTCAGTCGTTTCACGATCTTATCCGGCTCTCTATCGTGGGCGCGGATAGCAACATAAAGGTTCTTTTCGTCGTAAAGAATCTTGAAGGAAGTGGGTTCGGCCGGCGGCTTTCCCTCGTGGGGTTCGCGCTGGACAAAATCTCCAGCCCATTCCACCTTGTCCCAGGCTGGATCGTCGATCCGGCCGTCAATAACCGGATTTTGTGGGTTGACGCGGCTTGTCGTGTAAACTTTCTTTGGAGGGGGCTCGGAACCCCGGAGCGGCTGCGCGAAGCCCATCGCCCAGATGAGCGCCGCAGCGCCAACGAGTCCCGTCAGACATGACAAAGTTCGAATCGTGCCCTTTTTTCTTTTGTTTGCGGTCATATCGATCCTGCTTCTTTTTAGTTTGACATTTAATAATATATACTTCGCAGCCAGCAAAAAGGTTGTCACTAAATTCGGGTAAATTCGGGGGGTAAATTCGGGGGACGCCATACGTAATGCACTAAACTCCGGCTTGCAGCCTGCTAATGTCCGGGGATTGCCGATCGTGGTCAAAATCAGCCAGGTGCGGACCCTTGCTGCTGAGCGCATCGGCAAAAGAATCGGCCGTCTCGTTTCGGAGGAGCTCTCTTAGATAATCGACGGGCTGAATGAAATCATCGGGGATTAATCGTCTCGATAGAGGGTAAGCCCTGTGATGGGAGCGAAATGCGCCGCATTCCTGGTGAGAAACGGCAGGCCGTTGGCCAAGCAAATCCCGGCGATCAGGATATCCTGATTGCCGACTGTCATCCCCTTTGATTTGAGCTCTGTGTAGATTTTGCCTGCTTGGGCAGCCGCCAGGAGGTCCAGCGAAAGGATGGGCACGCCCAGGCAAAAAGTCTCTACCTGCTTCAACCTTCTTGCCCCTCGAACTCCGGCGTACAATTCGAAAACGGTTATCGCCGTAACAGCCAGACGATCTTCCTTCAGCAAACCCGCCACGGCCTGAGCAAAGGGAGGCGTGTCCGTGAAGAAATCGAGGACGACGTCTGTATCCGTGATCACCAAACGCGCCAATTCTTCCGTATCTCCTCGAGCCTCTTTTTGGTCTCTGCAGCTTCCTTCGCGTTCCAGCTTCCTCTCATCTTCAGAAGGACGCTCGATGACAGCTCTTTTTTCTCATGGTCACGAAGATAATGCTTGACGGCTTCTTCCATGACCCGAGAATAGCCCCGATACCCTTTTTTAACCGCGAGGGCGTGGAGTGCGGCGATCAAATCATCCGATAATTCGACCGTTGTTCTCATCGATGCGACCTCGCCCGTTTAAATCGATATGTGCATTTTAATATTCAAATGTATATCTGTCAAGCTCCTGGCTTCTTGAGCGCCGCGTTATGAGGGCCGACAACCCTGAGGATAACCTCGTTCTTCTCCCCGTATTCGAAAGTTAACCTGAAATGATCGTCCACCCGAGCCTCGAAAATGGATTTTGTCCCCTTGACTTTCTTCACTCCCAGAGAGGGATGCCGCGGGTTCGAGATCAGGATCTCGAGCTGTTTTCGCAGCTTTCCTCTGGTTCGCTCGTCCAAATCAAAGGCGCTCTTTTTGAACCTTTCTGTTCTTGTGAGCTTTAGACCTTCCCTCAATTTCATCGAAGAGTTCCTCGACTGAATCAAATGACTTCACTCTGCCTCTCCGGATATCCTCTTCTACCTCTGCCTCGAGCTTCTGCCACCCTTCCTGCCAGAACCATGACTGTTCCTTGTCGACGGTTTCCTGGGGGATCAAAACGATGGTCTGGCCCACGACCTTTGCCAGAACGAGGCTTCCATCCTCCAGATGGAGCTTTTTTCGGATAAAGCTGGGAAGAGTCACCTGGCCCCTGGCCCGCAGCCTGACCAGTTCTTCTTTTCTTGTCTTCTCACTCATGGTTAAATTTTCAGAGTTTCTTAATTTCTCAATTTCAGACATAGCATAAGCCTCTTCGGGCAAAATGTCAATCCAAATTCTTAGACGAGCCTCCTGCTCCAGATTCTCACCCTTCGCACGCAGCCTGGCGATTCGCGTTCTGTTAGAATAATCAAGACATGCTCGGGGGGAATTCGGGGGACGCCATACGTAATGCACTAAACTCCAGTCAATTTGACATCCGCGAGGCCCCGGTTTATCATTCGCGTCGATAAGCTGAGGCGAAATTGGCGCTTGGATACTCAATTATAAAGAATTCTCAGGGCGGCCAGCGGCTCTGTGTGGCTTCAGGAGGCGGACTGCCGTGATCGGCCGGACCATTGCTCATTACCAGATCCTCGGTAAGCTCGGCGAGGGCGGCATGGGCGAGGTCTGGAAGGCGCGCGATACGCGGCTCGACCGTCCCGTAGCCCTTAAGGTTATCCGGGCCGGCGCGCTGGCGGACCCCGCCGCCTGAGCGCGGTTGTTGCGCGAAGCCCGGACGGCGTCGAAACTCAACCATCCCCACGTTTGCACGATCTATGAGGTCGGAGAAGCCGGGGGCCAGGCTTATATCGCGATGGAACTCATCGAGGGCGAGACCCTGAGCGCGAGGCTCGCCGCCGGAACGCTTCCGGTCGGTCAGGTGCTCCGCTTCGGGATCCAGCTCGCGGACGCCCTTGGCCACGCCCACGCGCGCGGCGTCATCCACCGCGATTTCAAGAGCCCCAACGTCATCATCACTCCCGAGGAACGGGTCAAGGTGCTGGACTTCGGGCTGGCCAAGCGGTTTAGCCGGGTGACCGGGGATGAGTCTGTGACCTTGACTCTGGACTCGTTGACCAGCCCCGGCGTCGTTGTCGGCACCCTGGCTTACATGGCGCCCGAGCAGCTCCGTGGAGAGACGGCCGATGCCCGGAGCGCCGCGCCGGCAGGATGCTCGCCGCCCTGCGTGCGGTCGTGGATAAATGCCTCGAAAAGGACCCCGCGCAGCGTTATCAGACGAGCGCCGAGGTCCGGGCCGCGCTCGAAGCCGTCGAGAAAGGTCCAATCTCGAGAGCCTGGCTCGTCTGGAAGCGGTTGTGGTCGCGCCGCCGCCGGCCGGCGGTTGCCGCGGCCCTTGTCGTGGCTCTGGCGCTCATCGTGCTCCTGGATATCGGGAACCTGCGCAGCCGGCTCGCCGGCAGGACGCCGCAGCCGATATACCGCTCGCTCGCGGTCCTGCCTCTGGCCAATCTCACCGGGGATCCCGGTCAGCAGTACTTCGTCGACGGGATCACCGACACGCTGATCAACGGGATAGCCCAAATCGGCTCCCTGAGGGTCATCTCGCGCACTTCGGTCACGCGGTATAAAGAAACGAGCAAACCGCTGCGTGAGATCGCTGCGGAGTTGAACGTCGACGCCATCCTCGAAGGTTCGACGCAGCGCGCCGGAGACAACCTCCGGGTGACGCTCGAGCTCGTGGACGCCGCGACGGACCGGCACATCTGGGCGGACAATTACGACTGCGAGATCACCGACGTGCTGCGCGTGCAAAGCGAGGTCGTTCAGGGCGTGGCGCGGGAAGTCAAAGTCCTGCTGACGCCCGAGCAGCAAACCCGCTTTTCGTCACCCCGCAAGGTGAACCCTGCAGTGTATGAGGCCTATCTCAGAGGGATCTATCATATAACGCAGTACACTGAGGAAAACATCGACAGGGGGTTGAAGTATCTCCATGAGGCCGTCGAGATCGACCCGGCAGAGCCGCTGGCTTACGCCGGGCTCGCCGAGGGATACGTCACGATCGGCCACGCCCCGTCGCCACCGCCGGAGACCTTTCCCCGGGCCAAGGCGGCCGCCGAGCGGGCGCTCGCCCTCGACCCTGCGAACGTGGCGGCCTTAGGCGCCCTGGCCGACGTCGCCCTCTATTACGAGTGGGATTGGGCGAAAGCGGAGCAGTACTTCAAGCAGTCCATGGAGCTCAACCCGAGCCTGGCCATGTCCCACTACCATTACGCCTGGCAGCTTGCCCTTTTTAACCGTCTGGATGAGGCCATCGCCGAGCACAAGCGGGCCCGCGACCTCGACCCCCTCCGGCCGGTGCATACGGCCTGGCTGGGCGGCCTGTACAACTACGCGGGGCGGTACGACGAAGCTGTCGCGGAAGCGCAGAAAGCAATGGAACTTCACCCAGATTATGGCCCCAGCTATTACGTTATGGTCCAGGCTTACTCCCGTAAGGGGATGCACGAGGAAGCGATCGCCACGGCCCAAAAGACTGTCGAGTCTGCCTCGAAATACGCCGGGCCCGTCCTGCTCGGCGTCGCCTACGCCCACGCCGGGCGGAGACAGGAGGCGCTGGAGATCGCCGGGCGCATGGACCCGTCGCAAGACTGGTTCACAGCCCAGATCTACGTAGCCCTAGGGGAGAAAAGCAAGGCGGTCGACCTCCTTGAAGCCTGCTACCGGGACCGTGTGCCCATATTGCCGTGGATCCGCGTGCACGGCGGGGAGTACGATGCCCTGCGCGATGAGCCGCGGTTTCAGGAGCTTCTGAAACGGATGAACCTGCCGCTGTGACAGCAAATTGGCTGGAATCATGACCTTCTTTTTCGTTAAAGCTTTGCTATAGCGGGACGGAGGTTTAAAATATGAGAGGGAAAAAAGTGGATAAGTACGCGGTCATCATAGAAAAATCGGCCAAGAACTACTCGGCATACAGCCCGGATCTTCCGGGTTGTGTGGCAACGGGTGCAACCATCAGGGAAACGCTCGCCCACATGCGAACGGCGATCAAATTCCACCTGGAAGGGCTCATAAACATAAAAGAAGGTTCAGAAATCCAGGAGCCCTCGACGAGAATCAAGTACTTAGAAATCTCCGGCTGATCCTTCTTTAGCGAAGCTTCGCGCGGCCGCGGATTTGTTAATTGTTGGGACCTGACCGCAAAGGAGAAGCTTCTGAAAATAAGTCCCGCGACTCTTCGCCTATCTGATACGTCGAAGTCCTCGGCGAAAGCGGAGATATTAGAAAACGAAAACATGTTATAATTTGGGCAAATCGGGAGTATTTCCCATGAAATCTATTAAAATAATCGCAGAAAAGCATCCTGACGGCTATGTGGCCTATCCTTTGGGGATCAGG
>CAZKBY010000026.1:0-20222 GCA_964550915.1 uncultured Eubacteriales bacterium | reverse complement strand
GTGAGTGAGTGAGTGAGTGAGTGAGTGAGTGAGCTAAGGAAGAAGAAGAAAAGAAAAGAAAAAAAAGAAGAAAAATAAGAAAAAAAGGAGAGAGAGAGAGAGAGAGAGAGAAAAAAAAGAAATAGATAGAAAGAGAGGAACGAAAACGAGATAAAGATATCGAGATAAAGACATAAAGATAAAGATGGGAATAGAAACAAAAGTCATCAATAAGAAAAACGATCAGAAATGATGAGAAAACGATTGATGATGAGGGCGTAAAAAGATGGTCGACCTCTCGATCGATCTGGGTTTCCTCAGGCTGCGCAACCCGGTTCTGACCGCCAGCGGTACTTTTGGCTACGGCCTGGAGTTTGCGCCTTTCATCGACCTGGAGCGGCTGGGCGGGATTGTCGTCAAAGGACTCTATTTCTGCGCCAGACCCGGGAACCCGCCGCCGCGTTTGGCCGAATCTCCGAGTGGACTTATAAATTCTATCGGTTTACAAGGAATTGGCGTTAAGGCCTTCGGCCAGGAAATCCTGCCGCGGCTGGCATCCCTCAAGACCGCTATCATCGTCAACGTTTGCGGGTCGACTGACGAAGAATACGCCCAGGTCATCGAGTGCCTCGACCGGCATGAAGGTATCGCCGCCTACGAACTCAACATCTCCTGCCCCAACGTGGAGCAGGATGGTCTCTGCCCAGCTCTCAGCCCAGAGGCCACCTACGCTATCGTCCGGCTGGCCAAGAGGACGAGCCGGCGGCCGGTCATCACCAAGCTCTCTCCCAACGTCACAGATATCGTCTCGATCGCCAAGGCGGCAGAGGAGGCGGGCTCTGACGCCGTGTCGCTCATTAACACGGTGCTTGCCATGGCCGTGGACGTGGAGACGCGGCGGCCACGGCTGGGCAGCGTGTTCGGCGGGCTGAGCGGCCCGGCCATCAAGCCCATCGCTCTTCGTCTGGTCTACCAGATTGCCTCACGCCTCAAGATTCCGGTCATCGGCCTGGGCGGTATCGTGAGCGGTCGGGATGCCCTCGAATTCATCATCGCCGGGGCCAGGGCGGTAGAGGTAGGGACAGCCAACCTCGTCGATCCCGAAGCCTCGATCAGGATTATCCAAGAGATAGAGGACTGGTGCGAAGAAAAGAAAATAAAAAAAATAGAGGACATCATCGGCACGCTGGACGTCACTCCTCCTCAATCAGACGAGTGAATTCGAGGGACACTAAACACAATTCATGAAATGAGTACGTTTTTGCATCCGGAGCGAAGGAAATTTAGTGTATTACGTATGGCGTCCCCCAATTTAAAGGAGAAGGTATGGACATTAGAGAAAAGATAATCATCGCCCTTGACGCCGCAACCAAAAAGGAGGCACTCGCCCTGGTCAACCAGACTGATGAAGCCCGCGTTCTCAAGGTCGGAATGGAGCTGTTCACGGCGGAAGGGCCGACTCTCCTCAAAGAGCTGACGCGCCTGGGCAAGAAGTGTTTTCTCGATCTTAAATACCACGACATTCCCAACACGGTCGCAGGCGCAACTCGCTCGGCCGTCCGGCACGGCGTGGCCATGCTCACGCTTCATGCCTCTGGCGGCAGAGAGATGATGCGCCGGGCCGCGGAAACGGCCGCCGAGGAGGCAGCAAAGACTGGCCGGTCGAGGCCTCTTCTCTTTGGGGTGACCGTGCTGACGAGTCTTCAGGACAACGATCTTGCGGATTTGGGCTGCCCCTCGCCTGTCGCCGACCAGGTCCTCAGGCTGGCCAGCCTGGCTAAGGCAGCGGGCCTCAACGGCGTGGTCTCATCGCCGTGGGAAATCGAGAGTATTAAAAGGGAACTGGGAAAGGATTTTCTTGTTGTCACTCCAGGAATCAGACCGGCCTGGGCCGCCGTTCATGACCAGAAACGTGTTTTGACCCCGGCTGAAGCTATCCGCCAGGGCGCTGATTATTTAGTCATCGGCCGCCCCATCACGGGTGCTCCTTCGCCGTCGGAAGCACTACGGAGAGTTCTGGAAGAGATCGAGGCCGGACTTTGACTCAGCCCTGATTTAGCTCAGAACAGGCCAACCAGCCCCCGCATGGCGAAGATGGCTCCTAGAACCACACCGACGATCACCCAGAGCACGATCATCACGACAACGCTGATGACCATGTAGCCGACGACTTTCTCCTTGGGCGTTCCCATCAGGGGAGTGCTGAACCCCAAGTAGAGGATGTAAATTCCGTAAAGGGCGCCCAGTGCGGCTAAAATGCCAAGCGACGGAATGATGTGGAAGATGCCCGCGATCCAGGCAGGTGTCATGCTGTAAACGGCCAGTTTCATGGCGTTAGGGAGGTTCTGAGTCGAGGAGAAGTTCGGCGCCAGGGCGTTGATGATCATACCAAAGACGTAGACGATAACCAGGTTGAAAACGTAAGAAAAAATCAAGTAGAGGATTGCCCTTCCCATCCAGCTTCCGCCGAGATAAGGAATCCTGAACCCGACCAGCGCCCAGCCTAAGAATTGAGCCACGACAGGAATGATGGCCAAGATGGCCGCGTACGACATGAAGAGCTCGCGGACGGTCGTCGGTTCTCCCTTGATCTTCTGCCATTCGTCTTTTGGCTTAAGGAGAATCCCCTGAACTCTAGGCACGATGTTCATGAAGCGCCTCCTTTTTTCTCGGAACTATATAACTTTTATCCCGTTTAGTCAAATGAATTATAATGTTGGGTAGCATCTCCGTTTCTGTAATGACCAAGTTTAGGAATAGGGTCCTGTCACGCCACGTCCCCGTCCGTCCTCGCTCCGCACCCGTCAAGAGAGGGGGTCCCCCACGCTGCGGGCGTTGCGGGGACTGACGCCGTGCCACCCTCCTTCAATCAAAGCATCAAATCATAGAAACAGAAATGCTTCCATCATGTTGGGAAGAAGGTGGAGGCGCGGGTCGGACTCGAACCGACGAATCGAGGTTTTGCAGACCTCTCCCTTAGCCACTTGGGTACCGCGCCTCTTCCATTTCGAAAGATTTCGAAATAAAGAGGGCTGGAGCGGACGATGGGATTTGAACCCACGACCTTCTGCTTGGCAAGCAGACGTTCTACCCCTGAACTACGCCCGCCTCCGAAGAATTGATTTCAATTCCTCGACTAAGCTAACAGAAAGCCTCTTTCCTGTCAACACAACGGAGATGGAATAGCAACGAGGATTGAGGAGGAGCGGAGAGATGCTCTTTATTTGGCCTGGACCTGGAGTCCTTTGCGGATGGAATCACTCGCCGAAAGAACCTTGACCGTGGCTGTAGTCGGACGCGTATCGATGACGACCAGGTTCCCGATAGCCAATCTGGGCAGGTCCTCGCGAACCTGCTTGTAGATGGTCATCTGCTGGCCGACCATGACACCGCTTGACTCGCCGATGTCGATGATGCCCCAATGGCCCGGGCCGATCTGGTTGTACTCGCCCTGCAGGTAGATGATCGTGCCAACGGCTCCCGGCTCTCCCTCGGAGAAGGTTTCATAGCCCAGGTCCTTTCCCAACAGGCTTTCTTTCTCCTCGAAGCGAATGAGAAAATCCCCGATCATGACCCGACCGCAAGCCTTCTCGACGCTGATAACACCCCTGTTATCATCGAGAAAAACGATGCGGCCTCTTCCCTGTTTCAAAGCCAGGGAACCGTGCTCCCCGAGGCTCTGACCGATCTCAACGATGAGGAAAACCTGGCCGATCTCCAGCCCATCGTTTTTCCCCTTGTTGATAAAACACAGGTCGCTGTCGCTCTGCAGAATCTTCTCCTCGCCCTTCTCGGCCGCGACGATCTTCAGGTCCGGCAGTTCCCCCTGATGGGCATAGAAAGAACAATAGAGGTCTGTTTCCGAGATGAGCGGATACGCTTCCCGGTAGATCCTGGCCTTCTCAATCTGATGCCGGCCCTCCTGATCATTCGAATTCGTCTGGGCCAGCGCCGGCAGGATCGCCAGCGCCAGGCCAGCCACAGCTATGCACAGAGCCTGGATTCCTGGGGATGGTTTTCTCATTTTGGCTCCTTTTTGTTAATCTTGCTTTTTCCTTTTGTCCCATTATAAGCAGCGGTCTTTAAGCTGTCAATACAGAATCGATTTATTGACTTGACAGCTTCCCCTCTTCTTTTTAACATAAAAGCAAAGCCTCAGAAAGGCAACCATTAATTTAGTCGCAACAGGGAGAAGGAGGTTTGAAATGAATAAAAAAGAAATTATTTCGAGGATGGCCAAAGACGCCGGCATCACGGCTCTTCAGGCAGCCAAAGCCTTCTCAACGATGATGGAGGGAATCAAGAATTCGTTGAAAAGTGGAGAAAAGGTGACCTTTTCTGGGTTCGGAAGCTTCGAGGTCAAGGAAAGAAAAGCCCGGAAAGGCAGAAACCCGAAGACAGGCGCAGAGGTGGCCATCCCGCCCAGAAAAAGGATTAAATTCAACCCCAGCAAGGGGTTCAAGAATTCCCTTTAACCGAAGATAAAAGGTTGGACAAGCCAGCTCTGATCGACTAAAATATCTTTTTCCGAATTCACTTGAGGAAGAAAAAAACAACGGTAGCTCTTATCTTCGGCGGCCGCTCAGCCGAGCACGAAATCTCTCTCATCTCAGCCTCGGGCATCTATAAGAACATTGACAGGAGAAAGCACGATGTCGTCTGTCTCTATATCTCCAAACAAGGAGAGTGGAAAAAAGTGTCGTCGCCCCTCCTCCCCGCTGCCAAGCTTGACTCAGCCGGCCCTGCTTCTTCCTTTCTTCCTTGGGCCACAGGGAAACGTCAATCCCATGTTCGAGCCGACATCTACTTCCCGGTCCTCCACGGGCCTTATGGCGAAGACGGAACAATCCAGGGTCTCTTGGAGATGGCGGATGTCCCCTTCGTGGGAGCAGGGGTGCTGGCCTCAGCAGCGGGGATGGATAAGGCAGTCATGAAAGCCCTCTTTGTCTCAGCCGGCGTTCCCGTCGTCAAACACAGGGTCTTTGCGGACACCGATTGGGCGAGAAACAGGGAGTCCGTTCTCACTCTCCTCAGGAGGGAATTTTCCCTGCCCTTATTCGTCAAACCGGCCAACCTCGGGTCAAGCGTCGGCATCAGCAAAGTTAAGACCTGGCAGGATGTGCCGCGGGCGCTCCGGAGGGCATTCCGTTACGGCCGGAAGATTCTCGTTGAAACCGCGATAAGCGGCCGGGAGATCGAATGCAGCGTGCTCGGTAACGACACCCCGCGGGCTTCTCTGCCCGGAGAAGTCATCCCCTTCAGAGAGTTCTACGATTACCGGGACAAGTATTTAGAGGGGAAAACCACGTTCCGGGTTCCCGCCCCTCTTCCTCCGGACAAAGTCAAGGAAGTCCAGCGTCTGGCAGTCGAGGCCTATAAAGCGGTTGGCTGCGAGGGCATGGCCCGGGTCGATTTTTTCGTGGAGGAGGTGACAAATCACGTCTACGTCAACGAAATCAACACGATCCCCGGTTTCACAGCAATCAGCATGTACCCGAAGCTCTGGGAAGCAAGCGGCATCTCTTTTACCCGCCTAATCGAAGAGCTCATCCGGCTGGGTTTCGAGCGGCACAGGAAGAAAAAGAGATGCCTGGAGAGGTTGTCCTGATGAGAATCCTTGGCCTCGATTACGGCGACCGCCATGTCGGCCTCGCTCTGAGCGACCCGCTCGGGTTAACAGCTCAACCGCTGGGCCAGATGATTCTGGCCGGCGAAGCCGAAAACAAGAACTCCTTTGCTGACCTTGTCCACAAACATGACGTTGGGGAAATCGTTGTCGGGCTACCGTTGCGAATGAACGGAAGCCCAGGAACCAGGGCTGAAAAGACCCGGAAGTTTGCCGTCTGGCTGGAGAAAGCCTTGGGCTTGCCCGTCACCCTCTGGGACGAACGCCTGACCACCCAGCAAGCTGCCGGATTCATGAAAGAACAAAAAATGCACTGGAAAACAAAAAAAAAAGTGGAGCATCAAATCTCCGCCACTCTCATCCTCCAGAGCTATCTTGACCATCGCCGCCTTGTCCGCCATGTTCCTCAGGATCGTTAAAGCCAGCGCTTTCTTTTCTCTTCTCCTCCTTCTGGCCGGCATCATCTGGCTGGCCCGCAATCTTTACGAGCCGAGGAGGATTCCGGCCGAAAATGTTTTTGTCGACGTCGAAAGTGGAGCAGGCCCGAAAGCGGTGGCTCGGGACCTTAAAGAAAAGGGCCTCATCCGAGCCGAGTTTCCTTTCTTAGCTGCCTACGAGCTTTTCTTCGCTCCCCGGAAGATCAAAGCCGGCGAATATTCTTTCTCCTCACCCATCCGCGCTAAAGACATCCTCACAGACCTGGTTGAGGGAAAAGTCTATCTCCACGCGGTGACCATTCCGGAGGGCCTAACGGCCAGGGAAATCGCCCCGCTCCTCAGTCCTCTGTTAGCCGACGGGGAGGAAGGATTCCGGGCAGCTTCCAGCAATCCTGCCCTCGTCGCGGCTTTTGACCGCAAGGCCTGGGACCTCGAGGGCTATCTTTTCCCGGAAACCTATCGCTTTCCAAGGGGAATCTCTTCAGAAGAGGCTGTCCGCTCGATGGTCGGTCAGTTTAATCTCGTTTTCAGCGCCTCGTGGCAGGAGAGGGCGGCCGCCTTAGGGCTAAGCCTCCGCCATGTCGTCACGCTCGCTTCTTTGGTCGAAAAAGAAACGTCAATCCCGGTGGAAAGACCCCTCATCTCGGCAGTTTTCCACAACCGGCTACGCCTCCGCATGAAATTGGACTGCGACCCGACGATCATCTACGCTCTCAAGCTGAGAGGCACCTTTAACGGCAATCTGAGCAAAAAAGATATGGCCCTCGACTCTCCCTACAACACCTACCTCCATGCCGGACTCCCCCCGGGCCCCATCTGCAACCCTGGGAAAGGGTCCCTTGAGGCAGCGCTTTTCCCCTCGGATGAAGGCTACCTCTACTTTGTTTCTAGGAACGACGGCAGCCATTATTTCAGCCGGACATTCGCCGAACACCAGGCTGCCGTGAGAAGGTTCCAGAAGAGAGGCTCCTGAATTGGCGATAACGTTATCCGACGGGGGGAACGGACGGGACTGGTTCCCCGGGGCGCGGGGGCCAAGGGCAGCCTGCTGCACCCCATTGAATCTGAATCGCAAAAACGGAAATGCCTACGGTGGCACGGTGGCGCTTGAAAAAAAATTTTATTTTGTTATATTAATGATTTAATTAAGTTCCGGGAAAGCCGATCGAGAGAGATTCCGCCAGACAGAGAATATCCCCTGACAGATCTCACTTGGCCGCTTCAAGGAATGAGGAGGAAGCATGACCGCTAAAAAACTTATCATCCCCCTGATTATGACTGCCATCATGGCCTGCCTTTTCGTTCCCCTTTTAAACGCCGCTGCCCAAAGGCCTCAGGCCAAAGAAAAGCAGGCAAAAACCGAGGAAAGGATTTTCATCCCCAAAGAGATTAAAGCCATCCTGGAGGAGGGCCTCTCCACCAAGCAGGGCCGCCAGGACATTCCCGTCAACATCTTTCACAACCTCTTTCTTCCGGCCAGGGAAAACCTGCACGTTATTTTCTTCCTGAAGATCAAGAATTCAGGGTTGGGCTTTTCTCCGGTCGGTACCTCCGTTGCCCCAAAAACAGACAAGATCTCCGGACCGGCTTTTCAGGAAGCCGTCGCTCAGGAACCTGCGCAGCTTCAAGCAAGCTTCAACGTCTTTCTGGAGTTCAATCGTTTGGAGAATGGAGAGCCCAAAAACTTTAGAGAAGTCTATGTTCCGTCGAGCGCTCAGCTTAAGAGCGACGCTTTTGACCCGGAAAAAGAAGAAACCTACGCTATCGGCTATCCTCTGCCGCCGGGCCGGTATCTCCTGGCCCTGGCTGTAACCTCCCTGGACCTGCAGAAAATAGGAACCGCCTACTATGAGTTTGCTCTGCCGGACACCGCTACCTTAACCAAGGAGCTCGAGACAACCCCAGTCTTTTTCGTCAAAGAGCTCGAGCAGATGGAAGCGCCCGAGACCCGGACGATGGTCCACCAGGGATATTGCACCTATTCTATCCTCAAGATTGTGCCCAACCTGGACAAGGTCTTTTCTGCCGGCGAAAACCTCGATATCTTCTATTTCATCTTTGGCGTCCAGCCAAACGAGGAGCAGAAGTTTGACATCGAGGTCAATTATGAAGTCAAAAAGGGAGAGGAGGCAGCCATCCGCTGGACGCCGCAGAAATACAATTCTCCTTTGGTCAGCCAGCCGCTTCCTTTAAAACAGACGGTTCAAATCAAGACGGGCGAGGAGGTCAAGACAGAGCAGCGAGACCTGGCAGCCGGGAATTACACCCTGATCATCAAGATTGACGACAAGGTTTCCGGCAAGTCGGTTTCAAAAACCGTCGATTTTGAGGTTAAGTAATCAGCTTTCCTTCGGCGAGCGTTTTTTTGCTCTTTCTTCAAGCGCCTTAGTTCCGGGCTGAGCCGGTTCGATTTCAAGCGACCGGCGCAGGAGCGGAAGAGCCCGTTCGGGCTGGTTAAGGTTGAGGTAACACTCAGCAGTTAAGTTCAAAACGTCCGTTTCCGTGGCCCCTTTGAGGAGCTCCTCTAATTAAACCAGAGCAGAGGCCCAGTCTTTAAGCGCGGCATGGCTGGCGGCAAGGATCTTGGCGGCCTCCCTCTGTCTGCTTTCCTCGTACACCGGCCTCGCTGCAGCCAGAGATTCCTTGAACCGTCCTAAAGCGTAAAGGATCCTGGCCAAAAGAAGTCTTGCCCGCTCTTCGTCTTTAAGCTTAAGGGCCCAGTCGGCGGCCCGGAAAGCCTCTTCGTACCTGCGGGTTTGAAAATACTCTAAGCCCACAAGAAAAAGATGCTCCGGGTTGGGCGCAGGCCTGTGCGTCTTGGCATAAACCCAGGGCAAGACCGGAGGCGCCTGGGCCAGGAGCACGAAATTCTCCTTTAAGGTGAAGAGCTTCTTGCCACCGCTATCGGCCAAAGAAAGTTCAGCCGAGTAATAACCCGGTTTTAGAGAAGTCAAACTGAAAGGTCGGATATCAAGCCCGGCCCTGTCTTCAGACAGGGCTTCGGATAAGCGAGTTTTTGAGCTGAGGATGGCTTCCCCACGCTCAGCCGGACGAATCTCAACAAGGACGGAGGCATCCCGATCAAGCGGCATTTCTTTACTTCTTAGGCCAAAGACCTGGACATAAGCGCCCATCTCACTGCCGGCCGGAAACTCGTTTCCGGAGTTGACAAGATAATGATTTCCTCCAAACGTGAAGGCACGGAGCGAGCCAGCCTGGTCGGGCGGCACCTTCTCGCGGCTGTGGTAGAGAAAGGAAGGGCCAAAGCCGTCTTTTTCGCCGGGGACGGCGACCTCACAGTTAAAGGAGGTGAAATCCTGAGTCGTCTTGTTCTTGAGCAGGCCGAAGAGATTGTAGCGACCGGGAATGACGGGCAGGATGTCCTGAAATGCGAAACTCCGCCACTCATGCTGCCTGACCTGTTCGGGAGTTACAGCCAGGGGAATCTCCTCTTCTTTTTCCAGGACGAGATCCCCTTCCCCGTCCTCAAGCCTCAGGATCAAGCTGAAAACGGCTTGATAGCGACCGTCCCGGGCAACGAGATTCATCTTCTTCGGCTCCAGGGTCCAGTGGAGGAAAAAACCGTCTTCGTGGCGGAAGACTCTGGCCGCAAACCCGCTCTCAATATACGAATGGGAGTATTCGGTTTCGACGTAATCCCTGTAATTCAGGAAAGAACGGGTGTAGGCATCGGGGAATTTTTTCTCCGGGACGGAGCGAATCGAAGCCAGGATGGTGGCCGAGGAAAAGCCCGGCCCGCGCAGTGACTCGTCCCCCGGCAAATAACTCAGAGAGGCGCCGGCCAGTTCTGCAGAAATTTTTTTGATGAGCTGATAAGCCGAGTTGCGAGTGAGAGCCCGAGAGACGGCGGCCGGGATGACAAGCTTCTCCGGTCCCTCGACGTCGGGCGAGTAAAGCCTGTATTCTCCCAGCCCTTCCGGCTGGTGGAAAATCAGGTAGAAATACGGCGGAGACCGTACTCGAATTCCCCCTTATAAAACCAGAGCTCGAGCGGCCAGAGCTGAGAGTGAGTGGTGAAAAAATGCCGCTCCGAGGGCGGACCTAAAAGAAGATAATAGAATCCCCGCTCGGTCTGACTGCCGCGCTTTGAGGTCTCGCGGCCGAAATTCTGATCGGCGAAGCGGACTCTCTCCTGGTAGTCTTTGGTGAACTCATTTTCCTCTGTGTCTGGATGAGGATCGCGCTGCCGCCAGAAAAAGTGGATGAATTTCTCTCTTTCCTCATTCGTCTTAAGCTTGGAAAAAATCTCCCTCTCAGTCCTGGTGATGATCGGCGATACGTTTTCGAGCCATTCCCGGTGCTGGGGGAGGAGTTCATCGGAGAACAGGAGAAGCCGGGCGAATATCACGAAAACGGGGCAGAAAATGAAACCGAGGGCAGCCCGCCGCGTCATCAACTTCTCCACTTTTTAAAATTATCACAAGCCAGCCTCTGTTTCAATTTCCCAGGAGGAAGAGGGCGTATCTGCGATCATGATATGTCCTTCTAAAACAGAAGAGGGGGGTGGCGTGATTCGGTGGCCCCCACCGACCCAAGCATTTGATGCCGCGCAATTTATGGTCCAATAATTAACAAATGGGTCCGCGAAGGGGCGCCGGGGGTAACCCACGGCAGGACCCCCATCTATCACAGAAATGGAGAGGCTTCACGAGACGGATTGGCACTTTGCAATGGGTAGCGTTTTTAGCTAAAATTGACCGCGATATCCTGATTTAAAAAAGGACGAAGAATGAGAAGCAAACGCGGGCTGACCCTGGCGGTTCTCTTTCTCTTTCTCCCGTGCGTTGGTTCTGCCCAATCAAGGGAGACAGGCGCCATAGCGGGCACGGTGACCGACGAAGGTGGAACTGCTCTCGCGGGCGTCACAGTGACTCTCCGGAGCCCGAACCTAATGGGCACCCGGAGCTTCATCACCGGAGCAGATGGCCTCTACCGCTTTCCAGCTCTTCCTCCCGGCGTTTACACTGCCAGAGCGGAGCTTCAAGGGTTTGCCTCGGTCATCAGGGAGAACATTCGGTTGACCACGACCGTCAGACTGACCGTGGACATGATCATGAGAAGGACAGTTTTGGCCGAAGAAGTGACGGTCATCGCCCAGTCGCCGGCCGTTGACATCACCTCAACGGAAACGGCCTCTATCACCTTATCCGACGAGCTCTTGAGGAACATTCCTTACAGCCAGATGACCGCCGACATCGTCAACCTGGCGCCGGGCGTCAACAGCGACGTCGCCCTCGGAGCTTCTAACAACACCGGCATTGCCTACGCGATGGACGGCGTCAACGTGGCCGACCCTGAGGCGGGCTCGGCCTGGGTCTTTCTCGACCATAATATCATCAAGGAGGCCAAAGTCATGGGAGCCGGCCTGCCGGCCGAATACGGAAACTTCACCGGCGTCATCTTCAACCTGATCACAAAATCGGGGGAAGACGAATTCTCCGGCCACTTCGAGGCCAGTTTTCAGGGCAAGAAGGACTCCTGGCCGGAAGGATTATGGCAGACGGAAAACAACGAGGCCTACATCGACGATTTCCCCGACCTGACTTCCGGTCTTTCTAAACGCGTTGACATCAACGCCCAGGTGGGCGGCCCGATCAAAAAGGACAAACTCTGTTTCTACTTGGGACTCCAGTTCTGTCACAGCCAGGACTTTGCTCCTGGCTTTGAAGAAGCCATCGACTACAAGCAGCCGCGGGCTTTCTTCAAACTTTCCTTGCAGCCCGCACTCACTACAAACCTGAACGTTTCGCTCGAGGTCGATACCTACAACGGAACAAACCGCGCGCCCTTCGCCTACACTCACTCCCAGCTCAGCCCGAACACAACCCTGACCCAGAAATCGCCCGAGGTTGTCACCAATTTCAGTCTGACGCACATCCTCACCCCCCAAAGCTTTTTTGATGTCAAAGCCGCTTTCTTCTGGGGAACATCCAAGCTTGATCCTGAGGAGGGAATGGAGATCCCTGGCCACTTCAGCCTCGACGAGAACAAGCTCGATTACAACTCCTATCATTACGGCGCCTATGACCGTTCCCGATTCCAGGCTAACGCCAGCTTCTCTCATTACGCCGAGGATTTCATCCAGGGCAATCATGACTTCAAGTTCGGAGTGGAAGTCGAGCGGTCCTCTGTCCGCAACAGGTACGGCTACACCGGCGACGGCGTGAGCGACCCTCTGTTCGGAAAGACAGGGCTCGATCACACTGTTTTTTTTGATTATTACGGGCAACCCTACCTGGCTTACCAGTATGAAGGCTACGACACGAACACGTACTGCACCCGGGTCGAAGCTTTCGGCCAGGATTCCTGGCAAATCACCCCGCGGCTCAACATCAATGCTGGCCTCCGCTTCAGCCAGAACCGGGGGACTGTCAAGGGCGTTGACGGCGCCGTCTACAACACCAGCCGGATTGCTCCCCGAATCGGGTTCACCTTCGACCTCTTCGGCGACAAGACCACTGTCTTAAAGGCCCACTACGGTCAATTCACTGAAGCCATGCTTTCGAGTTACCACGACCGTCTCAACCCGTCCACTGCTTTCAGCGATTACATCGGTTACTACTGGGATACCGACACCGAAGAGTGGGTCGAGTTCTTCCGCATTGTACCTGAGGACAAGTACAAGATGGCAGACGACATCGAGCACCCCTTCATGAATCAGTATGTCCTCGGCATCGAACGGGAGCTGTTCCAGGATGCTTCCCTGGGAATATCCTTCATTTACCGCCAGTGGAAGAACATCATCGGCCGCTACGACCCCAAAGCTGACTACGAGCTTATAAACGTCTTTGTCCCCGAGCTCAACCAGTCGTTCAAGATTTACGAGAGAACGCTGGCGACCGTGGACACCTACGAATACATCCTGGACAACATTGAAAAGGGCCAGCCCTGGATTAACCTCACCCCTTATCGAAATTACTGGGCTATCCAGCTCCAGTTCAACAAGCGCTTCTCGAACAGATGGCAGCTTCTCGCTTCCTACATTTATTCGCGGGCCAAGGGAACGATCGATAACGGCTTCGCCGACGACATCGGCTACAGCGACCGAGACGACCTGAGCACAGCCGACCCGAACTTCTGGCTCAATGCTGAGGGAAACCTGACTTTCGACCCGACCCATCAGGTCAAAATCCAGGGAACGTACATCCTGCCGTTCGAAATAAGCCTTAACGCCTATTTCCGGGCAATAAGCGGCAACCGCTGGACGACAAGCTACTGGACAAGCCGTCTCAACCAGGGCCGGGTCACTTTCTACGCTGAGCCGCGGGGAACGAATCAGTACCCGATGCAAAAAATTCTCGACCTCCGCCTGGAGAAGGCCTTCACTCTGGACAGAAAGTATCGGCTCGGCCTGATCTTCGACGTCTTCAACGTCTTCAACGCCGATACTGTAACGAGCTGGGGAACCCGGATCGGCTACGACTGGATCGAGGGCGACTATCCCTCGACTGACGGCCACGAACTTTATGAAATTTTCAAACCCCGCCAGATCCGGCTGGGCGTTCGTTTGATATTCTGAAGCCTCCCCTCACAATCAAGAACTCTGCGCCCGACTCCAAGGCCGCGGGTATGACACCCGCAGCCATTTAATACAAACGCGATAATTCATTTGTCATCGCAAGGAGCGAAGCGACGCGGCGATCTCACAAAATTAATCCAAAGAGATTGCCACGCCCTTGCAGGCTCGCAATGACTGTGTCACGGCATTTACTGCGTTTGTATTAATAAGGTCAAGGAGTAAGCCGGGACTTCTTGAGGAATTCAACGAGCTGCCTGGCCACCGCCGCCTTTTCGTGGTCGGGCGCAAGCTCCAGGAACTTCTCTAATTTTTCCAGCGCCTCTTTGACTTTGTTCTGGCCGATATATATTGTCCCAGCCTGGAAGTAGGCTTCGGCGTAATCCGGCTTGAGCTGCGTGCATCTCAAGAAAGCGTCCAGTGCCGCTTCGCTTTTGCCGGTGTTGACAAGGCTCACCCCGAGGTTGTACAAAGCATCAGGGTCATCGGCGCTGAGCCCGACTGCCTTCTCAAAGTATTTCTTGGCTTCCTCGAAATTTCCCGCCCTGGCCAGGCTTTCGGCGATCTCTTTGGCGGCGCTAAAACTCGCAGGATTGAGCTCGAAAGCCTTGGTAAAGGCCGCCCTGGCTTCCTCTGTCTTCTCCATTTTTTTCAGCGCCAAACCCAGGTTCATCTGATAGGCCCACTGAGCGGGGTTCAGGGAAATCGCTTCTTCGTAGGCGGCAGCTGCCTCGGAGTACTTGCTCTCAGCGTAAAGTTTGTTTCCTTCGAGAAAAAGTTCGTCTGCCTCAGAATAGGCCCGAGCAGCAGCCGCTTCAGCGGACTCAAGCCTGACTTCGACCTTCGTCGCTTCAGCAATACTGACTTTGATCTCGACAGAGTGCGGAGCGAAACCAGCCTTCTTAAAATTGACCTGGTAGTAGCCGGGGAAAAGGCCAATCTGGACGAACTTACCCTGTTTGTCCGTGGTCAGCTCGAACTTCGACGCAAACACTTTCTGGGAGATGATCGTCACTTCGACCTTCTCCAGGGGTTTCCCCTCCGCGTCAACGACTATCCCTTCGACCCGGCCTTGATATTGAGACAAGGATTCGAGGCAAAAAGCTAGTCCTATAATCACAATCATCAATAGACTTTTTTTCATCATTTCCTTTGATCCTCAAACTTGTTGAGTTTCTTCTCGGATGCTTCGACCAAAGCTTTGACAGTGGGCTGGTTCGGGTCGATTTCGAGCGATCGGCGCAGGAGCGGCAGCGCCCGCTCCGGCTGGTTCAGGTTGAAGTAGCATTCTCCGGCCAGGTTGAGGACGCTCGTCTCGGTGGCTTCGGCCATGAGCCTCTCGAGATAGACAAGGGCCGTTGACCAGTTCTTAAGGCTGGCATAGCCAGCCGCGATAACCTTGGCCGCCTCCCTTGAACGGTTCTCTTCGTACAGAGGTATAGCCGCGTCGAGCGAATCCTGGAAGCGTCCCAGCGCGTGGAAGGTCTTGGCCAGCAGGAGTTTCGTCCTGGGCACGTCCTTTAGCGCCAAGGCTTGGCCGGTGAAGCTAAGGGCCTCTTCGTATTTTCGAGTCATAAAATATTGGGAAGCAAGGAGAAAAAGGTGCTCGGCGTTGGGAGATGGATTGTGGACTTTGGCATAAACCCAGGGCCGGACGGGCAGCGCTTTGGCGAGAAGCACAAAATTTTCCCTGGCCGAGAGAATCTTTTTCCCATTTTCACCGACCAGAGAAACGTCGACCGAATAGTAGCCCGGCTTCAGTGCAACCAGGCTGATTGGGCCCAAATCAATCCCGTCGCCTTCCCCGGTCAGAGCTTCAGCCAGGCTCTTTTTCTGGCTGAGGGCTGGCTCCTCGAGGTCGACCGGACGGATCTCGAGCAGGACGGAAGCGCCCGGAGTTAAGCTTAAGTTTTTCAGTCCCCTCATTCGAACATAAACGCCCATTTCTCCCCCCAGGGGAAACTCGTTCGCGGCGTTGACGAGATAATGAGTTCCGCCGAAAGTGAAGGCGCGGAGCCAGCGGCTCTGCGACTGGGGCATCGTCTCTCGGCTGTGGTAAAGAAGCAGAGGGCCAAATTCCTCAGCTGTTTCCGGAACAGCGATCTCGCGGTTGAAAGACGTGAAATCCTGGGCTGTCTTGTTCTTCAGCAACCCGAAGAGCTTGAAGCGGCCGGGAATCACGGGCACGATGTCCTGAAAGGCAAAGAAACGTCGTTCATGCTCTTTGTACTGCTCCGGTGTGATGGCCAGAGGAATTTCTTCGTCTTTTTCTAAGACCAGATTTCCCTCCCCGTCCTCGAGCCTTATGATGAGATCATAGACAGCCTGATAGCGTTCCCCACGATCGGCGAAACTCATCTTCCTGGGCTCGAGCGTCCAGTGGAGGAAAAAGCCGCCCTCGTGGCAGAAGACTTTGGCCGTAAACCCGCTTTCAACGTAAGCGTCAGAATATTCAGTCTCGATGTGATCTTTATAATTCAGATAAGTCCGAGCGTAGGCGTCGGAGAATTTCTTTTCCGGGACAGAACGGATGCTGGCCAGAACAGAGGCCGAGGAAAAGGCCGGCGTCTGGAGTGTCTGATCGCCGGGAAGATAGCTCAGAGAGGCGTTGGCCAGTTCGGAGGAAATCCTTTTAATGACGTTGTAGGCCGAGCTACGGGTCAGAGATCCGCTCACCATAGTCGGTATGACAAGCTTTTCCGGACCCTCCACCCCCGGCGAGTAGAGGCGGTATTCGCCCAGCCCTTCGGGCTGATAGAAAATCAGGTAGAAATACGGAGGCAGGCCGTACTCGATTTCACCCTTATAGAACCAGAGCTCGAGCGGCCAGAGCTGGGAGTGAGTGGTGAAAAAATGCCGCTCCAAGGGAGGTCCCAGGAGGAGATAATAGTAACCTCTTTCTGTCTGACTGCCCCGTTTTGAAGTCCCGTGGCCGAAATTCTGGTCGGCAAAACGAATCCTCTCCATATATTCTTTATAAAACTCGTTCTCCTCTGTATCCGGATACGGGTCCCGCTGCCGCCAGAAAAAACGGATGAACTTGTCCCGCTCCTCGTTAGTTCTGAGCTTGGAAAAAATTTCCCTCTCGGTCCTGGTTATAATCGACGAAACGTCTTCGAGCCACTGCCGATGATGCGGGAGGATATCTTGCGGAAAAAGCGGCAGCAGAGTAAGAAATGCAAAAACAAACCTGCCAACGACAGCCGGATAGAAAGCGTTTTTCATCCTTCTCCCTGATTAATCAAATTATCACAACCGTCCTTCCGTTTCAAATTCTGGACCCCAGATCAAAAAAATCCAAAAAATCATAACGGAATCCAAAATTTTGAACGTTCTCAGATGGAATCAACGCAAAGAGAAAAAAATTTCCAGGGAAGACTCAAAAAATCATCATTGACTTGACTTTGGCATAATTTTTGCTTTATAAAAAAACAAACGCTGTTTTTTAATATAAAGGAGGTGGGAATCGAACTAAAACGAAAACAAAAAAGCAAGGGGAATGGGGAACATGTTCCTCAAGGCAATTCCGAGAAGGAGGTAAAATGAAAAGCAAACGTGTGCTTACGCTTTTGACACTTCTCCTCATCTTCTCACCTCTGGCCTTCAGCCAATCCAGGGAAACTGGCGCCATTGTCGGCACGGTGACCGATCAAGATGGGACGCCGCTTCCTGGTGTCACGATGACCCTCGCCAGTCCCAGCCTGATGGGAACCCGAAGCTTCATCACTGAAGCTGATGGTGCCTACCGTTTCCCCGCCCTCCCGCCCGGCGTTTACACCCTCAAGGCTGAGCTTCAGGGCTTCACTACAGTCATTCAGGAGAACATCCGTCTGACCACGACAATCCGGCTGACAGTTGACATCACCTTGAAGCAGGCTGTTGTCGCAGAAGAGGTGACGGTTGTCGCCCTATCGCCGACCGTCGACATCAAATCCACCGAGACGGCGTCAGTCACTCTATCCAACGAGATCCTGAGAAATATTCCTTACAGCCAGTTCACGACTGACATCGTCAACATGGCTCCTGGAGTCATCAACAACGTCGCCTTTGGCGCTTCCGCGAACACAGGAATTGCCTATTCTGTCGACGGAGTCAATGTGGCTGACCCCGAAGCCGGGTCAGCCTGGGTATTCCTCGACCACAATATTATCGAGGAATCGAAAATTATGGGTATCGGGCTTCCGGCAGAGTACGGCAACTTCACTGGAGTCATCTTCAACCTGGTTACGAAGAGTGGGGGCAATAACTTTGCCGGCCACATGGAAGTCGTTTTTCAGGGCCAGAAAGACGATAAGCCGAAGGGCTTCTGGCAGCAAGACAACAATCAAGCCTACCTCGACGACTTCCCCGACCTGACCTCGCCCCGGTACAGGTTGATCGACGGCAATGCCCACCTGGGGGGCCCGATCAAGAGGGACAAATTCTGGTTCTATATCGGAACTCAATTCCAGCAATTTGCCGACTGGGCCACAGGCTTCCCCGAGCCCAGGCAGTACAATCAGCCCAGGCTCTTCGTAAAGTTAACATCCCAGCTTGACCCTACCTTGAACATGATGGGCTCTTTCGAAATTGACACTTATGACGGTAAAAACCGCGGTGCAGGAGCCACTGTCGCGCCAGATGCAGTGGTAAACCAGAAATCGCCTGAAATCGTCGGCAATTTCAGCCTGACTAAAATTCTCAGTCCTAAGACCTTCTTCGACGTTAAAGCTGCTTATTTCTGGGGCTACTATTACTTGGACCCCGAGGTTGGGAAAGACGTGGTCTCCCAGTTCAGTCTGGATGAGAACTTTCTCTACGGTAGCGCTGGCTACTTTTTCTACGCTGACCGAACGAGGTTACAAGCCAACGCCAGCCTGACCCACTATGCGGAGGATTTTATCAAGGGCAACCATGACTTTAAGTTCGGTGTCGAAGTCGAGCGCTCGACGGTCAGGAACAGGTATGGCTACACCGGGCCAAACCACATGATATACCAAAGCTACGGCAACCCTGTTGTTGGTTTCGAGCCCTACCTGGCTTACCAGTATGAAGGCTACGACACGAACACCCGTTACACCCGTTTTGAAGCGTTTGCCCAGGATTCCTGGCAGATCATCCCGAGAATAAACATCAATCTCGGCGTGCGCTTCAGCCAGAACTGGGGCGATATTAAGGACTTGGGCACGGTCTACAAGACCAATCGTATCGCCCCGCGACTCGGCTTCACTTTCGACCTCTTCGGCGACAAAAGCACAGTCTTCAAGGCCCACTATGGCCAGTTCACCGAGGCCATGCTTTCCAGCTATCACGACCGACTCAACCCCGCTGAAGCTTACAGCGACTATATCTCCTATTACTGGGATGGGGTAAAATGGGTGGAATTCGATAGAACCATCCATGAAGAACTTTACCACCTGGCCGACGACATCAAACACCCCTACATGAATCAATTCACTGTCAGCCTGGAAAGGGAACTCTTCAGGGATGCATCTTTCTCGATCTCCTACATCTACCGCGACTGGAAGAATATCATCTCCTGGTACGACACCGAGTCGACCTATAGCAAGGTCAACATTGCGGTTCCTGACCCCATCAATCAGACATTTGAGGTTTACGAGCGGACATCCGGAAGTGCCCATTACTACGTGCTGGATAACATCGAGGAAGGCCAGCCCTGGGTTCTGGGCAACCCTTACCGCAGGTACAGGGGGTTAGAGCTCCTGTTCCACAAACGCTTCTCCAATAAGTGGCAACTTCTAGCTTCCTATGTCTACTCTAAAGCCTGGGGCACCCAGGATAACGGTTTTGCCGATGATATTGGCTGGAACAGCCGGGATGGGCTCTGGCCGGGCGACCCTAACTACTGGATCAACGCTGATGGAAATCTGACTTTTGACCCAACCCATATGGTCAAAATCCAGGGAACTTACATCCTGCCCTTCGATATCGCTTTCAATGCCTATTTCCGGGCCGTCACGGGCAACACCTGGACAACTCGCTACAGAACAAAAAGGTTAGCTCAGGGCCGGGTGACGTTTTACGCCGAGACGCGCGGCTCCAACCATTACCCGATGCAGAAAATCCTCGACGTACGGCTGGAGAAGATATTCCGCCTGGCCGACAAATACAGGCTGGGGATTATGCTCGACGCCTTCAACGTCCTCAACGTTGATACCGTCACATCCTGGGGAACCCGAATCGACTACGATTGGCTACCCGGCGATTGGCCTTCGACCGATGGTCACGAGCTCTACAGCATTGTCCGGCCGAGACAGCTCCGCCTGGGTGTCCGGCTGATTTTCTAAAGTTCATCGCTTTAACTGCCAATGCTCAAGGGGCGGCGGGAAGCCGCCGCCCCTTTTTTATTTTTCCTCCCAAATTTGCCGAAAGGGATTGCGCACCAGCCAAAAGTGCTTGGCTTTGAACAGAACTGAGATCGACACGCCTACACCCGAGGGATGGCGCGGTTCTGGGGCCGACCTTACCTAAGACGCTGAGCGTTGCTCCCCTCTTAATTCCATAAGAGGGGAAGGGAAGATTAATGCATAAAAAATAAAGCTTGGGAGCGTCCTGGAATTATTCCCCGAGCGTTTGATGCCGTTAATCTGCCGGCTTGATAATGAACAAGATTGACCGCGAGGTGGCAGGGGGGGGTAAGAGG
>CAZKBY010000025.1:0-20564 GCA_964550915.1 uncultured Eubacteriales bacterium | reverse complement strand
TGCGGGTCAATCTGGGCATAAAATGGCCCCTCTTTTCTGAGCAACGCCCCTTCCTCGCCTTCATCGAAACCCCCGTCCCGGTTGGCATCATCCCAGGAACAGACAAGCTTAGCGGCCGCGCCCGGGTTTCCATATGATAAATAATAAAGAGGAAGATGAAAATAATACCGGGCCGCTGAAATTCTAATCATCCACGACTTGTCTCTAGAGAAGGGAAAGGAAAGGCTTAGCCGCGGAGAAAGATTCAGCCAGTTGATCTTTTCTGCTTGGTTTTCGTCTCCAAGTTCGTTCTTGGTATTGCCCCTTAATCTTGAGGAAGGAGCCCAGCCTCTGCTGGCGACAAAATGGAGCCCGTAAGAAAAGGAAATCAGGCTGGGGAACGTGAGCGTGTCCTGGGTCCAGAAATCAACATGCAGCGCCCTTTCGCGATGGTTCGCGGGCTCTTCAAAGCGGACGATTTCAAGAGGGTGGCTGTTGAAAAAATGAAGATGGATATCATCCAGGACATTCTCTTTCGAAGAAGATGCCGCGTACTGGAAGGACAAGCCGTATTCCAGGCGGTGATGAACTCCGACCAGGTTTCCCAGGAGAGCCTCTCCTTGGCCGAGCAAGATTAGAGAGGTTCGATCATTGCGGCCGGCAACCGGCGCGGCGCCCGACGGAACCTTGGTAAAGACCTCGAGCCCGTGCGGGCTTAATACTCCTTCTTGAAAGCTGGCCTCGTTCCTCGTCCGGCTGTAAGTTGCTCCAAGCTGGAAATGATGATGGGGCTGGAGGGCGGTCTTCCAGACTAGTTGAAGGACGTGGGAGGCGGTTTTCTCGTCAAGCGTGCTGGACAGAGGAACATTCCGGTCAGCTCCTTGAGTCGGCTGTTTCAGCATCTGGCTAGTCCAGAGTAACTTAGCAGAACTCCGAGAGGATTGGTAGGTCAAGTCGACCAGGGCAGAGCAGAGCGAAGCCCTGTCAAGAGCCTCGAATTCGGCGATGTCACGGGTAAGACTGAGGTGGCTGAGTGTGGCGTAAACGAACAGCCGGTCTCGAATAAGAGGCCCGGAGACCTGACCGTTGACCTGCTCGAACGAATTCAACCGATGGCTTCCGACCAAGCCTTCTTTCTTGAGATGCGGGCTGATGTTCGAAGCGCTCATCCAGGGCGCGCTCCAGAAGGCGGCGAGGCTGCCTTGGAATTCTGGGGTCCCTCGCTTGGTGACGATATCAAGATAGCCTCCGGGGGAGAGAAAAGAGGCGGGATGATGTCCATTGCTGTGCTGGATGGAGCTGAGGCTAAAAATGTCCGGGAGGAAAAGCGGTGTGCCCCCGAAGTAGGGGTCGGTGACATCCATTCCGTTGAGAAGGTAAGTCGTTTGGGTCCAACTTACGCCACCTCGAGAGCTTAAGAGGGCTGGCGAGTCAGCCCACATCCCGCCGATATCAATGCGGTTCGTGGTTGCCGAAAGATCCTGATTTTCGATAACCGACCAGATGTTTCCAGCCGAGGGCAGAGCCTCGATTTGATGAGTATTGATTATTGTCCGGGAGGCTGAATCTGACAGGTCGATGAACTCAGCCTGAAGCCGCTGACCAATCAGGCTCTCCTCCTTTTTTAGAGTTATTTTAAGGTATAGAATTCGGGACGGCTCGAAGACAAGCTCGCTTTCAAGCCGAGCCCTGAATCCCTTGTGGGCAACAGTGAGAAAGGCTTCGGATGGAGGAATCCCGGCGATCTGAAAGAGGCCGTTTTTATCCGAGGAGGCTGAAAAGGAGAAGCCCGAGCTCGGGCTTTCCACGAGAATAGAGACATTTTCCAAAGGATTGTCCTGTTCATCCTTGATTTGCCCGAGCAAGAGTCCTGGGCTTTCGGCAGCAAGTCCAATGACGGCTGTGAAGAGAAGAAAAAAAAAGAGAAGCCGACCGCGCCACCGGCCACTCCTCAACACGACATTCCTCAGCAGTAGGTACTCCTGTCAGAAAAATCTTCTATTTTTTCCCATTTTTGTTCCGCCGTGTCAAGACTTCCTCTTCTGCTTTAAATGTCGAAGGAAAAAACTTATAATGTTTTGGAACCAAGGAAGGAGGAAGCATGGCGGAGAAACGCCAGCTTGTCATCATCGGCGGCGGACCGGGCGGCTACTCGGCAGCCCTGAGAGCAGCACAATTAGGGACTAAGCCGACTCTCATTGAGCAGGACAGGATCGGCGGTACGTGCATGAACCACGGATGCATCCCGACCAAGTTTCTCCTCAATGAGACAAAGCTTTACCAAGAGCTTAAAAAGAATCCCAGGATCGACGGTTTAGGAGACCGAGCCGGCCTGAATTGGCAGAGAGTTCAAGAGGAAAAAAAAGCCATCGTGGAGAGACTCGTCCGCGGCGTTGAATTCCTTCTTCAGCGCACGGGAGTGGAAGTTCTAAAAGGAAGAGCTGACTTCAAGAGCAAGAAAGAGATCCTTTTCCAGGGTCCTTCCGGCAATCGGCATTTCGAGGCGGACAAGGTCATCTTGGCCACGGGCGCAAGCTCGGTGGACTTGCCTTTTCTCCGGACCAACGGGAAAGAGGTCATCACCCATCAGGAGGCGCTCGAGCTGGAAGAGGTCCCCTCAAGCATGATCATCATCGGAGCTGGCGCCGTGGGCCTTGAGTTCGGCTCGATCTTTGCCCGGCTGGGAACTGACGTCACCATCCTGGAAGTGATGCCAACCATCTTGCCCGGCATGGACAAACGGATGGCACTCCGGCTGGAAAGGCTCCTCAAGAAACAGGGGCTAAGAATTCGGACAGATATGCGCCTTGAAAAGGCGAGTATAGAAAGAGGAAAAGTCTCGCTCCAGGGAACTTGTCTAAAAACGAAGACCGCTGCGGAGTTTCGAGCTGAAAAGGTGCTCCTGGCCATTGGCCGCAGTCCTAACTCGCAAACTCTCTCCGATAGATTTTCCTCCCTCCTCGACCGGGGAGGTTTCCTCCGTGTCGACTCGCGCTTGCAGACAGAAAGCCCCGGCCTCTACGCGGTCGGCGACCTCATCGGGGGAAAGCTCCTCGCCCATAAGGCCCACCATGAAGGGGTTGTAGCTGCCGAGAATGCTTTGGGCTTAACTGTAGAGATGGACTATTCGGCCCTCCCCATGGCGGTCTTCACTGAGCCCGAACTGGCCTCGGTCGGGCTGACCGAAGAAGAGGCGAAAGAGCGGGGAATCGAAACGCGATCAGGACTCTTTTCTCTCCAGGCGAACAGCCGAGCCGTGACGCTGGGGAGCCCGGAGGGACTTGTCAAGATTCTGGTGGCAGGCGATGACCGGGTGCTGGGAGGTCATATTCTGGCTCCTAATGCCAGCGAGCTCATCGCCGAAATCGCTCTGGCCATCCGAAATGGGCTGACCATCGAGGATATTTCCTCGACGATGCACATCCATCCGACGATTTCTGAGGCAACGATGGAAGCAGCCTGGATGATCAAGGGCAAGGCCATCCATGCGCTAAATGAATGACCAAAAAAATTCATTAAAATGTTTGCAAAATTTTTTTTGATTTTATAAAATGTCTGCCCTTAACCGGAAGGGACGCAGTGATCGAGATCTTTCTGGTCTTTGTCGTGTTCGGATTGCTGGGGCTTCTCTTGATTTTTATGAACAGGTTTTTGGGACCGTCCCGTTCCAATCCGAACAAGGAAAAGCCTTTCGAGTGCGGCAGCCCTTACCTGCAGAAAGACATCCACCCTTTCCCGATTAAGTTTTATCTCGTTGTTTTCCTGTTTCTCCTTTTTGATATCGAGGTCGTTTTCTTTTTCCCCTGGGCCCTCGTTTTCAAAGAAATGAAAATGAACGCTCTTGCTGTGATGTTTGCCTACCTCGTCGTTCTCATCATCGGTTTTGTTTATGCCTGGAAGAAAGGGGCGTTCGAGTGGGAATGAGAAGGGTCGAAGATGCCTGAAGCGAAAAAAAGACAACCACCAGGCCAGTTTATCACGACCCAGTTCAATTCTGTCCTGGGCTGGGCCCGGAAGTTTTCCCTCTTCCATTACCCGTTCGTAACAGCTTGCTGCGGGATGGAATACATGTCAGCGGCTTGCGCTCATTTTGACATCGACCGTTTTGGTGCCGGCTGGACGCGGTTTTCACCGCGGCAATCAGATATGCTCCTGGTTGTGGGCACGGTAACTCAAAAGCTTGCCCCTGTCCTGAAGACCGTTTATGACCAGATGACAGAACCCAAGTGGGTCGTCGCCTTCGGCACGTGCGCCGTGAGCGGGGGGATCTACGACAACTACGCCGTTGTCCAGGGGATCGATGCTATCATCCCGGTCGATGTCTATATCCCGGGATGTCCCCCCCGGCCCGAGACCGTGCTCGATGGTTTGATTAAACTTCAGGAGAAAATCCAGCATCAAGATCAAGAGTGGCGATGGAAAAGACGGCGTTATTAGACCTGCTCCGGAAGAAGTTCCCGGGTGAGGTCAAAGAAGCCTTCATCGACCTCGGCGACGAGGTTATCGTCATCGAAAGGGACTCTCTTCTGCCGCTCATCAAGTTTCTGCGCGGCCAGCCGCACGAATACAACATGCTCCTGGACGTGACCTGCGTGGATTATCTGGATCAGGAGCCCCGCTTCGAGATGATCTATCATCTCTATTCTCTGACTCAGAACAAGAGGTTGCGCATCAAGGCGAAACTTTCCGAAAAGGAGGTTCGGATCGCCTCTCTGGCGGAGTTCTGGAAGAACGCCAACTGGCTAGAGCGGGAAGTTTATGACCTTTTCGGGATCAGTTTTGAGGGCCATCCCGACCTACGGCGCATTTTTATGTACGACGGGTTTGAAGGTTACCCATTGCGCAAAGACTATCCTCTGCGGAAACGCCAGCCTCGGTTGAGAATGAAGGAGTGACATGCCGACGAGAATCCAGAGCCAAGCGAGGCCGGACACATTGCTCCTGAACATGGGGCCGTCCCATCCGGCCATGCACGGGACGATCCGAATCATGCTCGAGCTCGATGGCGAAAGAATTCTCAACTCCGAAGTCGAGGTCGGCTACCTTCACCGCGGGTTCGAAAAGACGTGCGAACACCGGACCTATTTCAACCTGCTCCCTTACACCGACCGGCTGAATTATGTATCGCCGCTCATCAACAACCTCGGCTATGTCATGACGATGGAAAAGCTTTTGGGCATGGAAGTGCCGGAGCGCGCTCAGTATATCCGCGTGATCATGAGCGAGCTTTCCCGCATCTCCGACCATCTGACCTGCCTGGCAGCCATGGCTATGGAATGCGGCGCCTTCACGGTCTTCCTGTACAAGATGAAGGCCCGTGAGTTTATCTGGGACGTCATCGAGCAGACCACGGGGGCGAGGATGACGACGTCCTATATCCGCATCGGCGGCGTCCGGACAGACCTCCATCCTCATTTTGATACTGTCCTGAAAAAAGCTATCGAGGAGACGCGGCAAGTTCTGAAGGATGTCCACGGCCTCCTGGACAAGAATAAGATCTTTCTCAACCGGACCCGCGATGTCGCCACGATCTCGGCCGAGGACGCCATTGCTTTTGGCTGGACTGGGCCGTGCCTGAGGTCAGCTGGCGTCTATTATGACGTCCGCAAAGCCCGTCCCTACCTTGTCTATGACCGGCTAAATTTTGAGGTGCCGCTGGGTGAGAGGGGAGACAATTTCGACCGCTACATGGTCCGGATGAAAGAAATGGAGCAGAGCCTTAGGATCGTCGAGCAAGCAGCTGTTCGCCTCCCCAGGACCGCGGGCGCCGTCATCGCCGACGGGATAGAACCGGCCGAAGCGATCAAAGGCTCGCGGACAAAAAGAGTGCGCGGGCCGATCAAGCTGTCGCCAAACCTGGAGGGTTCCGGGAGAAATTCGTTTCCTGGAATCTTGGCCCAGGGGAAAAGCTGGGTTGTCCCGCCAAAGGAAGATATCTACACGTCGATTGAGGGACTGATCAAGCATTTTAAGTTCTTCATGCGGGGCCATGGGATCCGGCCGCCCCGGGGAGAAGTCTATTTTTCCGTGGAAGGAGGAAACGGAGAACTCGGCTACTACATTGTCTCGGACGGCTCTGACCGGCCGTACCGGCTCCACCTGAGGGCGCCCTGTTTTCATATCGTTTCGGCGTTGGAGTTCCTCATCCAGGGTCGCTACGTTGCCGACGTCATTCCAACGTTCGGCTCGATGAACATGATCGGAGGAGAGCTTGACCGGTGAATCCTGAACAGTCTGAATCTTTGCGCCGGAGAATTGCCGAAGTTGTCGCCTGCTATCCGAAAAAAGAGGCCGCCCTTCTTCCAGTCCTCCATTTGGTCCAGAGGGAGACGGGCTCGATTTCGGTGGCTGACGAAAAATTCATCGCCGGCTTGCTCGGTATCAAGCCGATGAAAGTTCGTGAAGTGGCCACCTTCTACACGATGATCCTGCGGAAGCCCCTTGGCAAGTATCATATCCAAGTTTGCTCAAACCTGAGCTGCACTCTTTTGGGGGCTGGGACAATCATCGATTATCTTAGAGAGAAGCTTGGCATCGGGATAGGGGAGACGACCCCGGACAGGAAATTCAGCCTGTCCACCGTGGAATGTCTGGGCGCTTGTGAACAAGCGCCCTGTCTGATGGTAAATTTTGACTATCACGGCAACCTGGACAAACAGAAAATTGACAGGATCTTAGCGAGCTTGACCTAAAAAATGGAAGAAAAGATCTTAACCAAGGACTTTGGATTGAAGAATCTTTTTACAATAAATGTCTATCTTGAGCGAGGCGGGTATAAAGCGGTCGAAAAGGCTCTCCGCCGGATGAAGCCATCGGACGTTTTGGATGAAGTCAAGAAAGCCAACCTCAGAGGAAGGGGAGGGGCCGGGTTCCCGGCTGGAGTGAAGTGGGGGTTTGTTCCCCAGAAGACCGACAAGCCCAAGTACCTTTGCGTCAACGCTGACGAGGGCGAGCCGGGCACCTTCAAAGACCGGTATATCATGAGCCACAATCCCCATCTTCTTCTCGAAGGGATTATCCTTGCTGCTTACGGAGTTGGAATTCATTTGGCATTTATCTATATCCGCGGCGAGTATGAAGCCATCGCCGGCCGGCTGGAAGGAGCAATCCTTGAAGCCCGGGAAAGAGGTTTTCTGGGGAAAAATATTCTCGCCAGCGGGTTTGATCTGGATGTTGTTGTCCACCGAGGCGCTGGTGCCTACATCTGCGGGGAAGAAACCGCCCTGCTTGAATCCCTGGAGGGGAAAAGGGGACATCCCCGGTTAAAGCCGCCTTTTCCAGCTTCGATTGGTCTTTTTCAGTGCCCAACGGTGATCAACAACGTTGAAACTCTGGCCAATGTTCCCGCCATTATTCTTAACGGCGCGGAATGGTTCGTCAAGAAGGGACTCCCCAAAGACGGCGGGACTCGGATATTCGGGGTCAGCGGGATGGTCAAGAATCCCGGCATCTACGAGCTGCCGCTAGGCACAAACCTCCGCAAGATCATCTCCGAAGTGGCTGGAGGCATGAAGGATGGCAAGACGCTCAAGGCCGTCGTGCCAGGCGGGATGTCAGCGCCGATCCTTAAGGCCGATGAGCTTGACCTGCCGATGGACTTTGATTCTCTGGTTGGAGCTGGCTCCATGTTAGGCTCGGCCGCCATCATCGTCATCGATGAGGAAACGCCAATCCTGGAAGTTCTTAAAGCCGTGGCCAAGTTCTATTCTCACGAATCCTGCGGCCAGTGCACGCCCTGCCGGATTGGCACCTCCTGGATCAATAAAATCGTCCGTCGGATCGCGGGCGGCCAGGGAGAAAAAGACGATCTGGACGCCATCATCCGACTCGCCGAAAATATCAAGGGAAAAACACTCTGCCCGCTCGGTGACGCAGCGGCGCTCCCTATTCTTTCTATCTGCCGGAAATTCAGGCAAGAGCTGGAGGGTTTTCTTTCCTGCTGAGAGAAAGAGACAGAGGACGATGGTTAAGATATTTATCGACGATAAAGAGCTTGAAGTGAGCGAGGGCCTGACCATCCTCCGGGCTGCTGAAAGCTCTGGCATCCCGATTCCGCATTTCTGCTATCATCCGGCCTTTGCTCCCGAAGGAAGCTGCAGGATGTGTCTTGTCGAGATCGAGGGTCTGCCCAAGCTTGAGCTGGCTTGTTCGACTGTCGTCCGAGAAGGGATGAAGATTCACACAGCGAGCGAAAAAGTCGTCGAAGCCCGGAAAGCTGTCCTGGAGTTCCTGCTGGCCGAGCACCCTCTCGACTGCCCTATCTGTGATAAGGCAGGTGAATGCAGGCTCCAGGATTATTTCGAGGAATACGGCTTTTTCGAAAGCCAGTTTAAAGAATCCAAAGAGAAGAGGGAAAAGAAAGTTCAGATCAGCCAGAACCTGATCCTCGACCGGGAGCGTTGCATCCTCTGCACCCGCTGCGTCCGCTTCCTCGGTGAGATCACCAAAACTCAGGATGCTGGTGTCCTTAACCGGGGCATTCATTCTGAAATCGCCATCTATGAGTCTGAGTTCATCGACAATAATTATGCCGGAAACCTGGCTGAGCTCTGTCCCGTCGGAGCTATCACAGACACGGATTTCCGGTTCAAGACCAGGGCCTGGTTCTTGATCAAACGAGAATCAATCTGTCCGCTGTGCAGCCGGGGTTGCAACATCTTCATTGATTCTCACCCTGGCCTTTCCCGCGTCCCGACTCCCCAGCGGGTTTATCGCATCCGCGCTCGCGAGAACCCGGATGTCAATAAGTTCTGGATTTGTGATTTCGGGCGCTATCATTATTCTTATCTCGACCAGGGCCGGCAGGACAGGATTCTTCTGAAGAAAGAAAGCAAGGACACGGAGCTGAGCTGGGAGAGAGCTCTTTTTATCCTGACTGAAAAAATTAAAGGCCTCCTGTTCCTCCAAAAGAAGTCGCGGATCGGCCTGATCCTGAATACTTGGTTGACCAACGAGGAGCTCTTCTTGGTGGACAAGATTTTCAGGCAGGAGCTTGGCTTGGAAAACATCTACGTCGTCGACCCGCCGTCAGAAAAAGGAGACGGTTTTCTCCTCACCGATGAACGTACGCCTAACAGCCGCGGACTCAAGGAGATCGGCCTCCCATGCAAGACACCCGACCTCGACAAACTGGCCGATCAAACCGATCTATTGCTAATCTTCGGGACGTTTCTTACTGAAAGGTTCGGCCTGACAGACATCAAGAGCGCTTTTGATAGAATCGGGACGAAATTTCTTTTTGCAGCGAACAAAACGGCCCTCGACTCCCTGGTCGATATCATCGTCCCTACCCATTTGATCGCCGAAAAAAGCGGCAGTTTGACGAACCTCGACGGCAAAGTTCAATCTTTCTCCCCAGCCCTCGATAGTACTTCTGGTCTGCCTGAGTGGAAAATTCTCCTTGAGCTGGCCAAGGAGTTGAAGGTTCATTATAAATACTTTTGGAGGCTCAGTTCTCCTCAGGTGATTCTCAAGGAGATGGGCCGAGAGATTCCGTTTTTTATGTAGGCGACGATGGACGTTTTAATCGTGATCATCAAAATTGTCTGTGCTCTCATCTGGTTTCTCACTCTAACCCTTTATCTCACTTGGCTGGAAAGAAAAGAAAGCGCCGTCATCCAGGATCGCATCGGAGCCAACCGGGCCAATATTTTCGGGCTGCGCCTCATCGGCTTGTTCCAGCCTTTCGCTGACGCCATCAAGATGATTTTCAAGGAAGATTTCGTGCCGCCTTTTGCCAACAGATTTCTTCATACGCTGGCCCCTTTCCTGTCTTTCTTTTTTGTGGCCATTACGATCGCTGCCGTCCCCTTTGGCGATAAGCTCATCCTCGGCGGGAGAAGCATCAACCTCCAGATCCTCGACTCGAACGCCGGCCTTCTTTTTATCCTGGCCATGCTCTCGCTCGGAATCTACGGGATCATCCTGAGCGGCTGGGCTTCGCATAACCGGTTCACTCTTCTCGGCTCAATGAGGGGAGCCGCCCAGCTCATTTCATACGAAGTCGCTCTCGGGCTTTCCCTGATCGGCGTGATCATGGTCTATCCTTCGCTCCGCCTCCAGAGCATCGTCTCTTTTCAAGGGGAAAACCTCCTAGGCTGGATTCCCAGGTGGGGCGTTTTGCTCCAGCCGCTCGGGTTTCTCGTTTTCTTCTTCGCTGCCCTGGCAGAGACAAAACGCGTCCCCTTCGACCTCCCCGAAGGCGAATCAGAAATCATTGGCTTTTTCACCGAATACGGGGGATTGAAGTGGGGTCTTTTCATGATGACAGATTTCATGGAGATCATCATCGTCTCCTCTCTTCTGACGACTCTCTTTTTCGGCGGCTGGCAGGTGCCCTGGATGTCAGCCCATGGATTCCATTTCCCCTGGGGGGGAACATGGCTCCTGCCGCACGGAATCGTCGTCTTGTTCCAGCTTCTGGCTTTCAATCTGAAAGTCTTCTTCTTCTGCTGGCTGCAGATTCTAATCCGGTGGACCTATCCTCGTTTCCGGTATGACCAATTGATGGACTTGGGATGGAAGGTTCTCGTTCCCCTCAGCCTTGTTAACATTATTGGAACGGGGATCGTGATGGGGATTCTCAAATGATCAAGGCGCTCGGGTATTTCATTGAGATAGTCAAGGGAGGCTTGATTACCTGCCGGCATTTTATTGTCAACATGATTTTACACATCCTCAAGGTTATCGGTCTCAAGACGAAGCGCCGGGGGGCGGTGACGATCCAGTACCCGGAAGAGAAAAAGGAGATTGCCTTCCGCCACCGCAGCCTTCACCGCCTGATGCGCCGCGAAGATGGAAAACCGCGCTGTGTTTCCTGCCAGCTTTGCGTGACCGTCTGTCCGTCGGAATGCATCTTCGTGGAGGCATCAGAGGACGCGGACCCCGAAATTCAGAAGGTCCCGGCCAAGTTCATCATCGATATAGGCCGCTGCTGCTTCTGCGGGTTCTGTGTTGAGGCCTGTCCAGAGGACGCCATCCGCATGGACACGGCCAGAATCGAGATAGCCGATTATGCCTGCCATGACCTGATCTACGATCTTGATAAACTCCTCAGATGACCGTCGACAGGCTTAAATTAGGGGATTTCGAAATTTATGGTCTCAGGGACGGGTTTTTCTATCTCGATGGCGGGGCCATGTTCGGAGTGGTCCCCAAGGTTTTATGGGAGAGAAAATGTCCGGCCGACATCAAGAATAGGATTAAGTTAGCTCTTAACTCTTTTTTAATAAGGACGCCGGAGGCCCTCGTTCTGGTGGAGACAGGCATCGGTTCAAAATTCGACCAGAAATTTCAAGATATTTATGGGGTTGAAAGAATCCCGGGTCTGGTCGCGTCGCTCTTGGGCAAGGGTTTCAAGCCTGATGATATCGATTTTGTCATTAACACGCACCTGCATTTTGACCACTGCGGCGGGAATACGTCCCACGATAAAGGAGGAAGGCTGGTCCCGACTTTTCCCCGGGCAAAGCACATCATCCAGAAAGGGGAGTGGGAATCGGCTCTCCATCCAAATGAAAGAGAAAAATCAAGCTACCTTCAGGAGAACTTCCTTCCGCTCGAGAAACACGGGGTTCTTGAGATCGTTGACGGGAATCAGTCGGTGGTGCAAGGGGTCGAGGTCGTGCTGGCACCTGGGCACACTTCTCGGCATCAGTGTGTGAAGGTCTGGTCCGTGGGCCGGACGCTTTTTTGTTTGGGGGACCTCGTTCCGACTTCGGCCCACATCGGGTTGCCCTATATCATGAGCTATGACCTTTATCCCCTCGATACCATCGAGACACGGAAGAAATACTATGAGCAGGCGCTGGCTGAAGACTGGATTCTCTCTTTTATTCATGATCCGGTCCACTATTTTGGCCGAATGAGAAAGAAAAACGGCAAGTACGAGTTTGTCCCGCTTGAAGTCTGAGGCTTCCGCCAACAGTCCGCATCCGGTTTGACTTTCCGGGTCAAAGGATTATAATACTCGTTTCTTCATATCAAGGAGGTCATCATATATGAAAAAAGAGGTTACGATTGAGGAATTATTGGCTAAGGCTGAAAAGCCCTCAAAAGAGGCGATGCGGCTTCATGCTTACTACAAAGGGAAAATTGGCGTCACTCTGAAGTGCCGCATCAGGAGTTTTGATGATTTCGCTATTTGGTACACGCCCGGCGTGGCCGCTGTCTGCAAGGAAATCCATCAGGACCGTGAAAAGGCGTACGATTTTACGAACAAATGGAATTTTATTGCCGTCATTTCCGACGGTTCCAGAGTGCTCGGCTTGGGAGATATCGGCCCTGAAGCCGGGCTTCCGGTCATGGAGGGGAAAGCCCTTCTTTATAAATATTTGGGCGGGGTCGATGCTTTCCCAATCTGTCTTAATGAAAAAGACCCGGACAGGTTCATAGCTATTGTCAAGGCCCTTCAGCCGACATTTGGAGGAGTCAATCTGGAGGATATCGCCCATCCCAAGTGCTTCAAAATCCTAGACACGCTCCGTCAGGAGTGCGAAATCCCGGTCTGGCATGATGACCAGCAGGGGACGGCCTGCGTTACGGTAGCAGGGCTACTCAATGCCCTCAAGATCGTTGGCAAGAAAATCGACGAAGTTAAGGTGGCGATGGTGGGAAGCGGCGCGGCTGGCGTGGCGATTGTCCGGCTGCTCATGGCGGCCGGCGTTACGCCGGGAAATATCCTTTCTGTGGATTCCAAGGGGATTCTCCACCGGGACCGCAGCGACCGGGACATCCTGCAGGCAAAATTCAAGGAGAAATGGGATATCTGCTTGAAAACAAACGAGAAACAGATCAAAGGGGATATCCCGGACGCCATCCGGGGTGCAGACGTCCTGATTTCGGCCTCCAAGCAGGGGCCTGGAACCATCCGGAAGGACTGGGTAAAGACGATGGCCAAGGATGCCATTGTGTTTGCTGAAGCTAACCCGGTTCCCGAGATCTGGCCCTGGGAGGCTAAAGAGGCAGGAGCCAGAATAGTCGCCACTGGACGGTCAGATTTTCCCAATCAGGTCAACAATTCGCTGGGATTCCCCGGCATCTTCCGCGGCGCCCTGGATATCCGAGCTAAAACGATCACCGATGAGATGTGTATTGCCGCAGCCAGAGAACTGGCCAAAGTCGCGGAGGATAATGGCCTGAGCGAGGAATACGTTATTCCCAACATGGACCAGTGGGAAGTCTTCCCTCGAGAGGCAGTGGCTGTCGGCAGCAAGGGGATTGAGCAGGGCGTGGCCCGCAAAATAGCCCCGCCGGAAGAACGCTTTAAGACGGCCGAGGCGATTATCAAGCAGGCCAGGAATCAAGTCAAGGCGCTGATGAAGGAAAAATTCATCATCGATCCCGACGAATAGAAACCCTTGCCGCCGGTGCCTTTCCATTTGTTGACTTTTTTCAGCCGCCGTGCTATAAGACTTCTCAGACAAAGGAAAAAGAGCTAAGAGCAAGGAGAGGTGGAGGGCTTATTCTGATGCGATCATCGGATTCAGTCCAGTATATGGACGACACTGTCCCACCTTAATCTTGTTTCCTTGATTCCTCTGAGAGTACGTGGAGGGTGAGACGATTCATTCTTGAGAGGAAGGTGCAGTCTTTTGGGAAAAGGAGGTGAGAACGGGAAAAAAAGAATGTAACAGAATCGAACTGTGAGGCGGATTTTTTAAGCAATGTTAAAAAAGGAGGTTATGAGATGAAAAATCTGGTTAAGGTCCTCATTCTTGGTTTCTTTGTTGTTTCACTTTTCACAAGCTGCGCCAAGCAACCCACTCAAGAAATCAATGACACCAAGGCTGCTGTCGAGGCAGCGACCAAAGAAGGAGCTGACGTTTATGCCGCTGCTGAGCTCAAGAAGGTGAACGACGACCTAACGGCGGCCCTTGATGAAATCGCTACCCAGGATAAGAAATTCTTCAAGAAATTCGGGACAGCCAAAGAAATGCTGGCCAAGGTGAAGGCGGACGCTGAAGCTTTAAAAGCCACTATTCCCGCCAAGAAGGAAGCAGCCAAGAACGCCGCCCTGACCGCCCAGCAGGAAGCCAGAGCTGCTCTTGACGAAGCGAAAGCGCTCTTAGAAAAAGCGCCCAAGGGAAAAGGCACGAAAGCCGACATCGAGGCGTTCACGGCCGACCTGAAAGGCCTGGAAGATTCTTTCCCGGAGGTCCAGGCAGCTATCGATAGGGAAGACTTCTTCGGAGCCTCCAACACCGCAGCCACGATCAAAGAGAAAGCCGCGGGAATCTCGGAACAGATCAAGCTGGCAATTGAAAAGGTGAAGGGCAAGAAATAGTCCAGGTTTTGGTCTGAATTTTTTCTTTTGAAGTGTAAGACTGCTTTCAGCCTTGCTGTGGCCAGCCTTCTGGCGACTGTCGTTTCATGTCGGACGCCGCCGGTTCCTCCAGAGGCCGAACAGGCTAAAGAGCAGGAAAACGAGCTCTGGAGGGCCGGCGCGCCTGTCTACGCGACAGAGGAATACGGCCAATACTTGGCTTCTTTGCGGCTGGCCAAGGACAAGCTCATTAAAGAGAAGGCCAAGTTTGGCTGGTTTCGCGACTACAAGGATGTCCAGGCCGAGTTCCGAGCCGTTCTTAACCGCGGCCAAGCCATCCTCCAGAGCGTTCAAGAAGAGAAGAGCCTGACATCTCGCAACCTGTCGGAACAGGTTGAAGCGTTGCGCGAGCGTACCCAGAGGATCCGGAAGCTTATTCTCACGATCAACGAAACCCATCTTGTTCGTCGAAGCCTTGCCCAGGCCGAGGTGACTTTGATGGAGACCGAGGTCCTCTTGGACAAGGAAAAATACGCCGATCTCAACAGAAAAATCAAGCTCATCCAGTATCATCTTAGTCAGGCTGAGGAAGCTGTCTTCTCCCTCCTGGCGCGTTACGCTGACGAAGCTCAGGTTGAGACATGGCGGCGGTGGGCCAGTGAGGCGATTGGAGAATCGAGAAAAAAAGGGACGACGGCTATCGTTATCGCCAAGTTAGAACGGACCCTAACTGTCTACAAGGAGGGAAAGGTCGAGGCCATCTATAATATCGGGCTTGGAAAATACGGATTGTCCGATAAGCTTTATGCAGGTGATGAAGCAACGCCGGAAGGAATGTATAAAATCATCAAGAAGTTGCCGCAGAGCCGTTTCTACAAAGCTCTGCTACTTGATTATCCGAATGAGAGGGATAAGAAAGAATTCTCTCAAGCCAAACGAAGAGGTCTTATTCCTGGACACGCCGGCATCGGAGGTCTGATCGAGATCCACGGCGGTGGGGAGGACAGCCTGACCGGCGGCTGCATCGCCGTCGAGGATAGCGTGATGGACAAGCTTTTTTCTGAAGTCACAATCGGCACCTCCGTTACCATTGTCGGTACCCTGGAGAGCGTGGCCGAATTGCTGGCTTCTCTAAAATAATCTGAAAATAAGATGAAGGCAAAAAAGGGGAAAAAGAAGCTCCTGCTCAAAGTCGTGCTGAGTTGTTTAGCGTTTTTAGCTGTTTTAGAGGTTTTCGCCATCTATTTCGCTTGGCCCAGGCGAACAGACTGGCCCGCCCGGGGAAAGGAGACGGTGGACAGGGAGACAGAGCACCAGCTGGTGCGCCAAAATATTTCGCTCGAACGGAGGCTTAAAACGCTTGCCCCACGGGGAATTTACATTGTCATTGACTCGGGGAGTAACAGCCTTTATTTAATGAAGGGGGCCGAGACATTGCGTCGAGCCGTCATTTCCTGCGGCAGCGGGAGCATCCTTGAAGAGCCGGGCGGCCGACGGCGCTGGGTTTTTGACACGCCGAGAGGCGAGTTTTATGTGAAGTCAAAGATCAGGAATCCTGACTGGATCAAGCCCGATTGGGCTTTTATCGAGGAGGGAGAAAAAATTCCGAAAGATCCGCGAGAGAGGGTCGAACCTGGGGTTCTTGGAGATTACGCCCTTGGTTTTGGAAACGGCTATTTCATTCATGGGACTCTTTACACGCGGCTCCTCGGCCGGAGCGTCACCCACGGCTGCATTAGGGTGGGCGATGAGGACCTCAAAGTCATTTTTGAAAAGGCCTCGATCGGGACCAGAATATTCATTTATTGAACATCCTCAACATGAGAACCAAGTTCTTTTTTCTGCTCGCCTTGCTGAGTATCAGTTCCCTTGTTCCCGGGAAGGAAATTATCTCCCCGGGAATTAAGAACATACTGCTCAAAGAAGAGCTGACGTTAGCCAGGGCGTCTTCCTGCTATTTTATCATCGACCTTCAAGCCCGGATGATTCGACTCAAGGCCCGTGGCAAGACCCTCCGGGAATGGAAAATTGATGGCTTGAGGCGGTGGGGAGACGCTGTTCCTTTACAGGCTGTAACTCTTATGAAAAAGAGCGCTCTCTTTGCCCCGGAGCGGAAAAAAATCAAACCCGGGTCTAACCGGCAAGGAGAGACTTTCGAGCTCGAGGTTCTTGAACTAAAAGATATGCCTTCCTCTTTCAGCCTTTTCATGAACAGAGGGCTGCACGTGTACATAAGGCCGAAACCTGACAATTTTTTCTCAAGGGCTCTGGAAGTCAGCCGCTTTTTAAGGTGGTATACCTGGATTCCTTTGAAAAACCTTTGGAGTGAAGTAAAAAAGAAGCCGCTGAGCGCCCTTGATATCGAGGTATCTAGTAGAAAAGAAGCTAAGTCCATTTATTGGGCGTTGTTGGAAGGTTTCAAGGGTTTGATATACGCTTTTTGAGAGAAATCGTTTCATAACCAAAAAATATGAGAAAATTCGCTTAATACTTGACAAAATCATACTCAACTTTTATACTATAATCTAACTAAGTTAGGAGGTTGACATGGCTAAAATAATAGGAATTGACCTTGGAACAACTAATTCGGTCGTTGCCATTATGGAGGGGGACAAGGTGACCGTCATCCCCAATGAGGAAGGGGGGAGAACAACCCCTTCAGTCGTTGCCTTCACTCCAAAGGGCGAGAGGCTGGTCGGGCAGGTCGCTAAGAGACAACGGGTGACCAATCCTGAAAATACAATCTATTCCATAAAGAGATTTATGGGGCGGCGGCATGGAGAAGTCGGTCAGGAAATCAGGCAAGTCCCGTTTAAAGTCACTCAGGCGCCTAACGGGGACGTCAGAGTCGAGGCTTTGGGCAAGCAGTATGCTCCGCCCGAGATTTCGGCCATGATCCTGCAGAAATTGCGAAAAGCAGCGGAAGATTATCTGGGGCATCAGATTGAAAAAGCTGTGATCACTGTGCCGGCCTATTTTAATGACAGCCAGCGCAAGGCTACCAAGGATGCTGGCCGCATTGCCGGTCTTGATGTGGTCAGGATCATCAACGAACCGACGGCCGCGGCTCTTGCCTACGGAATGGATAAGAAGAAAGATCAGACGATTGCGGTATATGATTTTGGAGGCGGCACTTTTGATATCTCTATCCTGGAGGTTGGTGAGGGAATAGTCGAAGTCAAGGCCACAAACGGAGATACCCACCTCGGCGGCGACGACATCGACCAGAGAGTCCAGGATTGGATTGTGGCCGAGTTCAAGAAAGAGTCGGGAATCGACTTAACCAAGGATAGGATGGCTCTCCAGAGGCTCAAAGAGGCGGCTGAAAAGGCCAAAATTGAGCTCTCTACGACGATGGAGACAGAGATCAACCTTCCTTTTATAACGGCTGACGCTTCAGGTCCAAAGCACCTTTTAATGAAACTGACCCGGGCCAAGCTTGAGCAGCTCGTCGAAGATATCGTCCAAAGGTCGATTGGGCCCTGCAAACAGGCGCTGACCGATGCCAACCTAAAACCAGAGGATATTGACGAAGTCATTCTGGTCGGTGGCCAGACCCGCATGCCCCGGATCCAGCAGTTGGTGAGAGACTTGTTCGGAAAAGAACCCCACAAGGGAGTCAATCCGGATGAGGTCGTGGCTGTGGGCGCCGCTGTCCAAGGAGCTGTTCTGGCCGGGGACGTCAAGGACGTGTTGCTCCTTGACGTCACGCCGCTGACGCTTGGTATTGAGACCTTGGGCGGCGTTTTGACCAAGATGATTCCCCGGAACACAACCATCCCGACCAAGAAGACAGAAATTTTTTCGACTGCTTCGGACAACCAGCCCAGCGTCGAAATCCATGTCCTGCAAGGAGAAAGAGAGATGGCAGCTTATAACAGGACATTGGGCCGGTTCCATCTCGACGGGATTCCGCCGGCACCGCGGGGTGTTCCTAAAATCGAAGTCACCTTCGACATCGATGCGAACGGCATTCTCCACGTTTCAGCCAAGGACTTGGGCACCGGCAAGCAGCAGGCGATCACAATTACGGGCCACAGCGGACTCGATGACAAGGAAATCGAGAAGATGGTTAAAGATGCCGAAGCTCATGCCGATGAGGACAAGCATCGGCGAGAAGTCGTCGAGGCCAGAAACCAAGCCGATCAACTGGTCTACAGTCTGGATAAACTCCTCCAGGAGAATAAAGACAAGATTCCTCAGCCGGAAGCTGATCGCATCAAGGCTGAGATCGAGAACACAAAACGCGCCATGGAAAGCGATGACCTCAGCCAGATCAGAAGCGCGATAGAGTCTCTCTCCCGGGCATCTCACAAACTGACTGAGATAATGTACCAACAAGCCGGGCAGCAGCAGGGTTCAGCCGGCCAACAGACATATGACCAGAAGAGGCCGAATTCTGGCAGTGCGTCCTCAGCCAAGGCCGGAGAAGAAGAGGTCATTGATGCTGAAGTTGTCGATGAGGACAAAAAATAGGGCGCCAGGGATGAGGCAGAGCGAAGGATGGGAAAAGACTATTATCAGACACTGGGAGTAGAAAGAAAAGCTTCGGCAGCAGAGATCAAGAAAGCCTACCGTAAGCTGGCCAGGAAATACCATCCGGATCTAAACCCTGGAGACAAGGCGGCTGAGGCCAAGTTCAAAGAAATCCAGGAAGCCTACGCTGTCCTCAGCGACCCCAAAAGAAGAAGTCAGTATGACGAGTATGGGTTTGTTGGCGCAGGAGCGCCGGGAGGAGGTGAGCGTACCTACAGCTCGGGATTTGAAGGCTTTGATTTTTCAGACTCCGGGACCTCCTCTTTCTCTGATTTCTTCGAGAGCCTGTTCGGCGGAGCCACGCGCGCCCCAAGGGTTGAGCCAGAGAGGGGAGATGACCTCCATTATGCCATGAAAATCGGGTTTGAGGATGCCATCAATGGCCTTCAGACGCGCATCCAGCTCACTCGCCTGGTGCCGTGCGGCCAGTGTCAGGGCCGCGGCTATATTTCATCTTCTGGCCAGCGAGCCTGTCCTTCCTGCGGAGGAACCGGCCGCACTCAGGTTCAGCGAGGGTTCATGAAGTTTTCCACCACCTGCCCGGTTTGCCAGGGCGCGGGCGTGAGTCAAGGCGAAGAATGTGGGGTCTGCCACGGCCAGGGACTCATCCGAAAAACAGAGCTCATCAATGTTAAGATACCGGCCGGAGTGGATACGGGGTCGAAAGTTCGCGTGCCCGGGAAAGGCCATGCGGGCCCCAACGGCGGTCCGCCGGGCGACCTGTTCATCTCGATAGATGTCAGCCCGCATCATCTCTTCCGGAGGGAGGGCCCAAACATTTATTTAAGACTGCCGATCACCGTGCCCGAAGCAACCCTAGGAGCAAGGATCGGCGTCCCGACTCTCTATGGCAGGAGGATGATTAAGATTCCGCCCGGCACAAAGTCGGGCCAGAAATTTAGGCTGAAAGAAATGGGAGTTCCTGTTCCCGGCCGGCGGGCCAAGGGCGACCAGTTCGTCGAGGTATTTATCGTTCCTCCTCCTTTTGAGGACCAGAGGATTAGAGAGCTAATGAAAGAGCTGGAGCATCTTTCAGGTGCGAACCCGAGAGAAAGAATGGGGATAGACTGACGATGAGAGGGAAAAAACAGGCAAGAAGGCCGGCCAAAACATATTATCATATAAGCAGCGTATCTCAGATGTACAACCTTCATCCCCAAACCCTCCGCCTATACGAAAGGGAAGGCCTGCTCAAGCCCTCTCGGAGTGAGGGGAATACCCGGCTCTATACCGACGAAGACCTCAAACAGCTGGAGCTGATCCTGAATCTCATCCGCGACCTCGGAGTGAACCTGGCTGGAGTCGAGGTCATTCTGAACATGCGTCAGAAAATGCGGCAGATGGAAACGGAAGTGAACGAGCTTCTGGAGTATGTCAAAAGAGAATTCTTCAGGGGAAAGGAAGAGGAATTCGAGGCCCGCAAGTGGGGTCTTGTCCGGGTTAGCGAGACAAAGATCGTCAAGCTAAAAGAGACTCGGGACTGACGGATGAGCTACGAGGACTTCCTTGATTCGAAGAGTCTCAAGCTTTATGTGAGCCAAATTGCCAAATTTCCGGTGTATACGGAAGAAGAGGAGAAGGAGCTGGGCCGGAGGATCCAGCAGGGGGACAAAATCGCTCTCGAGAAATTGATTGAATCCAACCTTCGGTTTGTCGTGTCCTATGTCAAGAAATATCGGGGGATGGGGTTGAGCATGCTGGACCTGATCAATGAAGGCAACCTCGGACTGATTGAAGCCGCGAAAAGATACGATCCGAGCCGAAACGTCAGGTTCATCTCTTATGC
>CAZKBY010000024.1:0-20791 GCA_964550915.1 uncultured Eubacteriales bacterium | reverse complement strand
CAATGCGGCTTGACATTTTATTTTTGATTCATTAATTATTATTAATCATCCATCCCGTCCGAGGAGAATAGACAGATGATCAAGAATGATATTGCCCTTGCCATAGAGAAGAATTCAGAATTCAACAGGGCAAAATCACTGCTCATCGTCGAATCCATCCTCAAGGTTCTGAAGGAAGCCTTGGCCAGAAACCAGAAGATTGAGATCCGCGGATTCGGAAGTTTCAAGGTCGTAAACAAGAAGACAGGCTATGGCCGGGACATACGCCGCAAGAAGCAGATAAAAATAGAAAAAGGAAAACGGATTAAATTCAGGTCAGGTCAGGAACTGAAAAACAGGCTGGCCAAGAAATAAATGAAAAGGCCTAAGCTCTCGCGACCCAGGGGCCTCAAGACCTACAGCCTCTTCTCCCGGAAGAGCAAAGTCGCCATTAAAGACTTCGCCAAAAATTACCATCCTGATAAGAGCTTCAGTGATTTCATCGCCAGCCTTCCCAACATTTTGGCCGGCCGTGATTTTAGGGACTTCGTCGGGCTTTTGAAGAGGGCTAAAAAAGACCGCAGGACTATCCTTGTGGCCATGGGGGCTCATGTCACTAAGGTCGGGCTGAACCCGGTCATCATCCGGCTGATGAAGGAAGGGTGGATTAGCGGTCTGGCCCTGAATGGGGCTGGGATCATCCACGATTTTGAGATCGCTTTTAGCGGCCGCACCTCGGAGGACGTGGCTTCTCAGGTCCAGCACGGCAAGTTTGGCATGGCCAGAGAGACGGGCCAGTGGCTGAACCAGGTTATTAATCGGGGGGCCGAGAGGGGAATTGGATTAGGCCGGGCGGTGGGGGAAATGATCGCGTTGTCGGATTTTCCGTACAAACGCTTGAGCCTGCTGGCTGCCTCCCATAAACTCGGTATTCCGACGACCGTCCACGTGGCCGTGGGAACGGACACCATTCATTTTCACCCGGAAGCCAGGGGAGAAGCTTTAGGCAAAACCTCTCTCGCAGACTTCTTCCTTTTCTGCTCCCTAGTGGAAAAACTCGAGGCTGGAGTCTTCATCAACATCGGCTCAGCCGTCGTCTTGCCCGAGGTCTTTCTCAAAGCTGTCTCTTACGTCAGGAACAAGGGCCAGAAGCTCGACAATTTTACCGCTGCTGTTTTTGATTTTATCCATCATTATCGTCCGTCTCAAAATGTTATCCAGAGGGCTCTGGGAAGAAAGAGCAGCGGATTCTACTTCATCGGGCATCATGAGATCATGATCCCGCTTCTGGCCGCTTCACTCTTGGCCTGAGGCGAGACTGCGGGGGCGGACAGCTTTTTTGTTTTTTTTCCGGTAATCAGCGAGCAGCCGACGGTAGAGAACTTCACTCTGTGTGATGGTTTCTTCAAGAGAGCCCGAGGTATCGATGATATAGTCGGCCTGCTTTAATTTTTGAGCCGAGGGCATCTGACTGCGAATTTTTTTCCGGGCATCTTGGCGGCCGATCCGGTCTCTTTCCATCAGCCTTTGGAGCTGGGTTTCTTCTGGGCATGTGACAACGACGATTTTATCAAAAAAACCGGCAAAACCCGATTCAATCGTCAAGGCCGCTTCGGAGATGAAAATCTTGGGGCCTCCCTTTTTTTCCAGGCGGCGGACCGTTCGCTTCTTTTCTTCAAGGACTAAAGGATGAATCAAACGATTGATAAACAGTCGCTCTTTTTTATTGGAGAAAATGATAGCAGCCAGCTTCGATCGATTGATCGTCTGATCCGGGCTCAGGATCATTGGCCCGAAATGCTTGACTATTCTCCGCCAAGCGGGGAGGCCCGGCTTCATCAGGCTCCGAGCGGTTCGGTCAGCGGAATGGACATAACAGCCTTTTTTTTTCAGGACACCAGCCACGACCGATTTTCCCGTGGCTATTCCGCCGGTCACAGCAACGATCAGCATGGACAAGGAAGCCGGAAGCCGGGAAAAGGAATCACCGCGGCTTCTTCTTGCTGGCGGCCTCGACGAACCTGAAATCCTTGTCGAAGCGGATGGCTACACCCTGCCTTTTGCCTTTTCTATCGGGTTCCTCGAGCCGGACCGTTATTCCTCCAAGATTGAGTTTGATGTTTTTTCCGCCCGTCAGCTGGCGAGGGAGGTCAATCATGAGGTTAAGCTTGGACCCGACGACGACACCCGAATCGAGGCAAAAATAGGCCCCGGTGGCGCTGATGTTTTCGATGGTCGTTGCCTCTTCGAACTTTTTCCCATCGGGAAGCTTTCCCTGAATGTTCGTGGCCAGGGGGAGCTCAAGACGCCATTCCCGCCGTCGGTTGGCCCGGATAAGGGGGAAAACTTTTTCTTTTTTCGATGGCTGGACTTTTTTCATCTCAACCTCTCATGATCAGGATTCGTCAGAACAAGGCCGAATTTATGGCATAAAGAGCAAGCTGAAGCCGGCTGTGGGTGTCAAGCTTGGCATAGATGCTCTTGATGTGAGATCGAACAGTATTCTTGCTTATGAACAGGATTTCAGCGATTTCATCGTTGCTTTTGCCCTGGCCTATTAGCCGAAGCACTTGAAATTCGGTTGGGGTCAGCTGGTCCAGGGTCTTTTCCTTGAGATCACGGCCGACCACAGAGATAATCCGGTCCATGATGCTGCTCATCTTATCTCGGGGCAACCAGATTTCTCCTTTATTGATGACCCGGATGGCCTCGGAGAGATGAGTGGCCGGATCCGTTAGATCAAAGTAGCCTCTTGCCCCGGCGTTGATAAGCCCCACGATTTCTTCATGGGAAGGGATGCTCCCCAGGAGGAGGAGCTGGGACTTGCTCTGAATCTTTGAGATCTCCTTAATCGCCTTGCAGATTTCCCGCATGTTCGGCAGCGGCTCGGTGTTGGCAAAAACGATAACCTGGGGCCTGAGCTTTTTGATCGATTCCATGAACGTCTCAATCGTGTTTTTTTCGACATTAGAAATCTCAATCCCGGAATCGGATTCCAAAGCCTTCAGAATTCCCGAGAGGATGATTTCTGAGGGGCAAAACACAAGGATTCTGATTTTTTTCTCATCCAAGGTTGTTGTCTTTTTATTCATAGCCGTCTCACTCGTTGGATTTTTTAACCCCGTAGCCAATGGAATTTTTCCCATTCTCTGGCGGAATTCTATTAAAACGGGTGAGCCTTGTCAAGAAGCTATTGACGGGTTTAATGACAATTAGTTGACGGTGGAGGGTAAAGAGTCAAGCTTGAATCTCTTGTCCAGGCGGATCGAGATGAGCTTCTTTTTTCCGCTCTGAGCCGGTTCCGCCTGGATCAGGAAGACCGTTCCGGAGAGCTGAAGCTTCAAGTGGCTCTCCAGGATGAGAGTTTTGGGGATTTCCAGAGTCAGTTCAAGCTTGGAGCCTGTTGTCACGCGCGACCGCAGCAGCACAGTCGCCTGCTCTGAGCTGATCGAGAGGACTTGAGTTTTTTCCTTGAACTTGTTTTCTAAGACATCCACGCCCGTCACCACAGCCGGCAGGGAAAGATCGAACGCCCGCTCTTTTTTCCCGGCCTGGGCATTTCCCGGGATGGTGCCTAAGGAAGAGTTTTCCTGGTTTTTCATCTCTCCATCGCCATTGTGGGGGCAGGCGGCCCCGATGGCAATCGCTTTTTGCGATGAATCAGAGGGTGATTTTTTTATAATTCTCATCATCTGCCATGACTAAGCCTGAGAGTCGATTCTTGTGGCCTCGCCCGATCATCCGGCTCAGCGAGCCATGATCTTAATCATCTGCCTTGATGAAGTATTTGTTCTCAAACCTCAGGGACACGCGTTGCTTCACTGGATGAGAATTGTTCTCCTCGACCAGAGCAACCTTTCCGTTGATAACGAGTTTCAGGTTCTTGTCCTCACCCAGCGAAGGGGGAAGATCGATAATCAATTTCAGCTTCGAACCCAAAGCGATGGAGTTCATTAGGTTGAAGGAAGCGCCGCGGTGACTGATGTAGAAGAGCAAGGTTTTTTCTTGAAATGACTTCCCGGCAGCGTCCCGGCCTTCAACCAGCGTGGGAAGGGGAAGATTAAAAACCTGGTCCCTGGTCTCAATTTTCCCAAGATTAAGCAGCGGAGATTTCGATAGCATCTTCGCTTCCTTTTCCTTTTTTGAGAGTCTAAAATGCCACGGTCAAAAAAGACGGTCAATCACCCTTTTAGATGAAACGAGGGGTGAATTTTCCGAGCAGATTTTTTAGTCCTCGTCGGGCACGCTCTCACCCTCGAGAAGTAACCCCGTGCCCGAGCGATCGACGAGATACTTTTATTCTTTATGGGCGAGGTTGCGCCGGCCGATCGCGACAAGGCTTTTGATGAGATCGATAGAGTTTGCGAGGGCAACGAAGATCAGACTGGTATTAGCTCGAAGCGGTTGCCCTGAAAGACGAGGTCGGCCGCTTGGTCCGGGGGGTCACTGCACGAAAACATCGACCAGAGCCGGGGCTTCATAACCGCGGGCAGACTGCTGGTCCGCGTCCGCCCGGACGTCAGTCTCGGTGCCGCGCGCGGCGTCACTGTTGCCGGTGCTGCAGGGGACGATTCAAACGGAGCTCCCTCGTCTCTTTATTCGGTTCTTAGAGAAGAGGTGCAAAAGGGGCAGCGGGTGGCCTGGACCGGAATGGATGAGAAGCAATAAGGGCAGTTTTTGGTCGGCGGAGGAGCGGCGGGCGCTTCCGCTTTTCTTTTTAGCTTGTTAATCTGACGGATGACGAAAAAGATCGCAAAAGCGATGATGAGGAAACTAATGAGGGTGTTGATAAAGACGCCCAGGTTCAACGTCACGGCTCCGGCTTGCTTGGCCGCTGCCAGGGATGTGTAGGGCCCGGCTGCCGTCCCTTCTTTGAGCACGAGGAAGAGGTTGGAAAAATCCACCTTCCCTAATAACAGTCCGATCGGCGGCATGATCACGTCGGCAACAAGCGAGTTAACGATGGCCCCGAAAGCGGCGCCGATGACGATGCCAACGGCCATGTCGATGACGTTTCCTCGGAAAGCAAATTCCTTGAATTCTTTTAACACAGCCTCTCCTTTCTTGATTTATTCGAAAGCCCGTTCATAAGCTATAAGCCGGCTCTTCGCCTCCTTTTTCGAGGTGCCAGAACGGAAACCAGAGAATTCCGGCCCACTGGAGAGAAATATCTTTCTTCTTCGGCCGGAGCACGAGCTGCTGAAGCGTTTCTGCCGCCGGATCCAGGTTGCTGGTGACTCGGGAGGCTTCTCTTTCCAACTGGCTCTCCAACTCGGCCATCCTGCGTTTGGCAATTTCGACCTGCTGGCGGGCTCGCTCGATGTCCATCTTCTCATAATAAGTCCGGCTGGCGGTCCGAGCGCTCGTCGTGGCCCGGCCGATCTGGGAGGATTTCCGACCCAGGATGGCGCCGAGGATGGTCGCGCCCATGGAGATGGCCGTGTGCGTCATTTGCTCCTTGTATTGCTCTTGCTCTCTCTGGAGACGTTGCTGGGCGACTATGAGTTGCCTTTCCAGAGCCGCGATCTTGACGGCATACTTCTGTCTCAATCGGTCAAGCTCGAGATCCCTTTTCTCGTGGGCGAGCTGGTTCAGCCGGATGCGAAAATCCCGCTCCGACTCGCCGAGCTTTGAAACGACGTTGAACGCGGGATTCTTCCACAAGCTGAGCTGAAAACTTCTTGTCAAGAAGTCGACATAATCCTGGCCGGCCGATCTAAGAAAGTGGAATGCTTTCGGCGGCAGGGAGAGGAATGATGCTTCGGTCTCCGGTTCTTTGGAAAGGCGTTGGAGGTTTATCGGGACGCGGCTGGCTTTGTCCCACCACAGGCCGATAGTATCTTCCTTCATTTCCAGGGAATAGGACACGTCTTCGACAGTGGAAATACCCAGGCGGTTATCGAAGATCGCGGCCTGGGCGACCGCTGTGAGTGACGGATGATAGAAAAGATGAGCGGCTGCTGAGGCTGGCCTTTCAACGGGGATAAAAAGTTCGTTGATACCAGGGGGGAGAGGATGTCGATGGGTCAGCCGATGCGAGGGGACAAAAGGCTGGGGAGCTGGAGGAGGTAAAGGTTCCTTGCCTGGAACCGAGGCTGGTTGAGCTTTCTTTTCTTCAGTCACCTGTTTGATCTGCTGAAGAGTCATGGGCCCTCGCAGATAGGAAAGCGTCCAGCGAGTCTGCATCAACAAAGGCCTGTCTTCATGGACGTTTTGCATCAAGAAAACGCGCTTTTTTAGACCGCTGATGATGTCGGAGACTTGCTTGAGGTCGATATTCCCCGCTACACTCGCCAGCCCTTCAAGCAGGCGCGTCTTGTCCTGCTCGGTTTGAAGGCGGCCGATGAACCACGTACCGGTGTTGGCCAGGCCTTTGTAATCCAGGTCGACGGGATTCTGGGTGGTGAGAACAAGTCCCAAGCCAAACGCTCGGGCTTGTTTGAGCAGGGTCAAGAGGGGCCGTTTGGAAGGAGGTTCGCTGACCGGAGGAAAAAACCCAAAGATTTCATCCATGTAAAAAATCGCTCTGAGGCTTGATGTGCCCGGCTGCGCTCTCATCCACCCGAGGAGCTGATTGAGAAGGAGAGTCACGAAAAACATCCTCTCCGCGTCTGGCAAGTGGGCAAGGTAGAGGATGCTTAGCCGGGGCTTCCCTTCGGGAGTATAAAGGAGTGAATCGATATCCAAAGGTTCACCCTCCATCCAGGAGGCGAACGCAGGCGCCGCCAGGAGGTTGTTGAGCATCATCGCCAGTTTATACCGCTCCTGGGCGGGGAAGAAGGCATCGAGCTCAAAAACACCCATCCGGCGGAGCGGTGGAGACTGGATTCTCTGGATCAAACCAGCGATGTCCATGCTTTCGCCGGCAGTCCAGGCGGCCCCCAAAATATTGGATAAGAAGATGTGCTCACGGCTCTGCAGGGGATCTGCCTGGAAACCGAAAAGCCTTAGGAGACTGGATACGGTTGTGGAGATTCGCTGGCGGAACAAGTCAGTGTCTTCCCACAGGCCGGCCGCGGGCGGGGCAAAAGAATCAAGGACAGAAAGAGGAAGGCCAGCCCTGCTCCCCGGCGTATAAATAGAAATATTAGCCGCTTCGAGCAAGAGCTGGATACGAGCCTCGTCCTGTCCCCATTCCCGCAGGCCCTGCTTCCAGAGCTCAGCTTGCTGGCGGGCATAATCGTCCGCCGAAAGGCCTTGCCGCGCGGCTTCGTCCTCGTTGATCCACGGCCTGAAGTCTTCGGGTTCTAACCCGGGGAAAAGAAGCAGCAGGTTGCCCAGGTCTCCTTTCGGGTCCACAATGATTGCCGGAATATGATCGATGCCGGCTTCCTCGAGGAGACCGATGCACAAGCCCGTCTTTCCGCTGCCCGTCATCCCCACGCAGACCGCGTGTGTCACTAAGTCCTTGGAGTCGTAGAGGAGGTGGTCTTCCGTCAGACCCTGGGTTTGAGGATCGACAGCCTTGCCGAGATAAAAAAGACCGAGCTTTTCATATATCGTCATGCTTTTTTTCTCCATCTAAGTCTCGAAATACGTGACGCAGAAAATTCAATGGATGATCATTCGCTCAGACTCGCTGACACGCCGGTTTTGACCGGGTCGACAGGGAAAGTATCCATCTCCTTGGAGGCTCATCCACCCGGCTGGCATAGTAAATCGAGGTCGCGAAGGCTGTCAAGGAGGCTCGACGTTTCTTGACAAAAAAAGGGGTCGTGGATAGGATAGAAAGCGCTAAAATTGACGCCGTGGAGAACTCCGTGACCCAAAACGAACGGTTGGTCAGCCAGATTACCTCCAAAAGTGAGGATTTCTCGAAGCTCACCGCGGACGGAGTGATCTCGTTCTCGCGCTGGTATCTCGAGATCATCCGCAAGACGGAGATGGCCGATTACACGCCGATGAAGGGGATGATGGTTATCAGGCCCTACGGCTACGCTATATGGGAAAACATCCAGCAGCTCATGGACAGGCGAATAAAGGAAGCGGGTCATGAAAACGCCTATTTTCCTCTTTTTATCCCCGAGAGTTACTTGAGAAAAGAAATGGAACACCTGGAGGGGTTCGCTCCTGAAGTGGCTTGGGTCACCTGCGGTGGCCAGGAAGAGCTCGAAGAGAGGCTGGCCGTCAGGCCGACCTCGGAGGCGATTATCGGCTCGATGTACGCCAAGTGGATCAAATCGTGGAGAGATCTTCCCGTTTTGATCAATCAATGGGTCAATATCGTGCGATGGGAGAAAGTCACGAGGCCATTCCTGAGGACGACAGAATTCTTGTGGCAGGAAGGTCACACGGCGCACGAAACGGCCGAACAGGCTCAGGCGGAAACGATCAAGATCCTTCACCTATACAAGGAATTCTGTGAACAGGAGCTGGCCATCCCGGTGCTTGAAGGAAGAAAATCGGTCAGGGAAAAATTCGCTGGAGCCGAGGAGACCTACGCCATCGAAGCCTTGATGTCGGACGGGAAGGCCTTGCAAATGGGAACATCTCATAACCTTGGCCAGCATTTCTCTCGGGTTTTCAACATCCGGTTTGAGGATAAAGAACAGAACCTTCAGTATGTCTGGCAGACGTCCTGGGGAGTTTCGACTCGGTTGATCGGCGCCCTGGTTATGAGCCATGGAGACGATTCAGGGCTGCGGCTGCCTCCTCAAGTTGCGCCGGTTCAAGTCGTGGTCGTGCCGATTGCGTTGGGCGATTGGAAAAAGGATGTCCTGCCCTGGGCAGAAAAAATCAGCCTTGATTTGCGCCAGCAGGGCCTCCGCGTCAGGCTCGATGCCCGCGAGGAATACACGCCGGGATGGAAGTTCTCTGAATGGGAAATGCGCGGAGTCCCCTTGAGGCTTGAGATCGGGCCGCGCGATATCAAAGAGGGCGGCTGTGTCGCCGTTCGCCGCGATATCCAGAAAAAAGAGTTTGTAGGCCTGGACTCTTTGGCCCGGGCGGTTCCCGAGCTTCTCAGGGACATCCAATCATCGCTCTTTCATCAAGCGCTCGAGTTTCAGAGACGCAACACCCACCAGGTCATGGATTACCAGGAATTCAAAGAAACAATTGAATCAAAGAAAGGCTTTATCAAGGCCTGGTGGTGCGGCGATTCAGGATGCGAAGAAAAAATCAAAGAAGAAACCATGGCGACTATCAGGGTTATTCCGTTACATCAAGAAGGAGAAGAGAGAGCTGGCCGCTGTGTTTCTTGCTTGAAAGAGGGCCGGGAACTCGTTTATTTTGCCAGGGCCTATTAGAGGTTTTGCAGACAGGCTCATCCGCCGCGGACGGGGGTGTGCAATGTCAGAAAGGGATGGAGAATTCGCCGAGGAAAGGGATCGCATGGTCGAATTCCAGCTCAAGGAGAGAGGAATTAAAGATGAAAGAGTCCTTCAAGCCATGCGCAAGATCCCTCGTCATCTTTTTGTGCCCGAGGAGATGAGACCCTTCGCTTACGGAGACGAGCCGCTTCCAATCGGAGAGGGCCAAACGATCTCGCAGCCTTATATTGTTGCCTACATGACCGAGGCGCTCGAGCTCAAGGGAGACGAGATTGTCCTTGAAGTCGGGACTGGTTCGGGCTATCAAACCGCTGTTTTGGCCGAAATAGTCAGGGAGATTTACACGATCGAACTCATCGAGGCGCTTTCTTTGAAAGCCCAGGAAATTCTGCACAAGCTCGGCTACTCAAACGTTTTTTTCAAGATCGGCGACGGGACGCTGGGCTGGCAGGAACATGCCCCGTTTGACGCCATGATGGTTACAGCGGCCCCGCCCTCAGTGCCAAAAGGATTGCAGGATCAACTCAAGGCATCCGGCAGAATGGTCATTCCGGTTGGCTCATGCTTCCAGGAGCTCGTTCTCATCAGTCGGGAGAAGAAAGGATTTAAGAAAAGGAAGCTTCTCCCTGTGCGGTTTGTGCCGTTGATTACGATCCATTAAAAGCGATGAGACCAAGGCGTTATTTTTTCTCAACCTTGCTTTTTATTGGTCTCTGTTGCGCCGGACAGGCCACGAAAGACAAATTCATCAAAGTCTATTTTCCTGACGGTTTTGCGGTCACGGCGGAGCTGGCGATCACTGACGAAGAAAGACAGCAAGGGCTGATGTTCCGGCAGGGCATTCACGAAAACGAGGCCATGCTTTTTATATTTGAGGAGGAGGGGATCCATTCTTTCTGGATGAAAAACATGAGGTTTCCGATTGATATCCTCTGGCTGGACAAAAACAAGCGGATCGTCCACATTGAGCCGCAAGTGCCTGCCTGCCAGCAAGACCCCTGCCCCTCCTATTCTCCGAGAAGACCGGCCAGTTATGTCCTGGAGCTGCACAGTGGCTCGGCCGAAAAACACGGCCTTCGGCCCGACGACAGTCTGGCCTTCATCCTGCCTCGTTCCATCAACTGATTTTATTCCTATTGCAAACGCGATGTATGACTTGGCAAGATGAGGGCGGCGTGGGCACCGCCCACATTGTGGTATTTAGGTTGCACGTTTGACACCTCTGGCGAGGGGGCATTATAATCATCGCTTCGAGGCTTGCCGGAAGCAAAGGAGAATGTCCATTAGCGACAAATTCCTGGAGCTCATCCATACCAGAGTCCTGCTCTGTGACGGCGGGATGGGAACCATGCTCTACAACAAAGGGGTCTATCTTCAGACCTGCTTCGATGAGCTTAATCTTTCCAATCCTGACCTGGTTAAATCTGTCCATCGTGAGTACATCCAGAGCGGGGCCGAGATCATCGAAACGAACACTTTTGCTGCCAACCGCTATAAGCTCAAGAAATTCGGGCTCAATGATATGGTCAGGGAAATAAACAGCGCCGGCGCCAGGATCGCCAGGGAAGAGGCCGGTCGTCAGGTGTTTGTGGCCGGTTCCATCGGCCCTCTTGGCCTGAAAATTGAGCCGTGGGGACCTACTTCAGTCGAAGAAGCCGCCTTGGCCTTCACCGAACAGGCAGAGGCCCTTTTCCAGGGCGGTGTGGACCTGTTCATCCTGGAAACGTTCTCCGATATCAACGAGATTCACCAGGCCATCAAGGCTGTGCGCGGGGCAGCCAGAGACTTGCCGGTCGTGGCCGAGATGACGATCCAAGAGGACGGCAACAGTCTCTACGGAACAACACCTGAGGTCTTCACCAAAAAGCTAGAGGAATGGGGAGCTGACGCCGTAGGTGTGAATTGCAGCGTCGGGCCGGCGGCCATGCTCCAGTGCATCGAGCGCATGGCTCGCGTGACCTCCCTCCCTCTTTCTGCCATGCCCAACGCCGGCATCCCCACAGAAGTCGAAGGACGCAATATCTACCTTTGTTCGCCGGATTATCTGGCTGAGTACGCCAAGAGGTTCATCCAGGCGGGAGTGAAGATCGTCGGCGGATGCTGCGGCACGACACCAGCCCACATCAAAGCCATCAGGAGCGCCATCCGGGCCCTTCAACCGCCTCGCCGGCGGTTTGTGACGGTCGCTGCGGCTGCGGAAAAAGAGCCTGAAGCCAAGGTCATCTCCAAGCGAGAGAAATCAAAGCTGGGGCGAAAACTCGATGACGGCGACTTCATCACCTGTGTGGAAATCCTCCCGCCCCGGGGAGTCGATCCGCGAGCCGCCGTGGATGCCGCCCTAAAACTAAAACGCGCAGGTGTGGATTGTATCAATATTCCCGATGGCCCGCGGGCGAGCGCGCGGATGAGCTCAATGTTGCTCGCGATTATCCTGAGCAGGGATGCCCGGAGCGAGGTTATCCTTCACTACACATGCCGGGACAGGAATTTGTTGGGCATGCAGTCTGACCTTCTTGGCATGTTTGCCCAGGGGTTGCGCAACCTCCTCATCATCACTGGAGACCCGCCGAAGCTCGGCGATTATCCCGATGCGACGGCTGTTTTTGACGTGGATTCGATCGGGCTGACGAACGTTGTCAGCTCTCTCAACAGCGGTCTCGACATCGGCGGCAAGAGATTGGATAAGCCGACAGCCTTTCTCATCGGAGTCGGAGCCAACCCGGGGGCTGTCAACCTCGACTATGAGATTTCGCGTTTTGAGTGGAAAGTTGACGCCGGCGCTGAATTTGCCATCACCCAGCCGGTCTTTGACGTCCGGCTTTTGGAAAATTTCCTCCAGCGCATCTCCCACTGCCGGATTCCCGTCCTGGCTGGGCTTTGGCCCCTGGCCAGCCTCAGAAACGCCGAGTTCATGCACAACGAAATCCCGGGGTCAAGGATTCCCGAAGAGGTCATGCGACGAATGCGCCAGGCTCAGGACATTGGACCGGAGAGAGCCCGCCAGGAAGGCGTGGCCATAGCCAAAGAAGTCCTCAAGGACATCAAGGGTATGGTTCGGGGAGTTCAGATCAGCCCGCCTCTCGGACGCTTCGAGCTCGCCCTTCAAGTCCTCGAGGCTCTTTAGTCAGTTTGACCAAGAACAATTTTTCCCAGCTCTCGAGCGACGTTGGCCGGAGCGTTGTCTTCCCCTAAAAGGCGGCGCAGCCTCAAGAATTCCGCTTTCATAGCGGCTCTTTGTTCGTCTGATTGGAGAAGCCCCAAGGCTTCGATCGCCAGTCTTTGGGCAGTGAACCGGCTTTGAATAAGCTCGGGGATGACCCTCTTGCCGGCCAGAATATTGACGATGCTATAATCCTTGATTTTCACGAGCTTACGGAATGGATAGTAAGTAAAAGGAGATAGCCGGTAGAATGAGATGAGAGGTGTTCCCAAGAGAGCGGCTTCAAGGTTGGCCGTCCCGCAAGCGGAAAGAACAAGGTCGGAAAAAGCCATAGCTTCGTAAGCGTCCTCGGTAAGGACTCTGTCTTGATCATCGGCCAAGACTCTGAGCCGGTCAAACCAGCCAGACGCCAGGCTATCGGCTGCGATCCACAGAAAAGAGACCCGAAGGTTAGATCTTATCCTTTTGGTCGCCTTGGCCAGGGCTGGCAGGTGATGTTTGACTTCTGTCTCCCGGCTGCCGGGAAGAAGGGCAATGACCACAGCCTCAGGCATTAGTGAGTATTTCTTGAAGAATTCCGCCCGGTTGAGCTTGGTTTTAACCTTGTGGATCAGGGGATGCCCGACGAAGGTCGCCGGGATCTCGTGTGCGTCGTAGATGGCCTTCTCGAACGGGAAGATCAGAAGCATCTTATCTACTGTCCTTTTAATCGTCTTGAGCCTGCCGCTCCTCCAAGCCCAGACGGTCGGGCTGATATAATAAAGGACAGGAATGGCCTGTCGTCTCAGTCTCTTGGCCAGGGGAAGGTTGAAATCGGGTGAGTCGATGAGCACGGCTGCCCGAGGTCGTCTTGCGGCAACCGCGCATTCCAAGCTTTTAAAAATCCTACGGATCCGGGGAAGGCTGGAAATGACCTCAAAAAGGCCGATAGCGCCCAGCTCCTCAGCTCGAAAAATAAGCTCGACTCCCTCGTCCTGCATCCTGGGGCCGCCGACGCCAAAGAAGGAAGCAGAAGCGTCGTTTTTCTTGAATTCTCGGACGACATCAGCGCCGTATTTTTCGCCCGAATTTTCGCCGGCGACGATGAGGAATGAATTCATGGAAGCTTGGGGGTTTGACCGAAAATGGTTATCTCAGGGAGTTTATTGGGGTCTTGGCCATAAAAAAAAAGCCACTTGTCATAACTCTCCTGGTTGTTGTAGATCTTGATTGATTTCTTGGTCGAGGAGCTGACCACGCCGAGGATTTGCGGGTTTTGCATCGAGTTCAGGGCTTGAGGCGGAGCGATAAGGACTCTCTGGGGAGAGAACGCCCGGGGCTGACCGGCCGGTGCTCCTCCTTCGCGGGCCCTGACCGTCGGCTGAACTCCGGTTGTCCGTCCTCCCTCCTGGTGAAGGATGATGTTCCACTCGCCATGAGAGCTCATCGGATCGCGGTACAGCTTGCGGATGCATTTTTTTTCGGCTAGTACTCGGAGAGTCTTGGGGAAGCGCCCCGGGTTCTTGAGCTGGTAGAGGCGAACCGCTTCGACATACTGCCTTCCCCGGAAGATCAACTCTTCTTCCTTTTCCCTCTGAATCTGGGTCTGCCAGACCGGAACAGCGACCATCAGGCCGATGCTCAAGACAGTCAGGAGGATGACGAGCATAATCATGATATAGCCTTGATTCTGCATCAAACGGCCCTTACCACGTGTCGTAAGTCGTCCCGTCCAGGCCTTTCTCCTTCGAGCCGGAGCGGACGTCGACGATTCCGAACTCCATCCCCGGTTCCATTTCTTCAAGGGAGGGAGTCTCCCTAACCTCCACCCAGGTGTCGGCCGATTTGGTCATCGGGTCGAGGGGAATTTGTCGAAGATAACCGTCCTCGACCAGCGTCCGCAGGGAAGGCGGATACTTGCCCTTGTCCGTGTAATATTGATCAATAAGTTTCCTCAGAACAAAGAGGTCTTCTTTTAAGACCGCTTCCCGAGCTTTCTTCAGACTTGTTTTATACTGAGGAAGAGCGAGGCTAACTAGGATTCCGATCAAAGCGAAGACGATGATGATTTCGATCAGGGTAAATCCCCTTTCGGGTTGATGGCTCGATTTTTTCACGCTTTTACCAGTCTTTGTATTTGCTCCCGTCCAGGGCTGTCGCGTTGCTCTTGGTATAGATGTCATAGACATTTTCCCCTCCCCAAACGGTCGAGTCAGGTTCATCCTGGTAAGAACGCAACCCCCAGTCGGTGGAATTGGTCATAGGGTCGCGGGGAATCCTGCGGAGGAACTTGATGATCTTGCGGCCGGATTTTCGCTCACCCCGGGAAGATTCGTCACTGTCAACTTTGACTTCCACACCTTTGACCAGTGTTTCCAGGTTGGGCGGGTAGCCCTCGGTATCTTCCTCGACGTCGATCTTTTTTTCGTCAGCCAGCTTTTTGTAGGCGTCGATGGCCTCGCGGACAAGGCGGAGGCTGCGCTCCAGCTCGATCTCTTTTTCCCTTTTGACGGCCGTCTTGGCGATCGGCATGATGGCTGTCGCCAGCACGGCGAGGATGGCCAGAGTAACGAGCATTTCGACAAAAGTGAACCCTCTTTTTGCTCGCTCCGAGTCGGCCATTTTTTTGTACCGGCCTATATCAGAATCTGAACTTGTCTCGGGATCTGCGGCTGCTTTCTCCGCGATGATATGTCTTGCGCCTGGGATATGGGCGGCCCTGTCCCTCGGGCGGGGAAGCTGCGCGGTCCTCAAGAGCCTTTCTGCTGACTCGGACCTTGTGGTCCTCGTCGATGCTGATGACTTTGACTTCGATCACCTGGCCGAGCTTAAGGACATCCCAGACGCTTTTCACCCGGTAATGGGCGATTTCCGAAACATGGAGAAGGCCGACGATATTGGGCAGAATTTCGACAAAAGCCCCGTACTCCTCAATCCGGACGACTTTGCCCTGGTAGACTTTTCCGACTTCTGCTTCAACGGTGATTTCGTGAATCAACTCCTTGGCTTTTTCCGCAGCGATCATGTCGGATGAAGCAATGGTAATTTTGCCGGTTTCTTCGATGTCGATCTTGGCTTTTGTTTGGGCGATGATCTTCTTGATGACCTTGCCTGCCGGGCCGATGACTTCGCTCACCTTTTCCGGGTTGATGAAGAGGGTGATGATGCGCGGCGCATAGGGCGAGATTTCCGGCCTGGGGGCGGGCAGGACTTCCTTCATCTTGGCCAGGACCTCAAGCCTCGCCCTCCTGGCCTTTAATATTGCTTCCCTGAATATCTCCGGGGTGATGCCAGGAATCTTGAGGTCGAGCTGGATCGCCGTCACACCCTTTTCCGTTCCCGTCACCTTCAAGTCCATATCTCCGAGGTGATCTTCGAGGCCAGCAATGTCTGTGAGCAAGGCGTATCTTGGACCGTCCGTAATCAATCCGATGGCAATGCCGGCGATGGTCATGGAGAGGGGAACGCCGGCGTCCATCAACGACAGGACGCCGCCGCAAACGGTGGCCATGGACGAAGAGCCGTTTGACTCCAGAATATCCGAGACGATGCGGATGGTATAGGGAAAGACATCCTCTGGAGGAATCGCGGGAAGGATGGATTTTTCAGCCAGAGCGCCATGCCCGATCTCCCTTCTTCCAGGTGCCCTGAGGAAAGAGACTTCGCCGACCGAAAAAGGCGGGAAATTGTAGTGGAGCATAAAGCGTTTTTCGGCTTCCTCTCCCAGCCCGTCCAGCCTCTGGACATCCTCGAAAGTTCCGAGCGTAACAGTGGCCAGACACTGGGTTTCTCCCCGCGTGAAAAGAGCCGATCCGTGGGTTCTGGGAAGAATGCTTACCTCACTGGAGATGGGCCTGATTTCGTCAAAACCGCGTCCGTCAGCTCTTTTCCCCTGGTTGAGGACAAGCTCCCGAACGAGCTTCTTTTCCAGCTGATAAAAGATCTCTTTGGTCTCGGCGATTTCTTCCTCGTTCTCGGGCGGGATTCTGTCGAGCAGAGTCTTCAGGATTCTTGTGCATTCACTTTCGCTTTCTTTTTTTATCTTGATCTGAATGGCCTTGAGCAAGTCGGCTCCGACTTCCTGCTCGACCAGGTTGAATTTTTCCTGGTTGAGAGGCTTGGCGACAAACTCTCGCTTCTTAATATCGAGCTGGGCGAAGAGTTCTTTCTGGGCTTCGATGATGCGCAGGATCGGCTCCTGGGCGATCCTGACTGCCTCAACAATCTTTTCTTCCTCCACTTCTATGGCTCCGGCTTCGATCATCAGGATGCCCTTTTCTGTTCCGGCCACGACCATGTTGAGCTGGCTCTTTTCGAGTTGGGGCCCGGTCGGATTAAGGACGAAGGCATCATCGATAAGCCCGACTTTCACGGCGCCAACCGGAGTCGTAAACGGAATATCAGAAAAATAGAGGGCTGCCGAGGCACCGATGATACCCAACGTATCGGGCTCATTCTCCAGGTCAGCTGAGAGGAGGAGGGCCACAATTTGAGTGTCGAAATAATACCCTTCGGGGAAAAGCGGCCGGATGGGACGGTCGATGAGCCGGCTGACAAGGATCTCCCGTTCCGAAGGCCGGCCTTCGCGCTTGAAGAAACCGCCGGGGATTTTCCCGGCGGCATAGGTGTTTTCTCTGTAGTCGACAATGAGGGGGAGGAAGGACTTTTCTTCTTTCACCTCTTTTTTCGATGTGGCAGCACAGAACATGATTGTTTCGCCGTACCTGACGACGGCTGAGCCGTCAGCCTGTCGGCCGATCTTACCTATGTCAACTGTGAGGGGCCGGTTATTGATTTCAAGAGTGATCGTGTGAGACATTGTCTTTCCTGAAAAATAATTTATTTGCGCAGATTAAGCTTCTGGATAAGCTTCTCGTAGCGGGCGGCGTCTTCTCTCTTCAGATAGGCCAGAAGCCTCTTGCGCTTTCCAACCAGCTTCATCAAACCCACTCGGGACGTATAATCCTTTTGATGGGCATTGAGATGGCTGGTAAGAGAATTAATCCTTTCGCTGAGCAAAGCAATCTGGACCTCGGGAGAGCCCGTATCCTCAGGCTTGTGCCTGTTGTCGGCGATGATTGTTTCTTTTTGTTGTTTGCCTAACACTGGCTGTTCTCCTTCAAGTTAGCCCTAAGTTTATCAAAATTCCCTGATGTTGTAAACCTTCCGGTGTTTTAATAAGGAATGGGGAGGAAAGGGTTGATTTAGCGGGACTTGAGAATCTCTTTGCGGCGAAGAAGCTCCCGGGCGTATCGGGAGGAATAACCCCCCTGCGAACCCTTGATTTCTTCCAGCTTCTTCTCAATTTCGACCAAAGTCAATCGATTGATTTTCTTGTTCCGTGCGGCTTTCTCCTTTGACTGTTCAACTTTTTCTTCAGCCATCCGGGATTCCTTTCTGTTTAGGGATTAATTTCCTTTCTTTTCGGTCATCATAAAATAGCACAATTCATGCTTTTGGGCAATGGCCGGCGAAAACATCTCCAATCATGTAATGTCATATTGGGATAGAAGAAAGACGTGACGTGGTTCGGGGCCCCCCCGACTCAAGCGTTTGATGCCGCTGAACTTACCACCTAATAATTGACAAACGGGTGCGTGAAAGGGCGCCGGGGGTGAACCGCGGCAGGACCCCCTTCTTTCACAAAGATGCTTCCACGCCTGGCGAAGACTTGAAGACCGAGCATGAATTTAGTATAGTCAAGAACCTGTGTACATCCTCTACAGTTTCCTCCTTTTTGTCGGTTTGTTGTTTTATGCTCCAGCTTATTTTTTTAAAACGAGGAAAAGCGGTCAGGGTGGATTGAACCTCGCTGGCCGGCTTGGCTTCGGGCTTTCACCGAGGACTTCGGTCAGACCATGCCTCTGGATTCACGCCGTTTCGGTCGGAGAAGTCCTGAGCCTGGGGCATCTTCTCAAAGAAATCAGGAAAGAGCATCCTGACTGGGAAATCTACTGTTCCACGCTGACGAGCTCAGGCTACCGAGTTGCCCGGGCCAAACTCGCTGAGGCGACATCAATTTTTTTTGTGCCTCTCGATTTCGCCTGGACGGTGAAGAAGTTTTTTAGAGCTCTCCAACCCGACTTATTTGTCCTTGTCGAATCTGAATTCTGGCCTAACCTGCTCCGCATATCAGGTAAGCTGAGTTCCGCTGTCCTCTTGATCAACGGCCGTATTTCTGACCGCTCTTTCCGGAAATATCGGCTCATAAAGACACTCCTCAGGCGGGTCCTTCGTCCCGTTGATCGTTTCCTCGTTCAAACCGAGCAAGATAGAGAAAGGCTCCTGTCCCTTGGCGTCCAGGCTGAGAAAATGGAGGTCGTGGGAAACCTCAAAAGTGACGTGAGACCGCCCGGAGTCAAGCCCGAAGACCTCAACGGGCTCAGGAAAGAAATCGGTCTTTTTAGAGATTGTAAAGTCATTGTCGCAGGAAGCACGCACAAGGGTGAGGAAGAGATCCTGCTCAGCGCCTATTGCGAATCGAGGAAAAAAAGGAGAGACCTCAGCCTGATCATCGCGCCGCGCCATCCCAAGCGAGCCGATGAGGTCGAGAGCTTGGCAGCCGGTCTGGGGCTCAGGGTAGTGAGGAGGACAAGCACAGGCGCAGGTCGAGCCTGGGACGTCCTGATTTTGGATACGCTTGGTGAACTGGCTCGTTTTTATGCCCTGTCCGATGTCGCTTTCGTGGGAGGAAGCTTGGTTCCCAAAGGAGGGCAAAACCTGCTTGAGCCGGCTTTCTATGGTAAACCGATTGTTTTCGGGCCGTTCATGCACAATTTTGCCTTCCTGGCAGAAGAGTTCGTCCGTCGCGGCGCTGCCCTCCGAGTTTCCGGCCTCAAAGACCTGACCAGGGTTTTTCTTTTTGAAGAAGAAACTGTTCTTCAAGAGATGGGGAGAAAGAGCCAGCACCTCTTAAGGTCTCTCCAAGGGGCCACTCAGAAGACTCTTAGGGTTATCGAATGTCTGATGCCCCTTTCCTGTCTTCATTGAGGTTTGGCGATGGTAAAAAGCCGACGAAGAGCGGCGAAGGGATTGAGCTTTTTCCTGGTCGCATGCTTCTCCCTCGGATTTATGGGGCAACCGCTCTGGGGTGGCGAGGCGGCGTCTCTGGAACACAAGTTCAACAGGGATTTTCTGCTCAGGTTTGGGAAAGACCTTGAGAGTGTCGTGGCCTCTCCAAAGGATTGGCAGAAGTCGGACTTCCTTAAGCTTGCCGCTGTGACGAGTGTCGGCTTGATTTTGTTCGTCAGCGATCAGAGAATCCACGATTGGGTAGAAGAGCACAAGTCTTCCTCGGCCAAGGATGCTGCAGCCTTTTTCTCGAACTTTGGGGATGGGGGCTGGCTGCTCGGCGGCCTGACTGCTCTCTACGCGGCGGGAGAGTTGGGCGATCGTGACCGCCTTCGACAGGTTGCCCTCCTGAGTCTGGAGAGCCTGACTGTCACCACGCTTTTTGTCTGGAGTGGCAAGTTTGTCTTGGGCCGGTCGAGGCCTTCGACAGGAGAGTCAAGCGCGAGTTTTCATCCTTTTTCTTTCTCCTCGAGTCACTGGTCCTTTCCGTCCGGCCACGCCGCCTCTGCCTTTGCTGTGGCCACTGTCATCGCCGACGAGTCCAAGGAGACGGCGGTCGATGTCCTGGCCTACAGCTTGGCGGCGCTGGTCGGGGTGGCCAGGGTTTGGCAGAATAAACACTGGCCGGCGGATGTTTTTATGGGGTCGGCCATGGGCTATTTTGTGGCCAAGAAAATCTGCCGCTTGAACCGCCGGCAAGATCGGCTGGCGGTCGGTATTTCTTTCCGGGCTTCTCGCTCAGAAAAAGCCTTGACTCTGACTGTCGGCTTTTAAACAATGAAAATAACATAAGAATCGAGAAAAAGGCGGTGATGCATGAAGTCAAGACTGGACCGGAGGGAATTTCTGAAAAGAACGGCTCGAGCGTCTTTGATCGGCTTGGCCGGAGCCGGGCCGTTGCTTCAAGGCTGTCTGTCCAAAAAAGAGTTTGACCTTTTGATTAAGGATGGGCTCGTTTACGACGGCCTTCGTGGTAAGCCCGTCTCGGCTGACGTGGCCATTGCTCATGGTTCGATCGTTTCGATCGGGAAAATAAAGTCCAGTCGGGCGAAGCGAGTCATCACGGCCAAAGGCTTGGCTGTCTGTCCGGGGTTTATCGATGTCCATGATCACACCGATGTCAGCCTGCTCGTCAACCCTAAGGCAGAGAGCGTCATCCACCAGGGAATCACGACACTCGTCAGTGGTAACTGCGGCTATTCGCCATTTCCCGTTGCTGCGGCTGGCCTGGAAGAGCAAAAAGAAAACCTAAGAAAGATTTACGGTGTAGAACTCTCCTGGACGGACATGAGGGGCTTCTTGGCTCGCCTCGAGGAGAGTGGAATAGCCT